>NZ_JBJGYP010000001.1:0-337689 GCF_054050055.1 Geodermatophilus sp. SYSU D00814
CCCCCCCGTCCAGGTCCCCCCGTCCGCGGGCCCGCCCCCCCACACCCCGGCGCGCGCCGCCCCGGGGGGGCCGCCGCTCGACGTGCTGGTGCCGTCAGCCCCTGCGGGCCCGGATCAGCTCGGTGGCCTTCGGGGCGACCTGGAACAGGTCGCCCACGACGCCGAAGTCGGCCAGCTCGAAGATCGGGGCCTCGGGGTCCTTGTTGACGGCCACGATCGTCTTCGACGTCTGCATGCCGGCCCGGTGCTGGATCGCACCGGAGATGCCGACGGCGATGTAGAGCTGCGGCGAGACGGTCTTGCCGGTCTGCCCGACCTGGAAGCTGTGCGGGTAGAAGCCGGAGTCGACCGCGGCGCGGGAGGCACCGACGGCGCCGCCGAGGGAGTCGGCCAGGGCCTCGATGAGCGCGAAGTTCTCCGCGCTGGCCACCCCGCGGCCACCGGAGACGACGATCGACGCCTCGGTGAGCTCGGGCCGGTTGCTCTTCTGCTCGACGACCTTGTCGACGACGCGGGTCAGCTTCGCCTGCTCGGACAGCGCGACCTCGACCGGCACGGTCTCCCCGGCGGCCGGCGCCGGCTCGGGGGTGACCGAGTTGCCGCGCAGGGTGTAGATCGGGGTGCCGACCGTGACCTTCGAGTGCACGATCTGCGCCCCGGCGAAGATCACCTGGGTGGCGGTGCCGTCCGGGGCGATCTCGGTGACGTCGGTGAGGAAGCCGCTGCCGGTCTTCAGGGCCAGCCGGCCGGCGACCTCCCGGCCCTCCGGGGAGGAGGGGATGACGACGGCGGCCGGCGACACCTGCGCCACCAGCTGCGCGAGCACCTCGGCCTTGGGGGCGACGAGGTACTCGTCGATCTCGGGGGACTCGGCGGCGTAGACCTTCGCCGCGCCGTACTCGGCGAGCTGCTCGCGCGCGCCGGCGGCCACGCCGGGGCCGCCGGCGACGACCGCCGAGACCTCACCGAGCGCGCGGGCGGCGGTGAGCGCCTCGAGGGTGCCCTTGCGGACGGTGCCGTCGGCCGGGTTCAGCTCGACGAGGACCAGGACCTCTGCCATGGGTGTTCGCCTCTCCTGTTCGCTGCGGTCCGGGCCGGGTCAGACGAGCTTCTGCTCGGCCAGGAAGCCCACGAGCTTCTCCGCGCCGTCGCCCTCGTCGGTCACCTTGACGCCCTCGCCCTTCGGCGGGCGGCCGGTGACGTCGACGACCGCGCTGGTGGCGGTGGCCAGGCCCACGCCGGACGGGTCGACGCCGAGGTCGGCCAGCGACTTGGTCTCCACCGGCTTCTTCTTGGCGGCCATGATCCCCTTGAAGGAGGGGTAGCGCGGCTCGTTGATGGTGTCCCAGGTGGACACGATGGCCGGCAGCGGCGCCTCCAGCGCCCAGAAGCCGCCGTCGGTCTGCCGCTCGACCTTGACCGTCGAGCCCTCGACGGTGAGCTTCTGCGCGCCCGACAGCTGCGGGATGCCCAGCCGCTCGGCCAGCAGCGCCGGCATGACCGCGACCTGGCCGTCGGTCGAGGTGGCGCCCATGAGGACGAGGTCGTACTCGAGCTGCTGCAGCGCCGCGGCCAGGACCCCGGAGGTCTGGATCGCGCACGAGCCGTGGATGGCGTCGTCCTGCACGTGGACGGCCCTGTCGGCGCCCATCGACAGCGCCTTGCGGATCGCGTCGGTGGCGCTGGCCGGGCCGACGGTCAGGATGGTGACCTCACCGCCCTGCGCCTCCTTGACCTGCAGCGCCTCCTCGATGGCGTACTCGTCGATCTCGTTGATGACGTTGTCCGCGGCGGCGCGGGCGACGGTGTTGTCCGACGGGTCCAGCGAGCGCTGGGTGCCGGAGTCGGGGACCTGCTTGACCAGAACGACGATGTTCATCGCCAGACCTACCTCCGCGATCGGTCATGGGGGACGCGGACCCGCGGGCCCGCCTGGCTCCGATAGTGGAGGCTACTGCCGGGTAACGGGGCGCCGTGCCGGGGTGCGGGTGACCCCGCTCACGCCGTCCACCGGCCGGTCGCGCAGAACTCCTCGAGCACCGCCGCGTACGGCGCCGGGTCCAGCCCCTGCGCGGCCACCCAGGCGTCGGAGTGGTAGGTGTGCGCGTACCGCTCGCCCCCGTCGCAGAGCAGGGTGACGACGCTGCCGGTGCGCCCGGCGGCCACCATCTCGGCGACGAGCCGGTAGGCGCCCCACAGGTTGGTGCCGGTGGAGCCGCCGGCCCGCCGCCCGGTCGCCCGCTCGAGGTGGCGCACCGCCGCCAGCGACGCGGCGTCGGGGACGCGGATCATCCGGTCGACCACCGAGGGCAGGAACGACGGTTCCACCCGCGGCCGGCCGATCCCCTCGATGCGCGACGGCGTGCCGGTGGTCCACGCCGGCTCGTCCTCCACCCAGCCGGGGAAGAACGCGGAGTTCTCCGGGTCGACGACGGCCAGCCGGGTCGGGTGCCGCCGGTAGCGCAGGTAGCGGCCGAAGGTGGCGCTGGTGCCGCCGGTGCCCGCGCCGACGACGACCCACTCGGGCACCGGGTGTCGCTCGAGGGCCAGCTGCTCGAACACCGACTCGGCGATCGTGTTGTTGCCCCGCCAGTCGGTGGCCCGCTCGGCGTGGGTGAACTGGTCGAGGTAGTGCCCGCCGCACTCGTCGGCCAGCCGGCGGGCCTCGTCGTAGACGTCGGAGGCGCGCTCGACGAAGTGGCAGCGCCCGCCGGCGAACTCGATCAGCGCGACCTTCTCCGGGCTGGTGGAGGCCGGCATCACCGCCACGAACGGCAGGCCCAGCATCCGCGCGAAGTAGGCCTCGCTCACCGCCGTCGACCCGCTGGAGGCCTCGACGACGGTGCTGCCCTCGGTGATCCAGCCCGAGCACAGCGCGTGCAGGAACAGCGAGCGCGCCAGGCGGTGCTTGAGGCTGCCGGTCGGGTGGGTCGACTCGTCCTTGAGGTAGAGGTCGACGCCCCACTCCGGCGGCAGGGGGTGGACCAGCAGGTGGGTGTCGGCGCTGCGCACCGCGT
This sequence comes from Geodermatophilus sp. SYSU D00814, assembly GCF_054050055.1. Taxonomy (NCBI): domain Bacteria; kingdom Bacillati; phylum Actinomycetota; class Actinomycetes; order Geodermatophilales; family Geodermatophilaceae; genus Geodermatophilus; species Geodermatophilus sp. SYSU D00814. The sequence continues at coordinate 3,018 of NZ_JBJGYP010000001.1, forward strand.
CGGCCTCGACGACGGCGACGGCCCGCTCCACCCACGCGCGCCCGGCGGGGTCGGACCGGTCGACGTCGAGGACCTCGGGACCGGGGACCTCGGGACCGGGCGGCGGGGGCTGGCTCACCCGGCCATCCTCGTGCACGCCCGCGCCCCTCCCCGCGGACACTCCGTCGCCGGGCGCTGGCGGTGGGGCGGGACGCGCGGCGGCCGGTGCCCGAGCCGGTCCGGGTGGCCCCGGGAGGAGGCGGTGGGCTCCCTACGCTCCGGCGCGCACCCGATCCCCTGCCGGTGACGGCCGCCCGCGGTGGCCCGGCCGACCAGCCGAGGAGCCCCGATGTCGCGCGAGTTCGGCCCCTACGTCCTGGAGGACCTGCTCGGGACGGGCGGGATGGGCGAGGTGTGGCGGGCCCGCGACACCCGCCGTCAGCGACTGGTGGCGCTCAAGCTGCTGCCCGAGAACCTCAACGGGGACCCGGAGTTCGCCAGCCGCTTCCGGCGCGAGTCGCACGTCGCGGCGCGGCTGCGCGAGCCGCACGTGGTGCCGATCCACGACTACGGCGAGATCGACGGCCGGCTGTTCATCGACATGCGGCTGGTCGACGGCCGCGACCTCGGCGACCTGCTCCGCGAGGGGCCGCTGCCGCCGGCGCGGACGGTGGCGCTGCTGTCCCAGGTCGCCGACGCCCTGGAGGCCGCGCACGCCGACTCCCTGGTGCACCGGGACGTCAAGCCGAGCAACGTCCTGGTGACGCCCACCGACTTCGTCTACGTCGTGGACTTCGGCATCGCCCGCTCCATCGGCAGCACCCGGACGTCGCTGACGATCACCGGCGCCACGGTCGGGACGCTGGACTACATGGCGCCCGAGCGCTTCACCGACCAGCCGATCGACGGCCGGGTGGACGTCTACTCCCTCGCCTGCGTCCTCGCGCAGTGCCTGACCGGCCGCCGCCCGTTCCGCGGCGAGGACCTGCCCGCGCTGCTCTACGCCCATCTCTACGTCGACCCGCCCCGGCCCAGCGAGCTGGTGCCCGGCGTCCCCCCGGCCCTCGACGCGGTCATCGCCCGCGGCATGGCCAAGCGTCCCGAGGACCGCCACCCGACGCCGCGCGCGCTGATCGACGCCGCTCGCCGCGCCCTGGAGCCGCCCGCCGCCCCACGGTCCGGGACCTCCTCGACGGCCACCGTGCCCGCGAGCACGGTGACGGCCCCGACCGCCGTGCTGGGGGTGCACTCGGGCGACGGCACGCACAGCTCCGTGCAGCAGCTGCCCGCCCTGCCGCCGCCCGTGGTCCCGTCCCGTCCCCCGGCCGGCCGGCGCCCGGGACGGCGGGTCGCGCTGGCGGCCGCGCTCGTCCTCGCCCTGGTCGCCGCGGGCCTCGCCGTGCTGCTGTGGCCCCGCGACGACGGCGGGGCCGACGCGGCCGGGACCCCCTCCGGCTCACCGGAGAGCACCCTCGCGCCCGAGGGGACCAGCCCGGCCCCGACGCCGAGCGGGCCGCCGCCGGCCAGCCTCGCGGTGCCGACCCGGCTCGGCGACCCCATCCGCGTCCCCGCGACGCCGGGGTACCTCGCGATCGCGCCCAACGACCGGTACGCCTACATCGCGCACCGCGACGCGGGCGTGGTCAGCGTCCTCGACCTGACCTCGCTGAGCGTGAGCGCCGAGATCCGCATCGAGGCCGGGCCGCCGCGGTTCGTCACGTTCTCCCCGGACGGCAGCCGGGCCTACGTCACCGTCTACGACGACGCCGACACCGTGCACGCGGTCGTCGTCGTCGACACGGCCACCACCGAGGTGCTGCAGACGGCCCCGGTCGGGCTGCGGCCCTACGCCCCGGAGGTCTCCCCCGACGGCACCCGGCTCTACGTCCCGCTGCACGACGAGGCGCGGGTGCAGGTGCTCGACATCGCCACCGGGGAGGAGGTCGACTCCTACCCGGTGGCGCCGAACCCGCACTGGATCGCCGTCTCCTCCGACGGCCGGCGCGCCTGGGCGGCCAACCACGAGTCCGGCGTGCTGTCCGTGCTCGCCCTGGACGACGGCGGGCGGGTGCTGCAGGAGATCCCGGCCGGCGTCGCCCCGCACAGCGTCGCGATCTCGCCGGACGGCAGCCGCGTGGCCGTCGTCTCCTTCGGCAGCCACGAGATCCGCCTCGTCGACGCCGCGACCGACACCGTCGTCGACACCGGTCCCGTGGGCCGCAGCCCGCAGGACGTCGCGTGGGCGCCCGACGGCCGGCACCTCTACACCACCGACGTCGACGGGAACACGATGTCGGTGGTCGACGCCGCCACGCTCGACGTCACCGCCTCCCCGACCCCGGGCACGTCACCGACGAGCGTGGCGGTGTCCGCGGACGGGCAGCGGGCCTACGTCACCAACCTCGACGACGCCACCGTGGTGGTCTACCGGCTCACGGCGTGACCGGGGCGGCCGGCTCCACCAGCACCGGCCGCTCGGCGGGGGTGACGGTGACCGGCGTCCCGGGCGTGAGGCCCTGGCTGCCGGCGCTGGGGACGTCGGCGCGCACCTCGACGCCGTCGGGCAGCGCGACCGCCAGCCGCGTGGTGGCGCCGGAGAACGTGCGGGTGACGACGCGGCCGGTCCCCCGCGGGTCGGCCTCGACCGCCAGCGCCTCCGGGCGGACCAGCGCGGACGCCGGACCGGGCGGCGGCGTGGCGCCCAGCACCTCGCGGCGGACCCCGAGGAACTCGACGTCGCCGTCGCCGAGCACGGCCGGGATGCGGTTCATCGTGCCGACGAAGGAGGCCACGAACGCCGTCGCGGGGCGCTCGTAGAGCTCGTCGGGCGAGGCGACCTGCTCCAGCCGCCCGGCCCGCATGACACCGACCCGGTCGGCCACCGACAGCGCCTCGGCCTGGTCGTGGGTGACGAACACCGTGGTGGTGCCGAGCTCGAGCTGGATGCGGCGGATCTCCTCGCGCAGCTGCACGCGCACCTGGGCGTCGAGGGCGGAGAGCGGCTCGTCGAGCAGCAGCACCTGCGGGGCGACGGCCAGCGCGCGGGCCAGCGCCACCCGCTGCTGCTGGCCGCCGGAGAGCTGGTGCGGGTAGCGGCCGCCGCGGTCGGCGAGGCCGACCAGCTCCAGCAGCTCCGCGGCGCGGCCGGCGCGCTCGGCCTTCCCCCGGCGGCGCACCCGCAGGCCGTAGGCGACGTTGTCGGCCACGGTCATGTTCGGGAACAGGCTGTAGGCCTGGAACACCATGCCGACGTCGCGCCGGGCGGGCGGGAGCCCGGTGACGTCGCGGCGGTCGAACCACACCCGCCCGGCGTCGGGGACCTCGAAGCCGGCGATCGCGCGCAGCGCCGTCGTCTTGCCGCACCCCGAGGGCCCGAGCAGGGCGAGGAACTCCCCGCCGGCGATGTCCAGGTCCAGCCCGTCGAGGGCGAGCACCGAGCCGTAGCGGCGGGTCAGCCCCTCCAGCCGGACGCCGACCGGCGCCTGCTCGCGCAGGTCGGCGGGCGCGGCGGCGCGGGGAGCCGAGGGGACGGCGGTCATGCGGGGTCCTCCTCGCGGCGCCGGCGGTCCAGCGCGGAGATGAGCAGCAGCAGCACCCAGGTGAGCAGCAGGGAGAGCACCGAGACGGCGACCGACAGCCGCGGCTGCGAGCCGGAGATGCGCACGATCCAGGTGGGGAAGGTCTCGAAGCCGAGGACGGCGGCGACGGTGAACTCGCCGAGGACGAGTGCGAGGGTCAGGAAGGCGGCGTTGAGCACCGAGGTCCGCAGCACCGGCAGCACGACGGTCCCCATCACCCGCGGCCAGGAGGCGCCGAGCACCCGCGCGGCCTCGGTGAGCGTGCGCAGCTGGGCACCGCGGACGCCGGCGTCCAGCGCCCGGTACACGAACGGCAGCGCCAGGACGACGTAGACGAGGACGAGGACCCACGGCAGCGCCGGCTCCTGGAGGGCGAAGAACGCCTCGGCCAGCGGCGTGCCGTAGAAGTGGTCCGGCGCCCAGGCCAGCACGCTGCGCACGCCGACCACCAGCGCGATCGGCGGCAGCAGCAGCGGCACGAGGGTGAGGAACTCGACCAGCGGGCGCAGCCGCGGCAGCCGCAGCTCCACGAGCACCACCGTGGGCACCACGAGCAGCAGCGCGACGAGGACGGTCAGCACCCCGAGCAGCAGCGAGCGGCCGAAGGTCTCGGCGAACCCCTCGGCGGTGGGGATGCTCGTGTAGGCGTCGGCGGTGAGCCCGTCGCGGCCCCGGACGGTGAACCACACCGAGGCGCCCAGCGGCACGAGGAAGTACAGGCCGAGGACGGCGAACACCGCCCACCGCCACCACCCGCGTCCCTGCCGGGCGGACCGGACAGGGGTCCCCGGCTGCACACCGCCGGCGCCGGCCACCGCCGCGGTGGAGACGCCGGCCGTCGTCGCGCTCACGACAGCCACCTCGACGTGCGCCGCTGGACCCAGGTGTAGAAGACCATCACCAGGCCGACGAGCACGACCATGCCCAGCGCCAGCGCCTTGCCGAGGTTCTCCGCGCCGACGACGACGTTGCTCGACAGCGAGTCGGCGATCTGCAGCGTCACCAGCGGCAGGCTGGAGCCGACCAGCGCCCGGGCGGTGGCGTAGGCGGCGAAGGCGGAGGCGAACAGCAGCACCGTGGCGCCGAGCACCGGCGGGGCGAGGACGGGCCCGCCGACGTGGCGCCAGTACTGCCAGCGGCTGGCGCCCAGGACGTCGGAGGCCTCCCGCCACTGCGGCCGCAGCGCCTCCACCGCGGGGACGATGGTCAGCACCATCAGCGGCACGAGGAAGTACAGGTAGACCACGGCCAGGCCGGTCATCGAGTACAGCGAGAAGCCGCCGAGGCCGAGGGTGTCGGTGAGCAGGGCGGTGACGACGCCGGCGGTGCCGATGGTGGCGATGAACGCGAACGCCAGCGGGATGCCGCCGAAGTTGGCCAGCACACCCGAGGCGGTGAGCACCAGCCGGCGCAGCAGCCGGCCGCGGCGGGTGCCGACGACGGCGAAGGCCAGCGCCAGGCCGAGCACCGCGCCCAGCACCGCGGTGACCGCCGACAGCCGCAGGCTGCCGAGGTAGGCGCGGCCGTAGGCGCCGCCGGTGACCGTGCCGATGTTCGCCGTGGACCAGCTCTCCTCGAAGGTGACCGGGTCGGTGGCGCGGAACGCCTCGACGGCGAGCACGACGACCGGCAGCAGCAGGAAGACCGCGACGTAGAGCAGGAACGGCAGGACGCCGAGCGCGGGCAGCACCGCGCCGCGCCGGCGTCCCCTGCGGGACGCCGGCGCGGTGGGTGCGGGTGCGGTGCTCAGCCGGACATCTCCTGGTTCCACCGGGTGGCGACCACCTGCTGGGCGGCGCTCTCCTGCTCCTGGGTGGGGAAGTCCGCGGTGCCCTCGACCGGCGGCAGGGCGGCGAGCGCCTCGGCGTCGGCCGTGCCGGCCTCCTCCATCGCGGGCAGGCGCACCGGCCGGGCGCCGCCCCGCAGCCAGATGTTCTGGCCCTCGTCGCTGTAGAGGAACTCCTGCCACAGCCGCGCGGCGGCCGGGTGCGGGGCGTAGGCGCTGATCGCCTGGCTGTAGTAGCCGCCGAACAGCCCGTCGCTGGGCACGTTCACCTGCCAGTCGACGCCCTGCTCGGCGAACGTCGCGGTCTGCGCGGCGTTGAGGTAGTCCCAGTCGATCGAGAGGGGCGTCTCGCCGCTCTGGATGGTCGCCGGGGTGATCTCGACCGGGTTCCAGTTGCCGGCGTCCTTGACCTGGGTGAAGAAGTCGATGCCCGGGCCGATGTCGTCGAGGTCCCCGCCGGTGGCCAGCGAGGCCGCCCACACCCCGGCGAAGGCCGCCGCGGCCTGCGTCGGGTTGCCGTTGAGGGCGACCTGGCCGGCGTACTGCGGGTCGAGCAGCTGCTCGAACGAGGTCGGGCACTGCGCGATCACCGAGGCGTTGCAGCCGATGGAGATGTAGCCGCCGTAGTCGTTGTACCAGTGCCCCTCGGGGTCCTTCTGGCCCTCGGGGATCTCGTCCCAGGTCTCCACCTGGTAGGGCGCGAGCAGGTCCTGGGCCTGGGCCTGCCGGGCGAACGCGGTGCCGAGGTCGAGGACGTCGGGCGCGCGGTCCTGGCCGCGCTGGCTCTCCACGGCGTTGAGCTCGTCCTGGCTGGAGCCGGTCGGGTTGGCCTCGTCGATCTCGATGCCGTACTTCTCGCTGAAGGTGTCGAGCATCTCGCCGTAGTTGGCCCAGTCGCGGGGCAGCGCGATGACGTTGAGCGTGCCCTCCTCCTGCGCGGCCTCGACCAGCGCGTCCATGCCGCCGAGGTCCTCGGCCGACGTGGCGCTCGCCGCGTCGGTGCCGCCGCCGGAGCCGCCGCTGCCGCCGTCGTCACCCCCACCGCAGGCCGACAGCACGAGGGTCGCGGCCGCCAGCACGGTCGCCGTCCTCAGGGTGGGGGTGGATCGCACGGGTCCTCCAGGGGGGCGGGGGTCGGCCGGGGCGGCCAAGCGGATGGTGGCAGAACCGCACCGTGCGGCGGGGCCGAACCGGGTGACGGCGCGGGGAACACTCGGCGTCGGCGGGCTCAGCGGCCGCTGAAGGTGGCCTTCCCCGGCCCGTTCTCCAGGAACGAGCGCATGCCGGTCTTCTGGTCCTCGGTGTCGAACAGCTCGGCGAACAGCCGGCTCTCCAGCTCCAGGCCGCCGTCGAGCGGCAGGTCGAGCCCCTCGTCGACCGCCCGCTTGGCGGCCGCCAGCGCCAGGGGCGGGCCGGCGGCGAACTTGCGCGCCATCGCCACCGCCGTCGGGTAGACCTCGGCGTCGGGGACGACGGCGTCGGCCAGGCCGATCTCCAGCGCCTCCTCGGCGCCGACGTGCCGGCCGGTGAACACCAGGTCCTTGGCCTTGGCCGGGCCGACCAGGCGGGCCAGCCGCTGGGTGCCGCCGGCGCCGGGGATGACGCCGAGCAGGATCTCCGGCTGGCCGATCCTGGCGCCGGCGCCCATCACCCGGAAGTCCGCGCACAGCGCCAGCTCGTAGCCGCCGCCGAGGGCGTACCCGGTGATCGCGGCGATGACCGGCTTGGGGACGCGGGCGACGGTGGTGAAGCTGTTGGTCAGCTCGCGGCCCCAGGCGACCATCGACCGCCCGTCGAGCTGCGACATGGCCTTGATGTCGGCGCCGGCGGCGAACACCCGCTCACCGCCGTACAGGACGACGGCGCGCACGTCGGCCCGCTCGCCGGCCTCCAGGGCCGCGGCGCGCACCTCGGTGTGCAGCTGCTCGTCGATCGCGTTCATCTTGGGGCGGTCGAGGCGGATGGTGCCCACCCCGTCCTCGACCGACAGGGTCACGAACTGCGGCGCTGCTGACATGCCGGGCACCCTAGCCAGGCGCCCCGCCCGGGGGGGCTCAGCCGCGGCGGCGGGCGGTGAACCGGCCGTCGGAGCGCTCCAGGCGCAGCGGCAGCCCGAAGGTGGTCGACAGCGCGTCACCCGTGATGACCTGCGACAGCGGGCCGGAGGCGACGACGGCGCCCTCGCGCAGCAGCAGCGCGTGCGTGTAGCCCGGCGGGATCTCCTCGACGTGGTGGGTGACCAGCACCTGCGCCGGGGCGTAGAGGTAGCGGGCGAGGTCGGACAGCCGGCTGACGAGGTCCTCGCGCCCGCCGAGGTCGAGACCCGCGCCGGGCTCGTCGAGCAGCAGCAGCTCCGGGTCGGGCATCAGCGCGCGGGCGATCTGGGCCCGCTTGCGCTCGCCCTCGCTCAGCGTCCCGAAGGGGCGGTGGGCGATCGACTGCACCCCCCACTGCTGCATGAGCGTGGCGGCACGGGTGAGGTCGTGGATGTCGTAGCGCTCCCGGCCCCGCCCGACGACGGCGTACCCGGCGGACAGGACGACGTCGCCGGTCCGCTCCCCCGGCTCGATCCGCTGGGTGAGCGCGGCGCTGGTCAGCCCGATCCGCGGGCGCAGCTCGAAGACGTCGACCGCGCCCATCGTCTCGCCGAGCAGCCGCACCTCACCGCGGGTCGGGTGCAGGTGCGCGCCGGCCAGCTGCAGCAGCGTCGTCTTGCCCGCGCCGTTGGGCCCGAGCACCACCCAGCGCTGCTCGGGCAGCACCGTCCAGTCGACCCCGCGCAGCAGGTACGAGGTGCCGCGGACGACGTCCACCCCGCGCATCTGGACGACCGGCTCGGCTCCGGCGGGCCGGGGGGACACTCCACCGCTCGAGACGGCGCTGCTCGACACGGCCCCATCCAACCAACTGCCCTGATCCCTCCGCCCGACGGACGGACCGTGCAGTATCGGCGGGTGATCACCGCCGACGACAGCCCCGACGACGCGGACGTGTGGCCGGGGTCCCCCGCGCCGCTGGGCGCGCACTGGGACGGCACCGGCACGAACTTCGCTCTGTGGTCGGCCGGTGCGACCGCCGTCGACCTGTGCCTGTTCGACCCCGACGGGACCGAGCACCGTCACCGGCTGCAGGAGACCACCCACCAGGTCTGGCACGGCCGGCTGCCCGGCGTCGGTCCGGGGCAGCGCTACGGCTACCGGGTGCACGGCCCCTACGACCCCGGCGCCGGCTGGCGGTGGAACCCCGCCAAGCTGCTGCTGGACCCCTACGCGCGGGCGGTCGACGGCGAGCAGACCCTCGACCCGGCGCTGTTCGGCTTCCGCCCCGACGCGGCCACCCCCGACGGCCGCGACTCGGCCCCGTTCGTGCCGCGCGGCGTCGTCGTCCACGACTCCTTCCCCTGGGACGGCGACCGGCGGCCGGGCACCTCCTGGTCGGACACCGTGATCTACGAGGTGCACGTCAAGGGCGCGACCATGCGCCACCCCGAGGTCCCGCCGGCGCTGCGCGGCACCTACGCGGGCCTGGCGCACCCGGCGTTCGTCGAGCACCTGCAGTCGCTCGGGGTCACCGCCGTCGAGCTGCTGCCGGTGCACCACTTCGTCAGCGAGCCGCACCTGCTGCGCCGCGGGCTGACCAACTACTGGGGCTACAACTCGCTGGCCTTCTTCGCCCCGCACGCCGCCTACAGCTCGGCGGGGTCCGGCGGTGCCCAGGTGACCGAGTTCAAGGCGATGGTCAAGGCGCTGCACGCGGCCGGCATCGAGGTGGTCCTCGACGTGGTCTACAACCACACCGCCGAGGGCGACGCCACCGGCCCGACCCTGTCGCTGCGGGGCATCGACAACCCCGGCTACTACCGGCTCGACGGCGCCAACCCGGCCCGCTACACCGACTACACCGGCTGCGGGAACACCCTCGACGTCCGCCGCCCGCAGGTGCTGGCGCTGCTCATGGACTCGCTGCGCTACTGGGTCACCGAGATGCACGTCGACGGGTTCCGCTTCGACCTCGCCGCGGCACTCGCCCGCTCGATGCACGACGTCGACCGGCTCTCGGCGTTCTTCGACGTCGTCCACCAGGACCCGGTGGTCAGCCAGGTCAAGCTGATCGCCGAGCCGTGGGACATCGGCGAGGGCGGCTACCAGGTGGGCAACTTCCCGCCGCTGTGGACCGAGTGGAACGGCCGCTACCGCGACACCGTGCGCGACGTGTGGTCCGGGGCGCACGTCGGCGTGCGCGACCTCGCCTACCGGCTGACCGGCTCGTCGGACCTCTACCGCTCCGACGGCCGGCGCCCCTTCGCCAGCATCAACTTCGTCACCGCCCACGACGGGTTCACCCTCGCCGACCTGGTCACCTACGAGCGCAAGCGCAACGAGGCCAACGGCGAGGACAACCGCGACGGCGAGAGCCACAACCGCAACTGGAACTGCGGCGTCGAGGGACCCACCGACGACCCGGAGGTCCAGGCGCTGCGGGCGCGGCAGGTGCGCAACCACCTGGCCACGCTGCTGCTGTCCACCGGCGTGCCGATGCTCACCGCCGGCGACGAGCTCGGCCGCAGCCAGGGCGGCAACAACAACGCCTACTGCCAGGACAACGAGGTGTCCTGGATCGACTGGGACGGCGTCGACGCGGACCTGCTGGCCTTCGTCCGCCGGCTGCTGCAGGTGCGCCGCGACTCGCCGGTGCTGCGCCAGGAGGCGTTCTTCGAGGGCCACGAGATCCCCGCGACCGGCGGCACCCGCGACGTCGCCTGGTTCGCCCCCGGCGGCGGCCAGCTGACCACCGGGGACTGGTTCGACGCCGGCCTGCAGACGGTCGGCATGTACCTCGACGGACGCGCGATCCGGCACCGCGACCCCTACGGCCGGCCGGTGGTCGACGACTCCTACCTCGTGCAGCTGCACGCCGGGCCCGATCCGGTGACCGTGCACCTGCCCGGGGCGCCGTGGGCCGACGGCTACGAGTTCGTCGTCAGCACCGAGTACGCCACCGGGGCGCCGCCGCGGCCGGCCGTCGTCGCGCCGGGGCCGATCGAGGTCCCGGCCCGCACGGTGTGGCTGCTGCGGGTCCTCCGCCGCCCGTGACACCGTCCGGGTCGGGGTCCGCCGGGATCAGGTGACCTGATCGTGGCGCGTCCTCCCGCACGGTGGGACGTGAGGGAGGACGCCGCGCGGTGCGGGAGGACGCCGCGCGGTGCGGGAGGACGCCCCGGCCCGCGGACGACGGGAGCCCCGGTCCGCGGTGGACCGGGGCTCCCGTGGCGCGGGGCTGGGCCGCGTTCAGTCCTGCGGCTGCTCGTAGGTGATGACCGTCCAGCCGAGCAGCAGCCGGTCACCGTCGGCGAGTGGGTGGGCGACGCCGGGCTCGAGCTGGGTCCACTCGGTCGCCTCCGGCCCGGCGACGTGCGTGCCGTTGAGCGAGCCGAGGTCGGTCAGCGTGACCTCGCGGCCGGTGCGCTGGATCGCCGCGTGCGCCGAGGACAGCACGTTCTGCGTGTCGGCGATCGGCACCGGCCGGGCGTTGCCCGAGGTCACCAGCTCGTGGCTGTCGGGCCGGCGGCCGAGGACGAGGTCCTCGTCGACGGTGACGACCAGGCCGTCGTCGAAGCGCAGCACGGGGGCCGAGGCGGTGTCGGGCTTCCAGAACGCCGTCTCCTCGCCCTCGTCGGCCCGGGCACCGGACCCCACGACCGAGGCGCCCGACGAGCCGTAGGACGGCGTGCTCGGGGCGGCCCCGTAGGAGGAGGCACCGGCGAACCCGGCGTCGGAGCCGGCCGTGAACGACGACGGCGCGGCGGACGACGGCGCGGCGGCGGCACCGGCGTGCGCGGGCGCGGCCAGGTGCAGCAGCGCGCCGGACCCGGGGACGGTGCCGGTGTGCAGGTCGTAGGCGACACCGGGCGGCATCGACGGCGCGGCCTGCCCGGGGCCGACGTAGAGGGTGCCGCCCAGCGGGAAGCCGGCGGCCACGGTGCACCCGTCGGCCGGCTGGCCGGAGACCGGGACGCCGTCGACGGCGGGCTGCCCCTTGCCGGCCCACAGCGCGACGCCGGTGCCCGAGCCCCCCTCGGAGTCGACGAGGACGAGGGCGAAGGACGCCGAGCTGCCGCCGAGCGCGGGCACCTGGGAGGCCACGGCGGCCAGCACGCGGTCGGCGCCGGGGCCGGCGACGCCCAGGCAGGCGTGCAGGGCGGCGACGAGGGCCGGCGAGCCCGGAGCGTCGACCCAGAGCAGTCCCCCGCCGCGTCGTGCGACGACGGCGTCTCCGGGCAGGACTTCACAGCGGTCGGGCATGCGCGCCAGCCTAGTGACCTCGGCCGGGAGTGGGCGGCCCGGCAGCACCGCCACGCCGGTCGCCGCTCCCCGTGGGGGCGCTGCGACCGGCGTGACGGGTGGGTCGCCGGCCCGACCGCTAGGCGCTGCGGACCAGGCCCAGCTCCGCGGGGGTGGCCAGGTGCTCGGAGTGCGGTAGCACCCGGACCGTGTACCCGAACGCGCCGGTGCGCTCCAGCGGCAGCGTGGCGGTGAACCAGTGCCGGGAGCCCTCGGTCTGCTCGTGCTCCATCGGCACCGTGGTGACCTCGTGCAGGCCGTCGGCGTCGTCGACCCGCCCGTAGGCCGCCTGCACCTCGACGTCGGCGGGGCTCAGGTGCGGCAGCTCCACCTCGGCCCGCAGCGCCAGCGTGGAGCCGATCTCCGGGGTGTCCCCCGCGCCGGTGGCCTCCACGTGCGCCACCCGCACGCCGCTCCAGCTGTCCAGGATCCGGGCCCGCCAGTGCGCCTCGGTGCGCGCCGGGGCGTAGCCGGCATCGGCCATCGAGCGGGCCGACCCGGCGGCCGGCACGTACAGCTGCTCGACGTAGTCGCGCACCATGCGGGTGGCCAGCACCTTCGGGCCGGTCTCGCGCAGCGTGTGGCGCACCATCTCCACCCACCGGGTCGGGATGCCGTCGCGGTCGGTCTCGTAGAACCGCGGCAGCACCTGCGTCGACAGCAGGTCGTAGATGGCGCGGGCCTCGACCTCGTCGCGGCGGTCGTGGTCGGCGACGCCGTCGGCGGTGGGGATCGCCCAGCCGTTCTGGCCGTCGAACCACTCGTCCCACCAGCCGTCCCGGATGGACAGGTTCAGCCCGCCGTTGAGCGCGGCCTTCATGCCCGAGGTGCCGCAGGCCTCCAGCGGGCGCAGCGGGTTGTTCAGCCAGACGTCGCAGCCCCAGTAGAGGTAGCGGGCCATCCCGATGTCGTAGCCGGGCAGGAACGCGATGCGGTGCCGGATCTCGGGGTCGTCGGCGAACTTCACCATCTGCTGGATCAGCTGCTTGCCGCCGTCGTCGGCCGGGTGGCTCTTGCCGGCGATGACCAGCTGGATCGGCCGCTCCGGGTCCAGCAGCAGCGCCTTGAGCCGGGCGGGGTCGCGCAGCATGAGCGTGAGCCGCTTGTAGGAGGGCACGCGGCGGGCGAAGCCGATGGTGAGGACGTCGGGGTCGAAGGCGCCGTCGGTCCAGCCGACCTCGGCCTCGGCCGCCCCGCGCGAGAGCGCGGTGTCGCGCAGCCGGCGGCGGACCTCGTCGACCAGCCGGGCCCGCAGCATCCGGCGGGTGGCCCACAGCTCCGACGCGGGGATGCGGTCGACGCCGTCGAAGGAGACCGGCCCCCGGCTCTCGACCGGGTCGCCGGCCCGGGAGGTCTGGGTGCCCAGCTCCACGAGCTCCCGCGCGGTCCACGTGGGGGCGTGCACGCCGTTGGTGATCGAGCCGATCGGGACGTCGGCCTCGTCGAAGCCCGGCCACAGGTCACGGAACATCCCGCGGCTGACGTGCCCGTGCAGCTCGCTCACGCCGTTGGCCCGCTGCCCCAGCCGCAGGCCCATGTGCGCCATGTTGAACTTCGCCGGGTCCTCCTCGGCACCCAGCGGGATGAGCTGGTCGAGCGGGACGCCGAAGCCGGCGAAGTAGCGCTCGATGAGCGCCCGCGGGAAGCGGTCGATGCCGGCGGGGACGGGCGTGTGCGTGGTGAACACGGTGCCGGCGCGGACGGCCTGCAGCGCCTCGGGGAACGACAGCCCGTGCGACTCGGTCAGCTCGCGGATCCGCTCGACGCCCTGGAAGCCGGCGTGGCCCTCGTTGGCGTGGAACACCTCCGGCTGCGGGGTGCCGGTGAGCTGGCAGTAGGCGCGCAGCGCCCGGACCCCGCCGATGCCCAGCAGCATCTCCTGCCGCAGCCGGTGGTCCTCGTCGCCGCCGTAGAGCCGGTCGGTGACGCTGCGCTCGGCCGGGGCGTTCTCCTCGATGTCGCTGTCGAGCAGCAGCAGCGACACCCGGCCGACCTGCGCCCGCCACACGTGCGCGTGCAGCGTGCGCCCCTCCGGCAGCGGCACGGAGATGACGACGGCGGACCCGTCGGGCTGGCGCAGCAGCTTGACCGGCAGGCCGTGCGGGTCCAGCGAGGGGTAGTGCTCGAGCTGCCAGCCGTCGGCCGACAGGCCCTGCTCGAAGTAGCCGGCGCGGTAGAGCAGCCCCACGCCGATCAGCGGCACGCCGAGGTCGGAGGCGGCCTTGAGGTGGTCCCCGGCGAGGATGCCCAGGCCGCCGGAGTACTGCGGGAGGACCTCGGTGATGCCGAACTCGGCGGAGAAGTAGGCGATGGTCCGCGGGGCGTCGGGGCCCAGCGACTGGTACCAGTGCTCGGCGGACAGGTAGTCCTCGAGGTCGTCGACGACGTCCTGCAGCCGCCGCAGGAACCGGCGGTCGGCCGACAGCGCGGCCAGCCGCTCGGCCGAGACCTCCCCGAGCACCTTGACCGGGTCGTTGTTGCAGCGGCGCCACAGCTCCGGGTCCAGCGCCTCGAACAGGTCGCGGGTCTCCGGGTGCCACGACCAGCGCAGGTTCGTGACCAGCTGGGACAGGGGCAGGAGGGCCTCGGGCAGGGCCGCCCGGACGGTGAACCGACGCAGTGCTCGCACGCGGGGAGCCTAGCCAGCGGCGCGGGGCGGGACAGGTCGGCTCCGGTGCGTCCCACCCCCGTCTCACCCTCCCGGTTCCGGCTCCGCGCGGTCCGCTCCCCCGCCCCGGTGGCCGAGGTGTGGGCGACCCGCGCGGTGGATAGCGTGGCCGGGATGACTCGCCGCACTGACCTCCGCCTCGGCATCACCGATGTCGCCCCCGTCGTGTCCTGCGGGTCCTTCTCGGCCCGCGCCGTGGTCGGCGAGCACCTGCCGGTCACGGCCACCGTGTTCCGCGAGGGCCACGACGCCGTCGCGGCCGACGTCGTCTGGACCGCTCCTGACGGGACGCGCGGCGCGTTCACGCGCATGCGCCGGTACAGCGACCAGCCCGACCGCTGGATCGCCACCGTGGTCCCCGACCGCGAGGGGCGCTGGACCTTCCGGGTCGAGGCCTGGAGCGACCCGCTGGCCACCTGGCACCACGCCGTCGAGGTGAAGATCGACGCCGGGCAGGGCCCCGGGGAGCTGGCCAACGACCTCGAGGAGGGCGCGCGGCTGCTCGAGCGCGTGGCCGCCGACGCCGACGACGAGTGGCGCGGCCGGCTCGGCGGCGCCGCGGCCGCGCTGCGCGACACCTCCCTGACGCTGCACGACCGGGTGGCGCCCGCGCTGTCCTCGGTGGTGCAGCAGTACCTCGACGCGCACCCGGTGCGGGAGCTGGTCACCCCGACCGCCGACCACGAGGTGTGGGTCGACCGGCCGCGCGCCCTGTTCGGCTCCTGGTACGAGTACTTCCCCCGCTCGGAGGGGGCGGTCGTCGACGGCCGGCCCACGCACGGCACCTTCGCCACCGCCTCCGAGCGGCTGCCGGCGATCGCCGAGATGGGCTTCGACGTCGTCTACCTGCCGCCGATCCACCCGATCGGCACGGTCAACCGCAAGGGCCCCAACACCCCGCAGTACCCCGGCGGGAACCCGAACGAGATCGGTCCCGACGACGTCGGCTCGCCGTGGGCGATCGGCAGTGCCGAGGGCGGCCACGACGCGATCCATCCGCAGCTGGGCACCATGGAGGACTTCCGGGCCTTCGTCACCCGCACCCGGGCGCTGGGCATGGAGGTGGCGCTCGACTTCGCGCTGCAGGCCGCCCCGGACCACCCGTGGGTCAAGGAGCACCCGGAGTGGTTCACCACCAAGCCCGACGGGACGATCGCCTACGCGGAGAACCCGCCGAAGAAGTACCAGGACATCTACCCGGTCAACTTCGACAACGACCCCGAGGGCATCTACGCGGAGTGCCTGCGCGTCATCCGGGTGTGGGTGGACGCCGGCGTGCGGGTCTTCCGGGTCGACAACCCGCACACCAAGCCGCTGGACTTCTGGCACTGGCTGATCTGGCAGGTCAAGGAGACCGACCCCGACGTGCTCTTCCTGGCCGAGGCGTTCACCCGGCCGGCGATGATGCACCAGCTCGCGCGGATCGGGTTCACCCAGTCCTACACGTACTTCACCTGGCGGACCGGGCGCGGGGAGCTCGAGGACTACGGCCGCGAGCTGGCCGCCAACGCGCACTACATGCGGCCGAACTTCTTCGTGAACACCCCCGACATCCTGCACGCGAGCCTGCAGTACGGCGGGCCGCCGATGTTCAAGATCCGGGCGGTGCTCGCGTCGATGATGAGCCCCACCTGGGGGGTCTACTCCGGCTACGAGCTCTACGAGCACGTGGCGGTGCGGCCCGCCAGCGAGGAGTACCTCGACAGCGAGAAGTACCGGCTGCGGCCGCGCGACTGGGCCGGCGCCGAGGCGGCCGGCCGGAGCCTCGCGCCCTACCTGCGCCGGCTCAACGAGATCCGCCGGCAGCACCCGGCGCTGCAGCAGCTGCGCACGCTGCGGTTCCACCCGGTCGACAACCCGAACCTCATCTGCTTCTCCAAGACCGACCCCGGCTCGCAGGACGCCGTCCTCGTCGTCTGCGCGCTCGACAGCCACAACCGGCAGATCGGGACGACGTCGCTGGACCTGCCCGCGCTCGGGCTGGACTGGCACGAGCGCTTCGCCGTCACCGACGAGCTCACCGGCGCCCGCTACGACTGGGGGCAGTTCAACTACGTCGAGCTGGACCCCTACTGGGAGCCCGCGCACGTCCTCTCGGTGCACCTCCCGCGGCCGGTCACCTGGCCGCCGGCCGTGCCCTGACCCCCCGCCCCACCCCCGGACCACCCACACGCGAGGACGACCCGCACCGATGACGCTCCCCGTGCCCGACCCGACCCAGACGGGCTCCGCGCTGCCGGCGCGCGGCACCGACCCCCTCTGGTACAAGCGCGCCGTCTTCTACGAGGTGCTCGTCCGCGGCTTCGCCGACAGCAACGCCGACGGCATCGGCGACCTCCGCGGCATGATCGACAAGCTCGACTACCTGCAGTGGCTCGGCGTCGACTGCCTCTGGCTGCCGCCGTTCTTCGCCTCCCCGCTGCGCGACGGCGGCTACGACGTCAGCGACTACACCGCCGTGCTGCCGGAGTTCGGCGACATCCAGGACTTCCAGGAGTTCCTGTCCGCGGCGCACTCCCGGGGCATCCGCGTGATCATCGACTTCGTCATGAACCACACCTCGGACCAGCACCCCTGGTTCCAGGCCAGCCGCAGCGACCCCGAGGGCCCCTACGGCGACTTCTACGTGTGGGCCGACGACGACACCGGCTACGCCGACGCGCGGATCATCTTCGTCGACACCGAGAGCTCGAACTGGACGTTCGACCCGGTCCGCAAGCAGTACTTCTGGCACCGCTTCTTCTCCCACCAGCCCGACCTCAACTTCGAGAACCCGGCGGTGCAGGAGGCGATCATCGACGCCCTGCGCTTCTGGCTGGACCTCGGCATCGACGGCTTCCGGCTCGACGCCGTCCCCTACCTGTTCGAGGAGGAGGGCACCAACGGCGAGAACCTCCCCCGCACCCACGAGTTCCTCAAGCACGTGCGCAAGGTGGTCGACGCCGACTACCCCGACCGCGTGCTGCTGTGCGAGGCCAACCAGTGGCCGGCCGACGTCGTCGAGTACTTCGGCGAGGACGGCGACGAGTGCCAGATGGCCTTCCACTTCCCGGTGATGCCGCGTCTGTTCATGGCCGCACGCCGGGAGCAGCGGTTCCCGATCTCGGAGATCATGGCCCAGACGCCGCCGATCCCCGACAACTGCCAGTGGGGCATCTTCCTGCGCAACCACGACGAGCTGACCCTGGAGATGGTCACCGACGAGGAGCGCGACTACATGTGGGCGGAGTACGCCAAGGACCCCCGCATGAAGGCCAACATCGGCATCCGCCGCCGGCTGGCGCCGCTGCTGGACAACGACCTCAACACCCTCGAGCTGTTCAACGCGCTGCTGCTGAGCCTGCCCGGCTCGCCGGTCCTCTACTACGGCGACGAGATCGGCATGGGCGACAACATCTGGCTCGGCGACCGCGACGGCGTGCGCACGCCGATGCAGTGGACCCCGGACCGCAACGGCGGCTTCTCCACCGCCGACCCGCAGCGGATGTACCTGCCGCTCAACGCCGACCCCGTCTACGGCTACCAGACCACCAACGTCGAGTCGCAGCTGCGCAACACCAACTCGATGCTGCAGTGGATCCGCCGGATGATCGCCGTCCGCAAGGAGCACCCGACCTTCGGCCTGGGCACCTACGAGGAGGTCGGCTCACGCAACCCGACGGTGCTGTCGTTCGTGCGCGAGTTCGGCGACGACATCGTGCTGTGCGTCAACAACCTCTCCCGCTTCCCGCAGCCGGTGGAGCTCGACCTGCGCCGCTTCGAGGGGTACACGCCCATCGAGCTGACCGGCCGGGTGGAGTTCCCGCAGATCGGCGTGCTGCCCTACATGCTCACCCTCGCCGGGCACGGCTTCTACTGGTTCGAGCTGGCCCGCCCGCAGGAGCCGGCCGCCGAGCACGTCGAGGAGCAGGTGGAGGAGCAGGCCGCGGCCGGCACCGACAGCAGCCCGCTGGCCGACTCGCTGCTGGCCTCCGGGCTGGTCAACGAGGCCGAGCAGATCCCCGGTGACAGCGACACGCGCACCGACGACGACAGCACCGGAGGTGCCCGATGAGCACGGCCCTCGCCGAGGTCCTGCGGGACTGGATGCCGCACCAGCGCTGGTTCGGCGGCAAGGGCCGGGAGTGGGCCGACGTCAGCGAGGAGGGCTTCTTCCTCTCCCGCGCCGAGCCGGTGCTCTCGGTGCACCGGGTGCGCGTCACCTACACCGACGGCGCCGTCGAGACCTACCTCGTGCCGCTGTCCTGGCGCGCGCACCCCGAGGAGGACCTCAGCGCGGCGTTCATCGGGGCGGTGCCGGCCAAGGACGCCGAGGGCGCCGACCGGGAAAACTACGCCTACGACGCGATGCGCGACCGCGACGCGACGACGCCGTGGCTGACCCACCTGACCGCCGCCGCCACCGTCGGGCCGATGCACTTCCACCCGGCCGGCAGCCAGACCGACCCCGCGCCGATCCCCGAGGGCGTGCCCGGCGACATCGTGTCCACCGAGCAGAGCAACACCTCGCTGGTCTACGGCCAGGACGCCATCTTCAAGCTGTTCCGCCGGCTCGAGCCCGGGCTCAACCCCGACGTGGAGATCGGCGAGGCGCTCCGCCGCACGGAGAACCCGCACATCGCCCCGCTGCTGGGGTACGTCGAGATCGACGACCCCGACCCGTCGGCGGAGCCCGCGACGGTGGCGATGCTGCAGACCTTCGTCCGCGGCGCGAGCGACGGGTGGCGGCTGGCCACGGCCAGCGTCCGCGACCTCTACGCCGAGGGCGACCTGCACGCCGACGAGGTGGGCGGGGACTTCGCCGCCGACAGCGAGCGGCTGGGCGCGGCCACCGCGTCGGTGCACGCCGACCTCGCGCGGGTGCTGCCGACCGCGCCGGCCGACCGCGAGTGGTTCACCGCGACCGCCCGGGGCATGACCGAGCGGCTGGAGGCGGCGCTGGGCGTCGTCCCGCAGCTGGAGGAGCACGTCGCGGCGCTGCGGAAGGTGTACGCCGCCGTCGCCGACAGCCCCGAGGACGTGCTGCGCCACCGGGTGCACGGCGACCTCCACCTCGGCCAGGTGCTGCGGACGGCGACCGGCTGGGTGGTGCTCGACTTCGAGGGCGAGCCGGCCCGCCCGCTGGCCGAGCGCCGGCAGCTCGACAGCCCGCTGCGCGACGTCGCCGGCATGCTCCGCAGCTTCGACTACGCCGCACGTCACATGCTCGTGGAGCAACCGGACGACGCCCAGCGCGCGTACCGGGCCCAGGAGTGGGCAGTGCGCAACCGCGGCGCGTTCTGCACCGGGTACTCGGCGGCGAGCGGGATGGACCCGTGCGGGGACTCCCCTCTCCTGCGCGCGTTCGAGGCGGACAAGGCGGTCTACGAGTGCGTCTACGAGGCGCGCAACCGGCCGAACTGGCTCATGATCCCGCTGCAGTCGCTGTCCCGGCTCACCGCCGGGGAGTCCTGAGCCCCACCGCACGACGACAGCACGACACCGCACGGCGCACCTCCCGGAGACGGCACCCGCGGACCAGACGACGGCACGAGACGACGGCAGAGGACGGCAAGCGACGATGACGACGAGCGACTCGACACCCCCTCCCGGCACGCCCACCGCCCACGAGACCGCCGAGGCGCCGGCCTCCAAGGAGGAACTGCAGCGGGTGGTCGACGAGCGGGCCGCGCAGGCCGTGGCGGCCGAGAGCGAGCCGGTCGTGAACGCGGCCCCGGCGAAGAAGGCCCCGGCCAAGCGGGCCGCGGCCAAGAAGGCACCGGCGAAGAAGGCCCCCGCGAAGAAGGCGACGACCGCGGCGGTCCCGGCGGTCGCCGCCGGGGACGGCGCCGCCGAGCCCGCCGCCCCGCGGAAGACCGCCAAGCGGACCGCGAGGAAGGCCGCCGAGGGCGAGGCCCCGGTGAAGGCCACCCGCAAGCGCACCCCCGCCCAGCGGACCGCGGCCGACACGGCGGCCGTGCCCACCGCCGACGTCGTCGCCGAGCAGGGCGGCACGACCGCGCCGGTGGTCGCCCCCGCGCCGATCGCCGAGCCCGGCTCGCCCACCGGCGCGCCCGTGTCGGAGCCCGAGCCGACGCCGGTGACCGCGCCGCAGGCACCCGCCGAGGACGGCGGGCCGGCCTCCGGGGCCGGCGGGGAGGGCGCCGCGGTCCCGGCCGACGCCGTCTCCGAGGAGGACCTGCGCGCCATCGTCGACGGCTGGTCGCGCGACCCGCACCGCGTCCTCGGCGCCCACCCCTCCGGCGACGGCTGGGTCGTGCGGGCGCTGCGGCCCGACGCGTCCGGTGTGGTCGTCGTCGCCGAGGACGGCGCCCGCCACGAGGCCCGCCAGATCCACCCCCGCGGGATCTTCGAGGCCCGGCTGCCGGCGCAGCCCGGCGACTACCGGCTCGAGGTGGCCTACGGCGCGGACACCTTCCCCGTCGACGACCCCTACCGCTGGCTGCCCACCCTCGGCGAGATCGACCGCTACCTGGTGGGCGAGGGCCGCCACGAGCGGCTGTGGGACGTGCTCGGCGCCCACGTGCGCCGCTACGACACCCCGCGCGGCACCGTCGAGGGCGTCTCCTTCGCGGTGTGGGCGCCCAACGCCCAGGGCGTGAAGGTCACCGGCGACTTCGACTACTGGGAGGCCCGGCTCTACCCGATGCGCCAGCTCGGGTCGATCGGCGTCTGGGAGATCTTCATCCCGGGCGTCCCGGTCGGGAGCCGCTACCGCTTCCACGTGCTCGGCGCCGACGGCGTGTGGCGGGAGAAGTCCGACCCCATGGCCTTCGCCACCGAGGTGCCGCCGCACAACGCCTCGGTCGTCACCGAGTCGCACTACGAGTGGAACGACGACGCGTGGCTGGCCGAGCGGGCGCGCGGCGGCTGGCACGAGCGGCCGATGAGCATCTACGAGGTGCACCTGGGCTCCTGGCGGCAGGGGCTGTCCTACCGGCAGCTGGCCGACGAGCTCGTCGACTACGCCGTCGCGGCCGGGTTCACCCACCTGGAGTTCCTGCCGGTCGCCGAACACCCCTTCGGCGGCTCCTGGGGCTACCAGGTCACCAGCTACTACGCCCCGACCTCGCGCTTCGGCCACCCCGACGACCTGCGCTACCTCGTCGACCGGGCCCACCAGGCCGGTCTCGGGATCATCGTCGACTGGGTGCCGGCGCACTTCCCCAAGGACGCGTGGGCGCTGGGCCGCTTCGACGGCACCGCCCTCTACGAGCACGACGACCCCCGCCGCGGCGAGCAGCCGGACTGGGGCACGTTCGTGTTCAACTTCGGCCGCACCGAGGTGCGCAACTTCCTCGTCGCCAACGCGCTGTTCTGGTGCCAGGAGTTCCACATCGACGGGCTGCGGGTCGACGCCGTCGCCTCGATGCTCTACCTCGACTACTCGCGCGAGGACGGCGAGTGGGTGCCCAACCAGTACGGCGGGCGGGAGAACCTGGAGGCGGTGTCGTTCCTGCAGGAGGTCAACGCGACCGTCTACCGCGAGGTGCCCGGCGTGGTCACCATCGCCGAGGAGTCCACCGCCTGGCCCGGCGTCACCCGGCCCACCCACCTGGGCGGCCTGGGCTTCGGGTTCAAGTGGAACATGGGCTGGATGCACGACTCGCTGTCCTACGTCTCCCGGCAGCCGGTGCACCGCAGCTACCACCACAACCAGCTGACGTTCTCGATGATGTACGCCTACTCCGAGAACTACGTGCTGCCGATCAGCCACGACGAGGTCGTCTACGGCAAGGGCTCGCTGCTGCGGAAGATGCCCGGTGACCGGTGGCAGCAGCTGGCCGGCGTCCGCGGCTTCCTGGCCTACATGTGGGCGCACCCGGGCAAGCAGCTGCTGTTCATGGGCTCGGAGTTCGCCCAGGACGGCGAGTGGGCCGAGAGCCGCTCGCTGGACTGGTGGCACCTCGACGACCCCGCGCACCGCGGCGTGCTCCAGCTGGTCACCGACCTCAACGCCCGCTACCGCGAGACCGAGGCGCTGTGGTCGCTCGACGTCGACCCGGCCGGGTTCCAGTGGATCGACGCCAACGACGCGTCGGGCAACGTCCTCACCTTCCTGCGCTACGGCGGGCCGAAGGTGGCCGACGTCCCCACCCGCACCCAGGCGGCGGAGGCCGGCGCCGGCGGCGAGACCCCCGACGGCGGGCAGACCGCCGGTCAGGTGCTGGCCGTCGTCTGCAACTTCTCCGGCACCCCGCACCACGGCTACCGCATCGGCCTGCCCCGCGGCGGCCGCTGGCGGGAGGTGCTCAACACCGACGCCGAGGGCTACGGCGGCTCCGGCGTCGGCAACTACGGCGGCGTCGAGGCCGTAGAGGAGTCCTGGCACGGCCAGCCGTTCTCGGCCACCGTGTCCGCTCCGCCGCTGGGCACCGTCTGGTTCCTGCACGAGGGCTGAGTCAGACCGCCGACGGCCGGGCCGCTCCTCTGGGGAGTGGCCCGGCCGTCGCCGTGCGCAGACCTGTTCCGCCCCCTGCCCCGTCCGTGCATCATGGCCCGGCTCCGCGCCGCCCCCGGTGGCGCGGACCGGCCCACGGGCACCCGCTCCCGGGTGCCGGCACCCCGGCAGAGAAGGAACACCAGCTCAGATGAGGCATGTCCTGCGCCGCGTCGTCGTCGCGGCAGCGGCGGGCAGCGTGCTGCTCACCGGCTGCACGAGCACCGTCTCCGGCACCGCGTCGCGCGGCCCGGACGTGCCGGTCGACGTCACCTCCGCGGACTTCCCGATCACCGGCGTCGCCGACACCGAGGCCGACCGGCTCGCGCGCAACGCCCTCGCCGACCTGGACACCTTCTGGTCGCAGGCCTACCCCGAGTACTTCGGCGAGGAGTACCAGCCGATCACCGGCGGCTACTTCTCCGTCGACTCGACGAACATCGACGAGTCGGCCTACCCCGACACCGGGATCGGCTGCGCCCGTGCGCCCGAGGACCCCGAGGGCGTGGCCAACAACGCCCACTACGACCCCAACTGCGACGTCGTGGCCTACGACCGCGCGCTGCTGCAGCAGCTCAGCGACGCGTACGGCCCCTACCTCGGCCCGGCGGTCATGGCCCACGAGATCGGCCACGCGATGCAGGGCCGGTTCGGCTTCGCCGACTCGACGATCGTCGTCGAGACCCAGGCCGACTGCCTGGCCGGCGCCTTCACCCGCTGGGTGATCGACGGCAACGCCGACCACGTCGCGCTGCGCGCCGCCGAGCTCGACCAGGTCGTCCTCGGGGTCATCGGGCTGCGCGACCCGGTCGGCACCGACCCCGACGACCAGCGGGCGCACGGCTCCGGCTTCGACCGGATGTCGGCCTTCTACGCCGGCTACGAGGGCGGCGTGGGCTCCTGCCGCGACGACTTCACCGAGGACCGGCTGTTCACCGCCACCGAGTTCACGACGCAGGACGACCTCGACAACGCCGGCAACCTGCCCGCCGACGAGATCGGCGACCTGGTCGCCTCCACCCTGCCGGCGTTCTACCAGTCGGTGTTCCCGGGCCTGGGCGCGCAGTTCACCGAGCCGGCGATCGAGACCTTCGAGGGCGACGCCCCCGACTGCGGCGACATGGGCGCGGAGAACCGCGACCTGGGCTACTGCGAGGCCGACGACACCGTCTACCTCGACGCCGAGCTGCTCGGGTCGGCCTACGACGACATCGGCGACTTCGGCGTCGCCGCGGCGATCTCCGTCGCCTACGCCCAGGCGGCGCGCGCCCAGCTGGACCTGCCCATCGACGACGCCGCGGCGATCTCCTCCGCGGTGTGCCTGACCGGCTGGTACACCGCCCGGTTCTGGACCGGCGACTTCGACCAGCTCGGCAGCCTCTCCCCCGGCGACGTCGACGAGGCGGCCATCTTCCTGCTCACCTACGGGCAGGAGGACGGCGTCTTCCCGAACACCGAGCTGTCGGGCTTCGAGATGGTCGACGCCTTCCGCAACGGCTTCCTCAACGGCGGCGCCGGCTGCGACATCGGCTTCTGAGCCCGCACGACGGCGCCCGTGCCCTGGTCAGGGCGCGGGCGCCGTCGGCGTTCGGAGCGCGCCCGCCCGGGTAGGAGCGGCTCCGATGAGCCACACCGCGCCAGCCCGGGGCGCCCTCGCCGCGCTGCTGACCCTCGGCGTCCTCGTGACGTCGGCGTGCTCGTTCGTCGTCGTCGGCACCCCCCGCTCCCAGGGGATGCCCACCCAGTCGGTCGACGACGGGACGCTGCGGATCGTCGGCGCCACCGACGGGCCGATCGACACCCTCGCCCGCAACGCGCTGGCCGACCTGCAGACCTTCTGGTCGGAGAGCTTCCCCGACGTGTACGGGCAGCAGTTCCCGCCGCTGACCGGCGGCTACTTCAGCGTCGATCCCGACGACGTCGACCCCTCGCTCTACCCCGACGGCATCGGCTGCGGCACCGACCCGCGCGAGCTGGAGAACAACGCCTTCTACTGCTCCTCGCAGGAGGCGCCCAACTCCGACTCGATCAGCTACGACCGGGCCTTCCTCGGCGAGCTCGCCGCGCGCTACGGCGAGGTGCTGCCCCAGCTGGTGATGGCGCACGAGTACGGCCACGCCGTCCAGGCCCGCGTCGGCTACCCGCAGACCTCGATCGCCACCGAGACGCAGGCCGACTGCATGGCCGGGGCGTGGACGGCGTGGGTCACCGCCGGCGACGCCGAGTTCTCCTCGATCGACACCGACGACCTCGACCAGCTGCTGCGCGGCTACTTCCTGCTGCGCGACCCGGTGGGCACCGGCACCGGCGAGCAGCAGGCGCACGGCTCCTACTTCGACCGCGTCTCGGCCTTCCAGGAGGGCTTCGACGACGGCGCCACGGCCTGCCGGGACGACTTCGGCCCCGACCGGGTCTTCACCCAGGGCGAGTTCACCAGCGACCGGGACTTCGCCACCGGCGGCAACGCCTCCTTCCCCGACACCCTGAGCCTCATCGAGACCTCGCTGCCGGAGTTCTGGAGCCGCGCGTTCACCGAGGTGCTCGACGCGCAGTTCACCGAGCCGCAGCTGGAGGGCACCACGAGTCCGCCGGGCTGCGCCCCCGCCGACGTCGCGCTGGTCTTCTGCCCCGACGGCGGGGACGGCGACGGGCTGGTGGCCTACGACGAGCGGTTCGCCGACCAGGTCTACGAGCTCGGCGACTTCGCCGTCGTCACCGGGGTGGCGATCCCCTACGCGCTGGCCGCCCGCGACCAGCTGGGCCTGTCCACCGACGACACCGCGGCACTGCAGTCGGCCGTGTGCCTGACCGGCTGGTACTCCGCGCAGGTCTACAACAACCAGCTGCAGAGCGTGCGGATCTCCCCCGGCGACATCGACGAGAGCGTGCAGTTCCTGCTCGAGTACGGCAACGACCCGGACGTGCTCGCCGACGTCGAGCTGACCGGCTTCCAGCTGGTCGACCTGTTCCGCGCCGGTTTCCTCAACGGCGCGGGGTCCTGCGACGTCGGGGTCTGATGCGGCCTAGTAGAGCGCGGCCATGAGCTGGCGGCGGGCGGCGACGACCCGCGGGTCCTCGGGCCCGACCACGTCGAACAGCTCGACCAGGTGCTGGCGGGCGCGGTCGCGGTCGTCACCGGCGGTCCGGCGGACGACGTCGACCAGGCGGGTGAACGCGCCCTCGACGTCGCCGGTGCCGAGCTGGAAGTCCGCGGCGCGGGTCTGCGCCTCGACGTCGTCGGGGGCGGCGTCGGCGGCGGCGACGGCACCGGGGCCGGCGGCCTCGGCGCGGCGGATCAGCCGGACCTGGCGCAGCGCCAGCCCCGCGACCGGGTGGTCGGGCTCGGTCTCGAGGATCGCGGCGTAGGCGGCCTCGGCGGCCTCGAGGTCACCGCGGTCGAGGGCGGCCTCGGCGGCGTCGAGCCGGGGGTCGTCCATCCCCTCGTCCTCGGCGTCGGGACCGGCCCCGGGGACCGCGCCGCCGGTGGTGGCGCGGACCAGCTCGGTGACGAACTGGCGGGCCTGCTCCTCGGGGATGGCGCCGGTGAACTCCGCGACGAGCTGGCCCTGCCAGACGGCCTTGACCGCCGGGATGCCCTGCACGCGCAGGCCCTGGGCCAGTGCGGGGTTGGCGTCGACGTCGACCTTGGCCAGCACCCACGAGCCGCCGCCCTCGGCGGCCAGCCGCTCGAGCACCGGGGAGAGCTGCTTGCAGGGGCCGCACCACTCGGCCCACAGGTCGAGCACGACCGGCACCTGGAAGGAGCGGTCGAGGACCTCGGTCTGGAAGGTGGCCTCGGTGACGTCGACGACCGCCGAGCCCGGTGCGCCGGCCGGGGCGGCGGCGCTCGGCGGCGGAGCGGCCTGGGCGCGCGCGGCGGCCTCCGAGCGCGCCTTGACGGCGGCGAGGTCGACCGCGCCGGCGAGGGAGGCGGCCAGCTGCGCCTGCTGGGCCTGCGCGCGCGGGTCGGGGCGTCCGGGACGGGTGGGCTGCATGCCCCCATGATCCCACCGGCGGGCGGGCGCGGTGTCAGCCCTCGGCGGACGGCGCCGGATCGACGTCCGCGACGTCGCCGGCGCCCAGCCGCACCCGCCGCAGCAGCGCGAAGAGCGTCTCCTGCTCGGCGTCGGGCAGGTCGCCGAGACCGAAGTCGAGCGCGGTGAGCTGTGCGGTGGCCGTCTCGACCACCGCGCGGCCGCGGTCGGTGATGCCGGCGAGGACGCCGCGCCCGTCGGCGGGGTTGGGCCGCCGGTCGACGTAGCCGGCTGCGACCAGCCGGTCGATGGCGTTGGTGACGCTGGTCGGGTGCACCATCAGCCGGCTGCCGATGACCTTGAGCGGCAGCTGCCCGGTGCGGCTGAAGGTCAGCAGCACCAGCACCTCGTAGCGGGCGAAGGTCAGCCCGTGCGGGCGGAGCACCTCGTCGAAGCGGGCGAGCAGGATCTGCTGCACCCGGAACACCGACGTCGCGGCGCGCATCGCCGACGCCGGGCCGAAGCGCTGCTCCCAGGTCTCCCCGGCCCGCTCGATCGGGTCGAACGGCAGCCCCAGCGCCCGGACCATGCGCCCGACGCTACCTGCCCCCGCGCGCGGCCTGTGTCCGCACCGACCGGTCACCCGCCGGGGCCACCACGGGTCCCCGACCACGTCAGCCGACCACTCGCTGCTGAGCGGCCAGCGCCGCGGCGATCCGGGCGACGAGGCGGGCCGGACGGCGCAGGTCCTCGGCCGTGACGAACAGGACCCGCCACCCCGCCTCGGTCAGCCGGTTGAGCCGGCGCCGGTCGGCCACGAACTGCGCCGGGTCGCCGTGCCAGCGGCCGTCGTACTCGACCGCGAGCCGGTGTCCGGGCCAGGCGAGGTCGACACGAGCCACGAAGCCGCGGTCGTCGCGGACGGTGAACTGCGCGACGGGCCGCGGCAGCCCCGACCGGTGCACCAGCAGGCGCAGGCGGGTCTCCTGCGGCGAACCGGCCAGGCCGTCGGCGAGCGCCGCCGCCGCCCGGACCTGCCGGCACCCGCGACCGGTCGCCGTCGCGGCGGCGTGGCGGATGGTCGCGAGGTCGACGACGCCCGCCGCGACGAACCGGTCGAGCGCGACGACCGCCTCCTCGAACGGACCGGAGGCGGCCACGGCGACAGCCGTCGCCGCAGCGGTGGTGACCGCCACGCCGGACCGGCGGGTGACCTGGTCCCCGGTCAGCGCGGCCCGGCGGACCCGGATCCCCGGCACCCGGACGCGGCACCGGTCGGGCGGGACGGTGAGCTCGACGTCATCGGCCGGTCCGGCCAGGTCCGGTCCCCACAGCACCGCCGCGCTCCTGCCGCTGACGACGGCGCCCGGCACCACGAGGACCGCCGCGGCCCGGGCCCGGAGCCGGTGCGTGAGGTCGACCGTGGTGCAGGCGTAGACGTCGCGGAAGACCCGGCGCCAGGCCGGTCCGCGCAGTTCGTTCTCCGTGAGCAGTCCGGCCGAGACGACGCTGGACCCGCGGAAGACACGGCCGCGCAGCTCCGGCGGTCGGCGGGGTGGCCTGGGCACCGGCGCAGCCTGCCCGGAAGCGGCCGCGTGCCGCCGCGGGCGTCCACAGGCCGCACCGAGTGGTCAGCAGCAGTGGTCACCCCCGGTGGGAGACCACGGCTGGTGACCACTCGGCGGGACAGGCGGGTGGCGAGCCTCAGGCGGCGGGGCGGAGGCGGGGCACCCCGCGGACGCCGAACACCTCCCGCAGCGCCACCTGCGCGGCGTTGTCCCCGCAGGCGCCGTGCACCGCCGGCCCGGGCGGGGTGGCCGACGAGGCGAGGAAGACCCCCGGCACCGGCGTCTTGTAGGTGTTCCACCGCGGCACCGGGCGGAAGAGCATCTGCCGCAGGGTCGCCTGGCCGTTGGAGATGTCCCCGCCGAGGTACATCGGGTTCCACGCCTCCATCTGGACGGCGTTCTTCGTGGCGCGCTCGACCACGGTGTCCTTGAACCCCGGCGCGAAGCGCTCGATCTGGTCCTCGATGGCCGCGGTCATGTCCACCTCGGAGCCGTGCGGGACGTGCACGTAGGCCCAGAAGACGTGGCCGCCGGCGGGGGCGCGGGTCGGGTCGGGCACGGTCGGCTGGACGGCGAGCACGTACGGGCGGTCGGTGGTCCGCCCCTGGTTGGGGGCCCGCTCGCCGGCGATCGTCTCCTCCAGCGTCCCGGCGACGTGCAGGGTGCCGGCCCGCCGGACGTCGGGGTGGGTCCACGGCACCGGGTCGGACAGGATCCAGTCGATCTTGAAGACGCCGGCGCCGTGGCGGTAGCGCCGCACCCACCGCCGGTAGCCCTCGTTGACCCGGTCGCCGGCCATCGAGACGAACGCCTCCGGCGTGGTGTCGAGCAGCACCGCCGGGACGCCGTCGAACTCCCGCAGGTCGGTGACCAGGTGCCCGGTGACCACCTCGCCGCCCTGCTGCTCCAGCGCGGTGACCATGGCGCCGGCGAGGTTCTGCGACCCACCCTCGACGAGCGGCCAGCCGACGTGGTGGCCGAGCATGGTCAGCAGCATCCCGAGTGCGGAGGTCAGCGGCTGGCTCAGGTCGAGCATGCCGTGGGCCGCGGCACCGCCGAGCAGCGCCCGGGCCTCCTCGGTCTCGAAGTACCGGCGCGCCAGCCAGCTCACGTTCGGCAGCCCGTTGAGCCCGAAGTGCACGATCTGCGGCACGCTGCGGGTGGGCGGGCGGCGCAGCCGGCTGTTGAGGAAGTAGTCGACGACGTCCTGGCCGTGCTCGACGAGCGGCTCGAACAGCCGCCGGTAGGACGCCCCGTCGCGGCCCAGCCCGTCCGCGGTCTCCTCGAGCGAGCGGTACGCGACCGCCGCGCGGCCGCCGTCGAGCGGGTGGGCGTAGTTGACCTCCGGCTGCACCAGCCGCACGCCGCGGCTGGGCAGGTCGAACTCGCGGAAGAACGGCGACGCCGCGGCCATCGGCTGCACGATCGAGCAGACGTCGTGCCGGTAGCCCGGCCGCATGAGCTCCTCGGTGCGCATCCCGCCGCCGGGCCGGTCCGCCGCCTCGACCACCTGCACCCGCAGCCCGGCCGCCGCCAGCCGCAGCGCCGCGGCCAGCCCGTTGGGCCCGGACCCGACGACGACGGCGTCCGGCTTCCCGTTCATCGGCAGACCCCGTTCACCCGGTCAGTCTGCCCGCGGGGGCTCAGAGCTGCGCGAGGAGCCGGTCGGCGGCGCGGTAGGGGTCGGTCTCCCCCGCCACCACCGCCTCCGCGAGCGCGGCCAGCGCCGCCGACCCGCGCACCTCGCCGATCCGCTCCCGCAGCCCGGTCAGCGCCATCGCCTCGATCTCCCGGGCGGCCCGCTCGGTGCGGCGGCGGGCGCCCTCCCCCGAGTCGGCGAGCCACCGGCGGTGCGCCTCGACCTCGTCGAGCAGCCGGTCCACGCCGTCGCCGCGCGAGGCCACCGTGCGCACGATCGGCGGCCGCCAGGCGCCGGGCCGGGTGTGCCGCCCGCCCAGGGACTGCGCGTAGCGCAGGTCGCGCACCGTCGCGTCCGCGCCGTCGCGGTCGGCCTTGTTGACGACGAACACGTCGGCGATCTCGAGGATCCCGGCCTTGGCCGCCTGGATGCCGTCGCCCATCCCGGGCGCGACGAGGACCAGCGTGGTGTCGGCCAGCGCGGCGACCTCCAGCTCGGACTGCCCGACGCCGACGGTCTCGACCAGGACGACGTCGCAGCCGGCCACGTCGAGCACCCGCAGCGCCTGCGGCGTCGCCCACGCCAGCCCGCCGAGGTGCCCGCGGGAGGCCATCGACCGGATGAAGACACCGGGGTCGCCGGCGTGGTCCTGCATGCGCACCCGGTCGCCGAGCAGCGCCCCGCCGGAGAAGGGCGAGGACGGGTCGACGGCGAGCACGCCGACCCGCCGCCCGGCGGCCCGCAGCGCGCGCACCAGCGCCGTCGTCGTCGTGGACTTCCCGACGCCGGGCGCGCCGGTGAGCCCCAGCACCTGGGCCGAGCCGGTGTGCGGGGTCAGCGCGGCGGCGACGTCGCGCAGCGCGGGGCCGGCGTCCTCGACCAGCGAGATCAGCCGGGCGACCGCGCGGGCCTCGCCGTCGCGGGCGCGGGCGACCAGGTCGGGGACGTCGACCGCGCGCCGGCCCCGCCTCCCACGCGGGGAGGCGGGGCCGGGCGTCGCGACGGCCGCGCCCGCCAGGACGTGGCCGTCGGGCGTCACGCGGGAGCGGGCACGTGCAGGATCAGCGCGTCGCCCTGCCCGCCACCGCCGCACAGCGCGGCGGCACCGACGCCGCCACCGCGGCGGCGCAGCTCCAGCGCGACGTCGAGCACGATCCGGGCGCCGCTCATGCCGATCGGGTGGCCCAGGGCGATGGCCCCGCCGTTGGGGTTGACCTTCTCCGGGTCGAGGCCGAGCTCGCGCGTGGAGACCAGGGCGACGGCGGCGAAGGCCTCGTTGAACTCGACCAGGTCGAGGTCCTCGGGGGCGATGCCCTCCCGCTCGCAGGCCCGCCGGACCGCGCGCGCGGGCTGGCTCTGCAGGGTCGCGTCGGGCCCGGCGACGACGCCGTGGGCACCGATCTCGGCGATCGGGGTGATGCCCAGCTCCGCGGCCTTCTCCGCGCTCATGACCACGACCGCGCAGGCGCCGTCGGAGATCTGCGAGGCGGTTCCGGCGGTGATGGTGCCGTCCTTGGCGAAGGCCGGCTTGAGCCGCGCGAGGGTCTCGACCGTGGTGTCGGCGCGGACGCCCTCGTCGTCGCGGAACTCGATCGGGTCGCCCTTGCGCTGCGGGACGAGCACCGGGGTGATCGCCTCGTCGAAGATCCCGTTCTTGCCCGCGCGGGCGGCCTTCTGGTGACTCTCCGCGGCGAAGGCGTCCTGCTCCTCGCGGGTCAGGCGGTAGCGGTCGTTGGCCTGCTCGGTCAGCGCGCCCATGGCGACCTGGTCGAAGGTGTCGGTCAGCCCGTCGTGGGCCATGGCGTCGACGAGCCGGGCGTCGCCGTACCTGGTACCGGTGCGGCCGCTGGGCAGCAGGTGCGGCGCCTGCGTCATCGACTCCTGCCCACCGGCGACGACGACGTCGAACTCGCCGGCGCGGATGAGCTGGTCGGCCAGCGCGATGGCGCTCAGGCCGGACAGGCAGACCTTGTTCACGGTGATCGCCGGGACGGTCATCGGGATGCCGGCGGCGACCGCGGCGGGGCGGGCGGGGTTCTGCCCGGCGCCGGCCTGCAGCACCTGGCCCATGATCACGTACTCGACCTGGTCCCCGCCGATGCCCGCCCGCTCGAGGGCCGCCTTGATCGCGACGCCGCCGAGGTCGGCCGCGGAGAAGTCCTTGAGCGAGCCGAGCAGCCGGCCCATCGGGGTCCGGGCGCCGCTGACGATCACCGAGCGGGACATGCTGCCTCCTGGAGCGCGCCGCCGACGCTGGCGGCGACGGGTCGGGTCGCGCCCGCGGGGATCGCAGGGCGGTGACAGGGCCTGCGGCGAGGATAGATCGATTCTCCAACCGGGGCGACGGCCCGGCCGGGCCCGCCCGGGGAGGCAGCCCGGCGACGTGATGCGCACCACACCCGTGAGTCGTCTCAGACGTCTTGCGCCATCATGGCCCGATGACCGGTCTGCCCGCCGAGCTGTTCACCACCGTCGACCACGTCGGCATCGCCGTCCCGGACCTGGACGAGGCGATCGCCTTCTACACGCGGACCTTCGGCGTGCGCTCGGTGCACGAGGAGACCAACGAGGAGCAGGGCGTCCGCGAGGCGATGCTCGCCGTCGGCGACGGCGAGACCCGCATCCAGCTGCTCGCGCCCCTCACGCCCGAGTCGACGATCGCGAGGTTCATCGGCCGCTCCGGCCCCGGCCTGCAGCAGCTGGCCTTCCGGGTCGACGACGTCGAGGCGGCCGCGGCCACGCTGCGCGAACGCGGCCTGCGGCTGCTCTACGACACCCCGAGGCGGGGGACGTCGGGCAGCCGCGTCAACTTCGTGCACCCCAAGGACGCCGGCGGCGTGCTCGTGGAACTCGTCGAGCCCGCCCGCCCCGCCTCCTGAACGCCGGCGGTTACCGGTCGGTAACCTGCCGCCGCACCACCCGTACCGCAGCACCGCCCTCCGAGCCGACCAAGACCCGGGAGTGATCCGTGGACGCGATCAGGGACGCCATCCTCGCCGACCAGCTGGCCGACATCGGCGGGCTGCCGGTACCGGAGTCCTACCGGGCGGTCGTCGTCCGCAAGGACGAGCAGGAGATGTTCGCGGGGATGCCGACGAAGGAGAAGGACCCCCGCAAGTCGCTGCACGTCGAGGAGGTCCCCACCCCGGAGCTGGGCCCGGGCGAGGCGATCGTGGCCGTGATGGCGTCGTCGGTGAACTACAACACCGTCTGGACGTCGATCTTCGAGCCGGTCTCCACCTTCGGGTTCCTCGAGCGCTACGGCCGGCAGAACCCGCTGACCAAGCGGCACGACCTGCCCTACCACGTCGTCGGCTCCGACCTGGCCGGCGTCGTCCTGCGCGTGGGCCCGGGGGTGAACAAGTGGCGGCCCGGCGACGAGGTGGTCGCCCACTGCCTGTCGGTGGAGCTGGAGGACCCGGCCGGCCACGACGACACGATGCTCGACCCGCAGCAGCGGATCTGGGGCTTCGAGACCAACTTCGGCGGCCTGGCCGAGCTGGCACTGGTCAAGAGCAACCAGCTCATGCCCAAGCCGGCGCACCTGTCCTGGGAGGAGGCCGCCGCGCCCGGGCTGGTCAACTCCACCGCCTACCGGCAGCTGGTGTCCCGCAACGGCGCGGGCATGAAGCAGGGCGACGTCGTCCTGATCTGGGGGGCGTCGGGCGGCCTGGGGTCCTACGCCACCCAGATGGCCCTCAACGGCGGCGCCATCCCCGTCTGCGTCGTCTCCAGCCCCGAGAAGGCCGACATCGTGCGCTCGCTGGGCGCCGAGCTGGTGATCGACCGCACGGCGGAGGGGTACCGGTTCTGGAAGGACGAGCAGACCCAGGACCCGAAGGAGTGGCAGCGGTTCGGCAAGCGGATCCGCGAGCTGACCGGCGGGGACGACGTCGACATCGTCTTCGAGCACCCCGGGCGGGAGACCTTCGGCGCCAGCGTCTACGTGGCCAAGAAGGGCGGCACGATCGTCACCTGCGCCTCCACCAGCGGGTACATGCACTCCTACGACAACCGCTACCTGTGGATGAACCTCAAGCGGATCGTCGGCTCGCACTTCGCCAACTACAAGGAGGCGTGGGAGGCCAACCGGCTCATCGACAAGGGCCTGGTGCACCCCACCCTGTCGCGGACCTACGCGATGGCCGACGTCGGCCAGGCCGCCTACGACGTCCACCACAACCTGCACCAGGGCAAGGTCGGCGTGCTGACCCTCGCCCCGGAGGAGGGCCTCGGGGTCAAGGACGCGCAGAAGCGCGAGCGGCACCTGTCCGCGATCAACCGCTTCCGGGGCGTGTGATCCCCGCGGCGGCCCGGCCGGGTGGACCGGCCGGGCCGCCGCGGGGACCGCGGGGAGCCGACCGCGCGGTCCGCCGGACACGCTGACGACACTCCCGGACTCTGCGAGGATGGCCGCATGACCGATCCCCGCCGCGACCTGCTGCCGATGCGCGAGGCCCAGCACTCGTTCGACGTGGTGCTGCGGGGCTACGACCGCCACCAGGTCGCCGAGACCATCGAGCGCCTCGAGGCCGACATCCGGGTCGCCCTCGCCGACCGGGACGCCGCCGTCGGCCGCGCGGGCGACCTCGCCGGCCAGCTGTCGGCGATGCACGGGGAGATCGAGCAGCTGCGCCGCAAGGCGGCCACCTCCGGGCCGGCCACCTTCGAGAACATGAGCGAGCGCATCTCGCACATGCTCCGGCTGGCCGAGGAGGAGGCCGCCGACATCCGCGGCGCCGCCGAGCAGGAGGCGCGCGCGCTGCGCGAGCAGACCGCCGCCGAGGAGCGGGCGATGCTCGAGCGGCACGCCGCCGGCCAGGCCGAGGTGGAGCGGATGCTCGCCGAGGCCCGCCAGAACGCCGAGCAGATCGCCACCAAGGCGCAGATCCGCGCCGACGAGCTCGTCGCCAAGGCCCAGGAGAAGGTGGCCCGCCTCGAGGCGGAGTCCCAGGCCCGCCGCACCAAGGCGGAGGAGGACTTCGAGATCGCCCAGCGCGCCCGCCGGATGGAGGCCGCCCGCATCGAGGAGGAGCGCGAGCGCGCCTCGGTGCAGGCCGCGCAGGACCGGGTCGCCGCGGCCGAGGCGCACGCGGCCCGCGTCGTCGGGGAGGCCGAGGCCTCGGCCGCCGCCATCCGCCGGATCCGCGACGAGCTGACCGGCCGGCTCGTCGAGGCGCGCCGGGTGCTCGGCGCCCTGCCCGACCTGGCCGACCGGCCGCAGCCGCGTCCGGCGGCCCCGCAGCCGGGCCAGGGGGGCCAGCAGGGCCAGCCACAGCAGGGTCAGCCGCAGCAGGGTCATGCTCCCCAGCAGAGCCAGGCCCAGCCGGGCCAGCCTCCCCAGCAGAGCCAGCCGCCGCGGCCCGGGGCGACCCAGGAGGTGCGGCTGCCGCGCCGGGAGCCCGTGGGGCCGCAGACCGCCGTCCAGCCGGTCGCCGGGCCGCAGACGGGGATGCAGCCCGCGGTGGGTCCGCAGACCGCCGTGCAGCCCGGCGTCGGGGTCCCCGGCGGCGGCCAGCAGGGCGCACCCCACCCGCCGTCGCACGCCCGCACCGTCGAGACGCCGGCCGCCGGTGCCGGGGAGGCCGCGGCCGCCCGTCAGCCCACCCGCGCGCCGTCCACCCAGCCGGCCGCGCAGCAGCCGGACTCCACCTCCCCGGAACGCACCCAGGCCATCCGCCCGGTCCACACCAGCGGCCAGGACGACGGACGGCACGCCGGCGGGTCCACCCGCGTCCCCGAGGGCGAGCGCCCGGCCGGGCAGGAGCAGCGCCCGGCGGACCCGCCGACGCTGGTGCAGCCCGCGGCCGGGCAGCAGGACACCGGCGGGCAGCCGGCCGTCCCCGGGCGCCGCTGACACCCACGGCACACCGCGCGCGCGGGCCGCGCCGCGGCACGGTAGGCAGGACGCGTGCCTGACGCCGCCGGACCGGAGAGCCCCGGTCCGGCGGGCGGACCGCGCCACGCCGACCCCGACGGCACGCCGGCACCGGCGCTCCCCCGCCTCGGGCACCGCGCCCGGCACCGCGACCGGTCCACCCGGCTGCGTCCACTCCTCCGCGGCGCGCTCCTGGCGCTGGCCGCACTCGTCGTCGCCGCCGCGCTGGTCCCCCGGCTGGCCGGCGCCCCCGCCGACGGGCCGGGGACCACCGCTCCTGCACCCGCCGCCGGGGAGCCCGGCACGCCGGCCGCGTGGCTGCCCGCCGCCCTGCCGCCGACGACCGACCTGGCCGCTCCCGACGCCGTCCGCGAGGAGCTGTCCGCCGCCGGCGTCCCGCCCGACCGGCTGCGCTCCGCCGAGGCCGGCGTCGCGTCCGGCAGCCTGCTCGCCGTGACCGGTGCGGCTCCGCCGGGCTCGCGCGTGGTCGCGCGCTTCGACCGGCCGGGCGGTGGCGAGCTCCTCGTGGTCGACCCGCGACCGGGCGAGCCGACCGCCGAGCAGCTCGAGCGGCGCCGGTCGCTGGCCGAGGCGCTGCTGGCCAACCCGACCACCGTCGCCGACCCGGAGGCCGCCGAGGTCCTGCGGTCGGGCGAGGTCGACCTGCGGCTGCTCAGCCTGCTGGCCGCGCTCGCCGCCCGGGAGGGCGTCGGCGTCGCCGCCTTCCCGGTCCTCCCCGGCGAGGAGGACGCCACCACGCCGGCCCGCCGGGTGCTGGTCGACGCCGTCGGGGGCGCCGCGGTCCCCGACGACCCGGCCGCCACCGACCGGCTGCGGGCCTGGCTGGCGGCCCAGCGACCGCCGTTCCGGCCCGACGACGTCCAGGTGACCGACGACGGCGTGCTGGTCTCCTACCGCTACGCCCCGGACCCCGACGCCCTGGTCGCCGACGCCACCCGGTGACCGACCCCGGCGTGCGCGCCCGCGGGCGAGCGGGTAGACGTGGGACGTCCCGGCCGCGGTGCGGACCCCGCCGGCCGGGTCTCGATACGGGGGAGGCACGAGTGACGAGGACCGGTCGCGTCCTGATCGTGGCGGCACTGACCGCCGCGCTGGCCGGGCTGCCGCTGTCCGCGGCGGGCGCGGAGGAGGGTGGCCGGCTGCGGCTGGCGCACCTGTCCCCCGACACACCGGCGGTCGACGTCTACGTCGACTCGGTCGCCGACCCCGCCGCCGGTCAGGTGTTCAGCGCGGTCGGCTATGGCACGGTGTCGGACTACCAGACCGTGCCGGCCGGCACCTACGCGATCAGCATGCGCGCCGCGGGCGCGGCGCCGGACGCGCCTCCGGTGCTGTCGACGACGGTCGAGGTGACCGACGGCACCGCCCGCACGGTGGCCGGCGTCGGACCGTTCGCCGAGGTCGGGCTCGAGGTCCTCGAGGACGACCTGACGCCCCCGGCGGCCGGGGCATCGCGGCTGCGGGTGGTCGCGGCCGCGTCGACGGCGCCCACCCTCGACGTCGCGGTGGCCGGCGGGCAGCAGGTGGCCGACGACGTCGCCTTCGCCGACACCACCGGCTACGTCGACGTCCCCGCCGGGACGACGAGCCTCACCGTGACCCCCGGCGGCGGGCAGGCCACGGACCTGCCGGTCGAGACGGCCGCGGGCTCGGTCTACAGCGTGCTGGTGCTCGACCGGCCCGGCGGCGGCCTGACCGTGCGGGCCGTGCTCGACGCCGCCGGCCCCGCCGTCGTCCCGAGCGGCGGCGTGGAGGCCGGTGCCGGCGGCACCGCACCCGCCGAGGGCCCGTCGCTGCCGGTGGTGCTGACCGCCGCGGGTGGGGCGCTGGCGGCCGGCGCGGGACTCCTCGCGGCGACCCGGCGACGCGCGGCCGCCCGGCCGGGGCACGCCGCCGTCCGGGGCCGGTGACCGCGCCGGCCCGCCACCGGGCACCCCGGCGCGGGTCCCGGTACCGGACCCGCCACCGGAGCGCGGCGGTCCTGCCGGGCGTGGTCGTGGCCGTGCTGGCGCTCGTCGCCGGCGCGGTCTGGCTGCTCGTCCCGGGGTCGCCGCCCCCCGCCCGGGCGACGTCGGCCCCGGCGTCCGTGCCCGGCCCGGTGGTGCTCGCCGCGGAGCCGGCGGCCGGCGGCGCGGTACCCCTGCGGGTGCGGGTGCCGGCCGCCGGCGTGGACAGCACCCTGGTCGAGCTGGGCCTGGACGCCGCGGGCGCCCTCGCGGCGCCGGCCGACCCGGCCGTGGCCGGGTGGTACGCCGCCGGCCCGGCCCCGGGCGACGTCGGCCCCGCGGTGCTGGCCGGGCACGTCGACTCGGCGCGGGGACCGGCGGTCTTCGCGCGGCTGGCCGGGCTCGCCGACGGCGACGAGGTGCTCGTCGACCGCTCCGACGGCACCACCGCGCGCTTCACCGTGACCGCCGTCGAGCGGCACCCCAAGGGCGCGTTCCCGACCGGGCGGGTCTACGGGCCGACACCGGACGCCCAGCTGCGGCTGGTCACCTGCGGCGGCGACTTCGACCGCACGGCGCGCAGCTACGAGGACAACGTCGTCGTCTTCGCGCGGCTGGCTCAGTAACGGCGGTCGCGGGCGCGCCAGCAGGCGCGGTGCCAGTGCCGGCGCAGGTCGGCCGCCGAGTCGGTGTCCCAGGGGTCGAGGTCGGAGTCGCGGGCGTAGGCCGGCCACGTCACCAGGTGCGGCGTCCCGGGCCGGATCTCCTGGTCGCACCCGGGGCAGCGGTAGGGCTTGGTGCTGGCCGCGCCGGTCAGCGACCGCACGACCCAGTCGCCGTCGCCGGCCTCCTCGACCTGCTCGGGGCGAGCGGACGGCGGAGGGCGGCTCCCCGGCCGCCCCCCGCCGGCCCGTCGTCCCCGCCGGGCCACTCAGCGGCCGGAGTAGTCCCGGAACCCGCGGCCGGTCTTGCGGCCCAGGTACCCGGCGGTGACCAGGTGCTCGAGCAGCGGCGCCGGGGCGAAGCCGGGCTCGCGGAACTCGGTGTAGAGCTCCCGCTCGATCGCCAGCGCCACGTCGAGGCCGACGACGTCGAGCAGCTCGAAGGGCCCCATCGGGTAGCCGCAGCCGACCTTCATCGCGGCGTCGATGTCGTCGGCGGTCGCGTAGTGCGCCTCGAGCATCTTCACCGCGTCGTTGAGGTAGGGGAACAGCAGGGCGTTGACGACGAACCCGGCGCGGTCGGCGCAGGAGACCGCGTGCTTGCCCAGCTGCGCGCAGACCGCGTGGGCGGTGGCCGCGACATCCGGGGCGGTGGCGATGGTGCTGACCACCTCGACCAGCTTCATCACCGGCGCGGGGTTGAAGAAGTGCAGCCCCACGACGTCGGCCGGGCGCTCGCTGGCCTTGGCGCACTCGATCACCGGCAGGCTGGAGGTGGTGGTCGCGAGGACCGCGCCGGGCTTGGCGATCTCACCGAGCGCGGCGAACAGCGCCTGCTTGACCGCCAGCGACTCGACGACGGCCTCGATCACCAGGTCGCGGTCGGCGAGGTCGTCCAGCGACGTCGTCCCGCGGACCCGGCCGAGCACCGCGTCGCGGGCGTCCTCGTCGAGGCGGCCGCGGGCGACCTGCTTGTCCAGCGAGCGCCGCAGCGCCGTCAGCACCGCCTCGACCTTCTCCGGCGAGCGGGCCTGCACCAGCACGTCGAAGCCGCCCTTGGCGACGACCTCGACGATGCCGGTGGCCATCGTCCCCGAGCCGACGACGCCGACGGTCGAGACCGGGCGGGCGCCCGCGGTGACGCTGCCCGCCGACGGCGTCCGCTCGTCGGGGACGACCTCGGCCGAGCCCGGGGCGGCGTAGGTGTAGAAGCCGCGCCCGGACTTCCGGCCCAGCAGGCCGGCGGTCATCATCTGCTTGATCACCGGGCTGGGGGCGTGCAGCCGGTCGCGCGACTGCTTGTACATCGTGTCGAGGATCTCGTAGGCGGTGTCGATGCCGATGAGGTCCATGAGCGCCAGCGGGCCCATCGGCAGGCCGCAGCCCAGCCGCATCGCCGCGTCGATGTCCTCGCGGCTGGCGTAGCGGTGCTCGTACATGGCGACCGCGTGGTTGAGGTAGCCGAACAGCAGCGCGTTGGCGATGAAGCCGGCCTTGTCGCCGATGGTGACGTCGACCTTGCCGAGCCGGGTGGCCAGCGCCTCGACGTCCTCGACGACCGCCGGCTCGGTGACGACCGTGCGCACGACCTCGACCAGCTTCATGACCGGCGCGGGGTTGAAGAAGTGCATCCCGATGACCTTGCTCGGCCGGCCGGTGGCCACCGACAGCTCGGTCACCGACAGGCTGGAGGTGTTGGTCGCCAGGATCGTGTCCGGCGGGCAGATCTTGTCCAGCTTGCCGAACAGGTCGGTCTTGAGCTCCATCCGCTCCGGGACGGCCTCGACCACGAGCTCGGCGGTGGAGAGGTCCTCCAGCGAGGTGGTGAACCGGATCCGCCCGACGATGGCGTCACGCTCGGCGGGCTCCAGCTTGCCGCGGGCGACGGCCTTGCCGGTGGACTGGTCGACGTGGGCACGGCCGCGGTCGAGCGCCTGCTCGTCGATCTCGACGGCGGTCACCGACAGGCCCGCGCGGGCCATGACCTCGGCGATGCCCGCCCCCATGGTGCCCAGGCCCACCACGCCGACCTCGGTCAGTTCTCTGGCCACGCTGCCATCCCTCCACGACGGATCGTCGGCGAGCAGTCTCTCACTCCGCCGGCCCGCCCCGGTCCCGCGAGGGGGAGGCAGGGCCGGGCCCTCCCTCAGAAGAGCCGCTGGGTGGGGTCGTCGGTGCCCTTGAGGACGGCGTAGTCGACGGTCACGCAGTCGATGCCGCGGTCGTGGGCGAGCACCCGCGCCTGCGGCTTGATCTCCTGCGCGGCGAAGACGCCCTTGACCGGCGCGAGCAGCGGGTCGCGGTTGAGCAGCTCGAGGTAGCGGGTCAGCTGCTCGACGCCGTCGATCTCGCCGCGCCGCTTGACCTCCACCGCCACGGTCGCGCCGTCGGCGTCGCGGCACAACAGGTCGACCGGGCCGATCGCCGTCGGGTACTCGCGGCGGACCAGCTGCCAGCCGGTCCCGAAGGTCTCCACGTGCAGCGCCAGCAGACGCTGCAGCTCCGCCTCGACGCCGTCCTTCTGCAGGCCCGGGTCCACGCCCAGCTCGTGGGAGGAGTCGTGCTCCACCGACTCGATGGTGATGACCAGCTGCTCACCGCTCTTGTTGGTGACCGTCCAGGTCCCCGCCCCGTCGACCAGCTCGTCCTTCAGGGTGCAGGGCGGCGTCATCCAGTTGAGCGGCTTGTAGGCGCGGTCGTCGGCGTGCACCGACACCGAGCCGTCGGCCTTGACCAGCAGCAGCCGGGGGGCCATGGGGAGGTGGGCGGTGAGCCGCCCGATGTAGTCGACCGAGCAGCGGGCGATGACCAGGCGCACGGGCGCCGACGGTACCGGTCCGGTCACGACGGGAACCGCCGAGCCGGGCCGGGCGTGGCAGGTCCGTGACGACGACGACGGCGGTGCGCGCGGCGTCCGTGCTGGCCGGAGCGCTCCTCCTGGGCGCCTGCGCGGGAGGCGGCGGGGACGCCGCCGCGCCGTCGTCACCGGCCCCGCTGCCCGCCGGCCTGGTGCTGCAGGTGGCGCTCACCGGCGGGTTCACCACGCCGGAGGAGCTGGCGACCCGGCTGCCGCTGGTGAGCGTCTACGGCGACGGCCGCGTGCTCACCCAGGGCGCGCAGATCGCGATCTGGCCGGCGCCGGCGCTGCCCCACGTGCAGGTGACCCGGGTCGACGACGCCACCGTCCGCGACCTGGTCGATCAGGCGGTCGAGGCGGGCGTGACCGGGACCGGTGACCTCGGCTCGCCGCCGCTGGCCGACGCGGCCGCCACCCGCTTCACCCTCGTGACCGCCGAGGGCAGGGCGGAGCGGGAGGTGTACGCGCTGGCCGAGACGCCCGACGACAGCGTGACCCCCGAGCAGGCCGAGGCCCGCGGGCGGCTGCGCGACCTGGTCGACGAGCTGACCGCCCTGGCCGCCGGACCGGCGGAGCCCTACGAGCCGCAGACGGTCGCCGCCGTCGTGCAGCCCTACACCGGCGACCCGGAGCCGCCGCAGCCCGAGGCCGCCTGGCCCGGCCCCGAGCTGCCCGGTACCCCGCTGGGCGCCGGGCTCGGCTGCGTGAGCGCGACCGGGCAGCGGGCCGCCGACCTGCTCGCCGCGGCGGCGTCGGCGAGCGTGCTCACCCCGTGGGTGACCGCCGACGGCAGCCGCTGGTCGGTGGCGTTCCGGCCGGTGCTGCCGCACGAGTCCGGCTGCGCCGACCTGGGCGGCTGAGTCAATCGGTCCAGACCGGCGGGCGCTTCTCGAGGAACGAGCGCATGCCCTCGCGGGCGCCGTCGATCTGGCTGGCCGCGGCCATGACCTCGATCGCGGTGGCGTAGGCGTCGCGCTCGGGCCGGTCGAGCTGGGCGTACATCGTCTGCTTGCCCCACGCCTTGCTCGCCCTCGAGCCGCGGACCGCGCGGGCCAGCAGGTCGTCGACGGCGGCGTCGAGCCCGTCGTCGGGCACCACCCGGTTGACCAGGCCCCAGTCCAGCGCGGTCGCGGCGTCGATCACGTCCCCGGTGAGCGCCATCTCCATCGCCCGCTTGCGGCCGACGTTGCGGGCGATGGCGACCATCGGCGTGTGGCAGAACCAGCCGCCCTTGCCGCCCGGCGCGGCGAAGCCGGCCGACTCCGCGGCGACGGCGAGGTCGCAGGAGGCGACGAGCTGGCAGCCGGCGGCGGTGGCCAGCGCGTGCACCCGGGCGACGACGACCTGCGGCACCTGCTCGAGCGTCTGCACGAGCTCGGTGCACAGCGCCAGCAGGCTGCGCACCTCGGGCAGCGGCGCGTCGAGGACGTCGCGGAAGTCGTGGCCGGCGCTGAACACCGGCCCCTCGGCGCCGAGCACGATCCCGGCCGCGTCGCTCCCCCCCACCTCCGTCACCGCGGCGAGCAGCTGCTGCAGGTGGTCGCGGGACAGCGCGTTGCGCCGCTGCGGCCGGCACATGGTGAGGCGGACGACGTCGCCGTCCCGCTCGACGCGGGGCGCACCCTCGGCAGTCATGTGAGCGACCTCACCACGAGCGGCTCGCCCTCGGCAACGGCGCTGGGGAGGCTGGGAGCCGTGCAGCCCGAGCCGGTCACCGACACCGCGCCCCGCGCCGCCGGGCGGACGCTGTTCACCCAGGGCTGGCGCGACGTGGCCTTCGTGCACTGGGCGGTCGACCCCGCCGTCGTCGCGCCGCTGCTGCCGCCGGGCACGCGCCCCGACGTGCACGCGGGGTCGACCTGGGTCGGCCTGGTGCCCTTCCGGATGCGCCGCATCGGCGTGCTCGGCTCCCCCGGGCTGCCGTGGGTCGGGTCGTTCCTGGAGACCAACGTGCGGCTGTACTCGGTCGACGACCGGGGCCGCCGCGGCGTGGTCTTCCGGTCCCTCGACGCCGACCGGCTGCTGCCCGTCCTCGTCGCCCGCGCCGCCGGGCTGCCCTACCTGTGGTCGCGCATGCGGTTCGCCCGCCACGGGGACCGGCTGAGCTACTCCTCCCGCCGGCGCTGGCCCGGTCCCCGCGGGGCCGGCGGGCGGATCGAGCTGCGGGTGGGCGAGCGGCTGGCCGACCCCGGCCCGCTCGAGCGCTTCCTCACCGGCCGCTGGGGCCTGCACCAGACCGTGCTCGGCCGCACCCGCTACTGGCCCAACGAGCACCCCGCCTGGCCGCTGCACCGCGCCGAGCTGCTGACCTGCGACGTCGACCTGCTCGCCGCGGCCGGCCTGCCCGGCGTCGGCGGACCGCCCGACAGCGTGCTGTTCTCCCCCGGCGTCGACGTCCGCTTCGGCCCGCGCCTGCGCTGACGCGGACACGGCAGGATCGGCGCATGGACCCCGTGCGCTTCGGACTGGCCGGCTACGGCTTCGGCGGCCGGTGGTTCCACGCCCCACTGCTGGCCGCCGCACCGCAGGTCGACCTCCTGGGCGTGGTGACCACCTCGGCGGACCGGCGTGCCCAGGTGGCCGCCGAGCACCCGGGGGTGCGCACCGTCGACTCCCTGGAGGAGCTGGCCGGCGCCGGGGCCGAGGCGGTGGCCGTCTCCACCCCCGCCGACACCCACACGGCGCTCGCCGAGCAGGCGCTGCGGCTGGGCCTGGCCGTGGTCTGCGACAAGCCCTTCGCCCTCGACGCCCCGTCGGCGCGCGGCACGGTGGAGCTGGCCGCCGAGCTCGGGCTGCCGCTCGCGCCCTACCAGAACCGCCGCTGGGACTCCGACT
The DNA here is from genome assembly GCF_054050055.1 of Geodermatophilus sp. SYSU D00814. Taxonomy (NCBI): domain Bacteria; kingdom Bacillati; phylum Actinomycetota; class Actinomycetes; order Geodermatophilales; family Geodermatophilaceae; genus Geodermatophilus; species Geodermatophilus sp. SYSU D00814. The sequence goes on from NZ_JBJGYP010000001.1 coordinate 47,190, forward strand.
TCCGCACCGTGCGCGCGCTGGTCGACGCGGGCCGGCTGGGCACGGTGACGCGCCTGGAGTCGCGCTTCGAGCGGTTCGCGCCGGAGCCCGGGCCGGCGGCAGCCGGTGGCGGCACGCTGCTGGACTTCGGCAGCCACCTCGTCGACCAGGCCCTGGTGCTGCTCGGCCCGGTGACGCACGTCTACGCCGAGTGGCGGCTGCGCGACAGCGGCCTCGACGACGACGTGTTCCTGGCCCTCACCCACGCCGGAGGCGCCCGCTCGCACCTGTCGGGCAGCTGGAGCCAGGGTGCGCCCGGTGACCGGTTCCGCGTCACCGGCACCGCGGGGGCCTACGTCGTCGGCGGGCCGATGGACGGGCAGGAGGCCGCGCTGCTGGCCGGGCACACGCCGGCCACGCTGGGGGACGCCTGGGGCGCCGAGCCGGAGGAGCGCTGGGGCCGGCTGCGCCGCGGCGACGACGCGGTGGTGGTGCCCACCGAGCGCGGCCGCTGGGACACCTTCTACCCGGCCTTCGCCGCCGCCGTCCGCGGCGAGGGACCGGTGCCGGTGGACCCCCGCGACGCCGTCGCCACCGCCGCGGTGCTCGACGCCGCCCGCCGCAGTGCGACGGAGGGCGTCGTCGTCGCGGTGTGAGGGCCGGCCGCCTCAGGCGGGCGCGGGCACCCGCTCGTCGAGACCGTGGGCGGCCCGGACGACGTCGACGACCTGGCCCATGATGTCGGTGAGCCCGAAGTCCTTGGGCGTGAAGACCCGGGCCACGCCCTGCTCGCGCAGCCGGCGCGCGTCGCCGTCGGGGATGATCCCGCCGACGACCACCGGGACGTCGTCGAGGCCGGCCTCGCGCAGCCCGCGCAGCACCGCCGGCACCACCTGCAGGTGCGACCCGGACAGCACCGACAGGCCGACGACGTGCACGTCCTCCTCCACGGCCGCGGACACGATCTGCTCCGGCGTGAGCCGGATGCCCTGGTAGACCACCTCGAAGCCGGCGTCGCGGGCGCGGACGGCGATCTGCTCGGCGCCGTTGGAGTGCCCGTCGAGGCCGGGCTTGCCCACCAGGAACCGCAGCCGGCCGCCCAGCTCCTCACCGGTGGCCCGCACCCGCTCGCGCACGTCCAGCAGCGTCGGGTCGGCCTCGCCGCCGCCGGTGGCCGCCGCCACGCCGGTGGGGGCGCGGTACTCGCCGAACACCTCGCGCAGCACCCCGGCCCACTCCCCCGTCGTCACGCCCGCCCGGGCGCACTCCAGGGTGGCCGCCATCAGGTTCTCGTCGGTGCCGGCGGCCGCCCGCAGCCGGTCGAGGGCCCGCCGCACCGGCTCGGGGTCGCGCGCGGCCCGCCACGCGGCCACGGCCTCCCGGGCGGCGGTCTCGACGGCGGGGTCGACGACCTGGATGGCCGTGTCGAGGTCGGCCAGCAGCGGGTTGGGCTCGGTGGCCTCGAACCGGTTGACCCCGACGACGACGTCCTCGCCGCTCTCCATCCGGCGGCGCCGCTCGGCCAGCGAGGCGACCAGCTGCCCCTTCATGTAGCCGGACTCGACGGCGGCCACGGCCCCGCCCGCCTCCTGCACCCGGGCGATCTCGGCGCGGGCGCCCTCGACGAGCTCGGCGACCTTGCGCTCCACCACCACCGAGCCGGTGAACAGGTCGTCGTACTCGAGCAGGTCGGTCTCGTAGGCGAGCACCTGCTGCAGCCGCAGCGACCACTGCTGGTCCCACGGCCGGGGCAGCCCCAGCGCCTCGTTCCACGCCGGCAGCTGCACCGCGCGGGCGCGGGCGTCCCGCGACAGCGTCACGGCCAGCATCTCCAGCACGATCCGCTGGACGTTGTTCTCCGGCTGCGCCTCGGTCAGGCCCAGGGAGTTGACCTGCACCCCGTAGCGGAACCGGCGGTGCTTGGCGTCCTGCACGCCGTAGCGCTCCTGCGTCAGCTCGTCCCAGAGCAGGGTGAAGGCGCGCATCTTGCACATCTCCTCGACGAAGCGGACGCCCGCGTTGACGAAGAAGGAGACCCGCGCGACCACCTCCCCGAAGCGCTCCTGCGGCACCTGCCCGGAGGCGCGCACGGAGTCGAGGACGGCGATCGCGGTGCTCATCGCGTAGGCGATCTCCTGCACCGGCGTGGCCCCGGCCTCCTGCAGGTGGTAGCTGCAGATGTTGATCGGGTTCCACCGCGGCATCGCCGTCACCGTGTAGGCGACCATGTCGGTGATCAGCCGCATGCTCGGGCCCGGCGGGAAGACGTACGTCCCGCGCGAGAGGTACTCCTTGATGATGTCGTTCTGCGTCGTCCCGGCCAGCCGCGCGACGTCGTGGCCGTGCTCCTCGGCGACGGCCTGGTAGAGCGCGAGCAGCCACATGGCGGTGGCGTTGATCGTCATCGACGTGTTCATCCCGTCGAGCGGGATGCCGTCGAACAGGGCCCGCATGTCCCCGACGTGCGCGACCGGGACGCCGACCTTGCCGACCTCACCGGCGGCGAGCGCGTCGTCGGGGTCGTAGCCGGTCTGGGTGGGCAGGTCGAAGGCGACCGACAGACCGGTCTGCCCCTTCGCCAGGTTGCGCCGGTACAGCGCGTTGGACTCGGCCGGCGAGGAGTGCCCGGCGTACGTGCGCATGACCCAGGGGCGGTCGCGCTCGTCCGGCGTCGAGGGGAAGGGCATGCCCGCGGAGTGTAAGGGCAGTTACCCGCCGGTAACAGGCGGCGGACGGGACGCTCCGGCGGTGGCACACTCGGTCGCGGGCGACCGGGCCGCGGGGGTCCGGACGCCGGTGCGCCGAGGGAGGCCGCGATGCTGCAGCCGGGCAGTCTCAGCTACATCGCCGGGCCGGTCGTCGCGATCGTCGTCATGGTGCTGCTCGCGCTGTTCATGCGCTGGGCCTTCGGCGGCACCTCCACCGGCGGGATGCGCCGCCGGCGGCCCGCGCCCACCGACGACGGCCTGCTCGCCCGCGTCGCCACGCTCTCCCGCCGCGAGTCGGCGCTGGCGCTGCGCGCGGTGCTCTCCGACGCCGGGATCCGCTCGACGATCCGCTTCCCCGAGCCGCACCGGGCCGACGTGCTCGTCTTCCCCGAGGACGCCGCCCGGGCCCGCGAGCTGGTCGCGTCCTTCCCCGCCGCCTAGCGGGGCCGTTCAGTCGGGGCGCTCGACCCGCTCCACCTGCGCGCCCAGGCCGCGCAGCAGCTCGACGAAGTCGGGGTAGCCGCGGTCGACGTGGTGCACGTCCTGCACCTCGGTCACCCCGTCGGTGAGCAGCCCGGCCAGCACCAGCCCGGCGCCGGCCCGGATGTCGGTGGCCAGCACCGGCGCGCTGGAGAGCCGCTCCCGGCCGCGCACCACCGCGTGGTGGCCGTCGATGCGCACGTCGGCCCCGAGGCGCACCAGCTCGTTGACGAACATGAACCGGCCCTCGAACACGTTCTCGGTGACCAGCGCCGTCCCGGTGGAGACCGCTGCCAGTGCGACGGCCATCGGCTGCAGGTCGGTCGGGAACCCGGGGAAGGGCAGCGTGACGACGTCGACCGCGCGCGGCCGCTCGTCCATCGCCACGCGCACGCCGTCGGGCACCACCTCGACCGTGGCCCCGGCGCTCACCAGCTTGTCCAGCGGGACGGCGAGGTGGTCGGCCACCGCCCGCTCGACGACGACGTCGCCGCGGGTCATGACCGCGCCGATCGCCCACGTGCCGGCGACGATCCGGTCGGGCACGGTGCTGTAGGTGACCGGCCGCAGGGTCTCGACGCCCTCCACGGTGAGCGTGGAGGAGCCCGCGCCGTCGATGCGGGCCCCCATCGCGGTGAGCATCGAGCAGATGTCGACGATCTCCGGCTCGCGGGCGGCGTTGTCGATGACGGTGGTGCCCTCGGCGAGCACCGCGGCCATGAGCAGGTTCTCCGTGGCGCCGACCGAGGGGAAGTCCAGCCAGATCGAGGTGCCCCGCAGCCGGGGGGCGCTGGCGACCAGGAAGCCGTGCTCGCTGTGGATGGCGGCACCGAGCCGCTCGAGCCCGGAGATGTGCATGTCCAGCCCGCGGGAGCCGATCGCGTCCCCGCCCGGGAGGGCCACCTTGGCGCTGCCGCAGCGGGCGACCAGCGGGCCGAGCACGCTGATCGAGGCGCGCATCTTGCGGACCAGGTCGTAGTCGGTCTCGGTGGCGGGGTGCTCGGGCACGTCGACGACGACCCGGCCGCCGCCACCGGCCTCCCCGGAGCGCTCGTAGCTGACACCGCAGCCCAGCCGGCGCAGCACCTCGCTCATGATCGCCACGTCGAGGATGTCGGGGACCTCGTCGATCGTGGTGCGCCCGGACGCCAGCAGCGCCGCGGCCATGAGCTTGAGGGCGCTGTTCTTGGCCCCCGTGACGCGGACCCGGCCCTTGAGCGGCGTGCCGCCGGTCACCTCGAAGCACTGCACCGGGCCACCCTACGGCGGCCGTGCGACCCGTCCCCGGCGACCGCATAGGCTCGGGCGCCATGACGGTCCGGCTCACCCGCATCTACACGAAGACCGGTGACGCCGGGCAGACGCACCTCGGCGACATGAGCCGGGTCGCGAAGACCGACCCGCGCCTGGTCGCCTACGCCGACGTCGACGAGGCCAACAGCGTGCTCGGCGTCGCGCTGGCCCTGGGGTCGCCGTCCCCGGAGCTGGTCGAGCTGGTGCGCAGCGTGCAGAACGACCTGTTCGACGTCGGCGCCGACCTCGCGACCCCGGTCGTCCCCGACCCCGCGCACCCGCCGCTGCGGGTCACCGCCGCCTACACCGAGCGGCTGGAGGCCGCCTGCGACGTGCACAACGAGGCGCTGCCCGCGCTGACCAGCTTCGTGCTGCCCGGCGGGACCCCGCTGGCGGCGCTGCTGCACCAGGCCCGGGTGGTGGTGCGGCGGGCCGAGCGCAGCGTCTGGGCGCTGCTGGCCGCCGACGGCGAGCGGACCAACCCCGAGACCGCGCGCTACCTCAACCGGCTGTCGGACCTGCTGTTCATCCTCGCCCGGGAGGCCAACCCCGACGGCGACGTGCTGTGGGAGCCCGGCGCGCACAGCGGGGTGCACGCGCAACGCGCAGCGCGCCGCTAGGCGACGGGCGGGGCCGACTCCACCCAGGACAGGAACCCGGTCACCGTCGAGGTGTCCATGGCCAGTTCCTTCGGTCCGCTGCCGGTCTCGCAGGTGAGGACGACGGCGTCGTCGGGGAGGGCGACGTCGTCGCGGCCGGCGGGTCGGCGGGCGGCCACCCGGAACTCCGTCCGGCACAGCCGCTGCTGCGGGCGCACCGACAGCGACAGCGCGCGGTACCAGAGCAGGGCGTCCCCGCCGTACCAGGCGACGCCCACCGACCACCGCGAGCTGCCCACCGGCCGCAGCCACATGGGAACCGCGCCCAGCCCCATGAGCAGCAGCCGGCGACGCAGCAGGAAGGCGACCACCAGGGCGACGAGCAGCACCCCGGCGAGCAGCAACAGGACCGTGCTCACCGGCGGGGAGGGCGGGGAGGCACCCGACCGCCGCGCCGCAGCCCGGGCCGAGCGGTGCGGGGTCCCGGGCGCACGAGGGTCGAGCTCAGTCGGCCTGGCCGGCGGCCCGCAGGCGGGACTGCGCCCGGCGCGCGGCGGCCAGGGACTCCGGGTCGTCGCCGGCGCTCTCGGCGCGGCGCAGGGCCTCGCGGGCGCGCTCGACATCGATGTCGGAGCTGATCTCGGCGTTCTCCGCGAGGATGGAGACGCCCTGCGGCGTGACCGACAGGAAGCCCCCGTGGGCGGCCACGACGACGTCGGGGCCCTCGGTGCTGCGGATGGTGACGACGCCGCCGGGGGCGAGCTCACCGAGCAGCGGGGCGTGGCCGGGGAGGACACCGATCTCACCCTCGGTGGTGCGGGCGATGACCATGCTGGCCTCGCCGGACCAGATCGTCTTCTCGACGGCCACCAACTCGACCTGCAGGGTCGCCACGACACTCCTCCGGGCCCACCGGCGCTGCGGTGCTGGGACGCCGGCCGGGCAGGCACGGCGACGGACCCGCCCACTCTAGCGGCGGGGCCCACGGTGTCCGGGACGGGTCCTCTCCGTCAGGCCGCCCGGCGGTAGAGCAGCGTCCAGCGACCGACACGCACCCACGGGTGGCGGACCGTGGAGGCCGGGGCCCACTCCTCGGTGTCGTACCGGATGTCGGTGACGTGGGAGACCGGAGCCGACGGCGGCCAGGACCACTCCAGGTCCGGGGTGGCGACCGGCAGTCCGCTCACCGTGCCCTGAGCGCTCGCCCCGTCCAGCCAGTCCATCGTGTCTCCTGCGCCGCGCGACCGGTCCCTCCGGGCGCCGTCTGCTCGATCGGCAGAAAGGCTCCCGCGCTTGAGGGTTGTGCGCCACACACCTGCCCACCGCCGTCCGGTGTCCAACCACCCGATCGGGCGCGCCGTGGCCGGTCCCGACGCTGGGTGATCGGCCGAGCACGGACTCCGGCGGGTCCGGCTGCACCCGGACCCGGGAGACGGCGACGGCCGGGCACCCCGTGGAGGGTGCCCGGCCGTCGCCGGGGCGGTGTGGCGTCAGCCGCGCTTGAGCTTGTCGGCGTTGCGCTCGAGGTCCTCGAGGCCACCGCACATGAAGAAGGCCTGCTCGGGCACGTGGTCGTAGCGGCCCTCGGTGAGCGCCTTGAAGGCCTCGAGGGTCTCCGACAGCGGCACGAACGAGCCGGGCTGACCGGTGAAGGCCTCGGCGACGAACATGTTCTGCGAGAGGAACCGCTCGATCCGCCGCGCGCGCTGCACGGTGACCTTGTCCTCCTCGGAGAGCTCGTCGATGCCGAGGATGGCGATGATGTCCTGCAGCTCCTGGTAGCGCTGCAGGATCTGCTTCACCGTCTGGGCGACCTGGTAGTGCTCCTGCCCGACGTACTGCGGGTCGAGGATCCGGCTGGTGGAGTCCAGCGGGTCGACGGCCGGGTAGATGCCCTTCTCCGAGATCGGCCGGGAGAGCACCGTCGTCGCGTCGAGGTGGGCGAACGTGGTGTGCGGCGCCGGGTCGGTGATGTCGTCGGCGGGCACGTAGATCGCCTGCAGCGAGGTGATCGAGTGGCCGCGCGTCGAGGTGATCCGCTCCTGCAGCTCACCCATCTCGTCGGCGAGGGTCGGCTGGTAACCCACGGCCGACGGCATGCGTCCGAGCAGCGTGGACACCTCGGAGCCGGCCTGGGTGAACCGGAAGATGTTGTCGATGAAGAGCAGCACGTCCTGGTTCTGCTCGTCGCGGAAGTACTCCGCCATCGTCAGCGCCGACAGCGCGACCCGCAGCCGGGTGCCCGGCGGCTCGTCCATCTGGCCGAAGACCAGCGCCGTCGAGTTGATGACACCGGACTCGGTCATCTCGGTGATGAGGTCGTTGCCCTCGCGGGTGCGCTCGCCGACGCCGGCGAACACCGACACGCCACCGAACTCCTGGGCGACGCGGCGGATCATCTCCTGGATCAGCACGGTCTTGCCCACGCCGGCGCCACCGAACAGGCCGATCTTCCCGCCGGCCACGTACGGGGTGAGCAGGTCGATGACCTTGATGCCGGTCTCGAGCAGCTCGGTGCGGCCCTCGAGCTGGTCGAAGCGCGGCGCGTGCCGGTGGATCGACCAGCGCGGCAGGTCCTGGCCGTACCCGGGGGTGTCGAGGCACTCGCCGAGGGCGTTGAAGACGTGACCGGTGACCTCGGGCCCCACCGGGACGCTGATCGGGGCGCCGGTGTCGCGGACGTCGGCCCCGCGGACCAGGCCGTCGGTCGGGGCCATGGAGATGGTGCGGACCACGTTGTCACCCAGGTGCTGGGCGACCTCGAGGGTCAGCGTCTTGCCCAGGTCGGCCAGGGTGACGTCGACGTGCAGGGCGTTGAACAGGTCCGGGATCGCGTCGCGCGGGAACTCGACGTCGACGACCGGGCCGGTGACCCGGACGACGCGGCCGGTCGTCTGGGTGGTCGGACGGTCCTCGGTGACGGTCATGGGGGTGCTCTCCTGCCCTTCGGGCCTCGGTGGTCTCGCAGTCCAGTGTCCTCCCGCCGCCGCGGCGGCGGAGGACGGAGGGGGTCAGTCGTCGGCGCCGGCGCTGACCAGCGCGTCGGCGCCGCCGACGATCTCGCTGATCTCCTGGGTGATCTCGGCCTGCCGGGCCTGGTTGGCCTGGCGGGAGAGGTTCTTGGCCAGCTCCTCGGCGTTGTCCGAGGCCGACTTCATCGCCCGCCGGCGCGACGCGGACTCCGAGGCAGCCGCCTCGAGCAGCGCCGCGTAGATGCGGGTGGTGACGTACTTGGGCAGCAGCGAGTCGAGCAGCGCGTCGGGCGAGGGCTCGAACTCGTAGGACGTCGGCACGCCGGACGGGCCGATGCCGACGCCGTCCCCGGACTCCTCGTCGTCGCGCTGCAACTCCTCGGTGTCGACCGGGGCCAGCCGCCGGGCGACCGGCACCTGGCTCAGCAGCGACACGAACTCGGTGTAGACGATGTGCACCTCGTCCACCGTGGCGCTGCGGCCGGCGTCGTCGACGGGGGCGAAGACGTCGATCAGCGCCCGGCCGACCTCCTGGGCGTCGGAGTAGGCCGGCTGCTCCGAGAACCCGGTGAAGGTCTCCTCCACCGCGCGGTCGCGGAAGGAGTAGTACGTCTCGCCCTTGCGGCCGATCACGTACAGCACCGGGTCCTTGCCCTGCTGGCGCAGCGTGCCGAGGAGCTCCTCGGTGCGGCGCAGCACGTTGACGTTGTAGGAGCCGGCGAACCCGCGGTCGGAGGTGACCACCAGGACCGCCGCGCGCCCCGTGCCGGTCCGCTCGTTGAGCAGCGGGTGCTCCAGCGACGCCGACGACGCCAGCGCCGACAGCACGCGGGTGATCTCGCGGGCGTAGGGCTTGGACGCCTCCACCCGGGCCTGGGCGCGCACGATGCGGGCACCGGCGATCAGCTCCTGCGCCGAGAAGATCTTCTTCGTCGACTGGGTGGAGCGGATGCGGCGCCGCAGCGCGCGCAGCGATCCGGCCACGTCAGGCCCTCTTCGCCGTCGAGACGCCCTGGGCGGTGGCGCCGCCCTCGTCGTCGTCGTCGAGCGAGCTGCCGTCCGACGTCGTGAACTGGCCGTAGAACGAGTTCACGGCCCGCTCGAGGCTGTTAACGGCGTCGTCGCCGAGCACCCGCGAGGTGCGGATCTCGTCGTAGACGCCAGGCTCGGCGCGGGCGATGTGGTCGAGGAACTCCGACTCGAACCGCCGCACGTCGCTCACCGGGATGCGGTCGAGCTTGCCGGTGGTGCCCAGCCACAGCGAGACGACCTCGCGCTCGACCGGGTAGGGCTGGTACTGGCCCTGCTTGAGCAGCTCGACCAGCCGCTGACCGCGGTCCAGGGTGGCGCGGCTGGAGGCGTCGAGGTCGGAGGAGAACGAGGCGAAGGCCTCGAGCTCGCGGTACTGCGCCAGGTCCAGCCGCAGCCGGCCTGCCACGGAGCGCATGGCCTTGATCTGCGCGGAGCCGCCCACCCGGGACACCGAGATGCCGACGTTGATGGCGGGGCGGACACCGGAGTTGAACAGACCGGTCTCGAGGAAGATCTGCCCGTCGGTGATCGAGATGACGTTGGTCGGGATGTAGGCCGACACGTCGTTGCCCTTGGTCTCGATGAGCGGCAGGCCCGTCATCGACCCCGCCCCCAGCTCGTCGGAGAGCTTCGCGCAGCGCTCCAGCAGCCGGGAGTGGAGGTAGAAGACGTCGCCGGGGTAGGCCTCGCGGCCCGGCGGGCGGCGCAGCAGCAGCGAGACGGCGCGATAGGCCTCGGCCTGCTTGGACAGGTCGTCGAAGACGATGAGGACGTGCTTGCCCTCGTACATCCAGTGCTGGCCGATGGCCGAGCCGGTGTAGGGGGCGATGTACTTGAAGCCGGCCGACTCCGAGGCCGGCGCGGCGACGATGGTCGTGTACTCCATCGCGCCGGCCTCCTCCAGGGAGGCGCGGATCGCGGCGATGGTCGAGCCCTTCTGGCCGACCGCGACGTAGATGCAGCGCACCTGCTGCGCCGGGTCACCGGTGGCCCAGGCCTCGCGCTGGTTGATGATCGTGTCGGTGACGATGGCGGTCTTGCCGGTCTGCCGGTCACCGATGACCAGCTGGCGCTGGCCGCGGCCGATGGGCGTCATGGCGTCGATCGCCTTGATGCCGGTCTGCAGCGGCTCCTTGACCGACTGCCGCTGCACCACGGTGGGCGCCTGCAGCTCGAGGGCGCGGCGGCCGGTGCTGGCGATCGGGCCGCCGCCGTCGATGGGGTTGCCCAGCGGGTCGACCACGCGGCCGAGGTAGCCGTCACCGACGGGCACGGAGAGGACCTCACCGGTGCGGCGGACCTGCTGGCCCTCCTCGATGCCGGCGAAGTCACCGAGGATGACGACGCCGACCTCGCGCACGTCGAGGTTCAGGGCCAGGCCGCGGACGCCGCTCTCGAACTCGAGCAGCTCGTTGGTCATGACCGAGGGCAGGCCCTCGACCCGGGCGATGCCGTCGCCGGCCTCGGTGACGATGCCGACCTCTTCCCGGGAGACGTCCGGGGAGAACTCGGTGACGTAGTTCTGGATGGCACTGCGGATCTCGTCTGCGGAGATCGTCAGCTCGGCCATGGGTCGCGTCCTCTTCCCTGCTGGGTGGTGCTGCTGGGTGGTCTCTGGTGGTCTGGGTGGGCGCCGGGTCAGCCGGTGAGCCGGCGGCCGGCGGCCTCGAGTCGGTTCACCACGCTGCCGTCGATGACCTCGTCGCCGACGCGGACGACGAGACCGCCGAGCACCGCGGGGTCGACGGTGACCTGCAGGCCGATGGTCCGCCCGTAGATCCGGCCGAGCACGGCCTGCAGCCGCTGCTCCTGCGCGGCGGTCAGCGGCACCGCGGTCGTGACGTGGGCGACCGACCGGCCGCGCCGCGCCGACGCCGCGGTGGAGAGCCGCTCGATCCGGTTCTCGGCGTTGCCGACGTGCCGCGCGGTGAGCGTGTTCCGCAGCAGCAGCTCGCTGACCGGGCTGACCCGGCCGGTCAGCAGCCGGTCGAGCAGCGCCGTCTTGCCGGCGGCGGGCGCGCGGTCGTCGGAGAGGATGCGGGAGAGCTCCGGGTCGCCGGCGACGATCCGGCCGAACCGGAACAGCTCGTCCTCGACGCCCTCGAGCTCGCCGCGCGCCTCGGCCGCGTCGAGGCCCGCCTCGGTGGCGAGCACCTCGGTGGCCTCGACGAGGTCCAGCGGCCGCGACCAGCGCTGCCGCGCCGTCGTCTCGACCAGGTCGACGGTGGCCTCGGAGACCTTCCCGCCGAGAATCCGGCGGGCCAGGCCCGCGCGGTCGACCGGCTTCACCGACGCGTCCGACAGCGCCCGGCGCAGCGAGACCTGCCCTTCGAGCAGCCGCGCGACGGCGAACAGCTCGTCGGCCAGGGCCAGCAGCCCCGGACCCGCGGCGCCGCGGGTGGTCGCCGCCAGGCGCTCGCGGGTGACCGCGAGCGCCTCCCGGCTGGCGGCGTCCATCAGCGGTCCGTCCCGGGGACGAACACGGTGCTGCCGGTCCGGCCGTCGGAGGCACCCCCGGCGCTCATGCCGTCGAGCTGGTCGAGGAACCGGTCGACCGTGCCGCGGCGGCGCGCCTCGTCCTCGAGGGACTCGCCCACCACCCGGCCGGCGAGGTCGACCGCGAGCGCGCCGATCTCGCCGCGCAGCTGGTTGACCACCGACTGCCGGTTGGCCGCCAGCTGCTCCTCGCCGCGGGCGACGATCCGCGCCGACTCCTCCTGTGCCTGCGCCCGCAGCTCCTCGAGGATCTGCTGCCCCTCGGCGCGCGCCTGGTCGCGGATCTGCGCGGCCTCGGTGCGCGCCTCGGCCAGCTGGGCGCGGTACTGCTCGAGCGCGGCCCTGGCCTCGGCCTGCATGGCCTCGGCCCGCTCGATGCCGCCCTCGATCGCCTCGCGGCGCGCCCGGAAGACCTGCTCGAAGCGCGGCGCGACGAACTTGAAGAAGACGAACAGCACGACCGCGAACGCGATCAGGCCGATGATGATCTCACCGAGCGGCGGCAGCAGCGGGTTCTCGCTCTCCGCGGCGAGGATTCTCATGGTCTCAGTGTCCCGTCTGGTCAGTGTCCCTACCCGGAGGCGGGGATCAGGTGCCGAAGACGAAGGGGACGACGAAGCCGATGAGCGCGAGCGCCTCGGAGAGGGCGAACCCCAGGAAGGCGTAGGTGCGGGTCAGGCCGGCCGACTCGGGCTGGCGGGCGGTGGCCTGGATGTAGGCGGCCCACACGATGCCGACGCCGATGCCCGGGCCGATGGCGGCGAGGCCGTAGCCCACGGAGCCGATGCTGCCGGTCAGCTCAGCGTAAAGATCCATGACGGGGTGTTCCTCCTGTGTCGTCGCCCGGTGTCCGCCGGGCGGCTTGCGGGGGTCGTGCGGGTGGTGCGATCGGGGTGGTGCGCTCAGGCCGTCAGTGCTCGGCCTCGATCGAGCCGTTGAGGTAGGTCCCCATCAGCACGGTGAAGACGTAGGCCTGCAGGAAGATGACCAGCAGCTCGAAGAACGTCATCACGATCGCCATCAGGGCGGAGACGGGACCGAACACGATCGAGAAGTTGTCCCGGCTGAACAGGTAGACCGCGCCGAGCGAGAAGACGACCAGCAGCATGTGGCCGGCGAACATGTTGGCGAAGAGCCGGACCGCGAGGGTGAACGGCCGCACGACGAAGTTCTGCAGGATCTCGATCGGCGTGACCAGGACGTACATCGGCTTGGGCACGCCCGGCAGGAACAGGATGTCCTTGAAGTAGCGGCCGGCGCCCTGCTCGCGGATGCCGATGTAGATGTAGAGGACCCAGCAGATGCCGGCGAGCACCAGCGGGAACGCGAACAGCGACATCGGCGAGATCTGCGCGAACGGGATGATCGCCATCAGGTTGTTCGCGAGGATGAAGAAGAACAGCGACGCCAGGAACGGGGCGAACGGCAGGCCCTTGGGACCGACGACGTCGCGCGCGATGCCGTCGCGGACGAGGGAGAAACCGCTCTCCCCGACGAACTGCAGCTTGCCCGGCACGATCTGCGGCCGGCGCGAGGCCGCCAGCATGAACGCCAGCATCGCCAGGGTCGCGATCCACAGGATCAGCGTGATGCGGGTGATCGCGAAGTCGATGCCGAGCACCGAGAACTCGGCGATGGGCTCGGGGTAGAACTCACTGAGACCGGGGGCCTGGAAACCGTCCCCGCTGCTCTCCTCGACCGCGAGCACGTCAGCGAGCGCGAGGGCGCTGGAGGTCACCGTTGTCCCTTCTGCGTCCTGGGCCGGCTCCGTCGTCCGCCCGGGGTGTCGCTCTTCTCGGGTGCACCGGGTGTCGGTGGCAGCCCGCCGTACCGGGCGACGACCAGGTAGATGGCCGCCGCCATGCCGAGGATGATCCCGACCGGCACGAACACCCGCGTGTCCAACCACCGGTCGAGCAACCAGCCCGCCCCGCCCCACACGGCCATCCCGGAGATCATCGTCCCGATGACGGCGTAACCCGTCTCGGCACCACTGCCCCGGGGAGCGGATGGTCGCGCAGGTCGAGGCCGGGTGTCCCCGCGCACGGGGTCGTCCTCGGCCATCGCCGGGACACTATCAGCCGCGCGTCGCGGTCCCGTCCGGTGCCGGGGGGAGGCTCCCCTGACCGGGTGGCGGCGGCGGGGGGACGTAGTACAGCGGCCGGGTCCAGACCCAGCGCAGCTGGACGCCGCTCCACAGCAGCGCGCCGACGATCACCGCCCAGGCCATCGTGCGCCGGTCGAGCCAGCCGTCCTCCGGGAGCGCGTTCAGGATCCCGAAGAGGACGACGGCCTTGACGAAGAACGTGCCCAGCGCCGCGGGCAGCGTGAAGCTGTCGTCGATCCGCCCGGCCCAGGCGATGACGACGCCGGAGACGACGAAGAACGCCGTCACCACCGCGGCGCCCACCAGCACGCCGGCGGCGTCGGCCCAGCCGGCGACCACCCCCGCGACCAGCGCAGCCACGACGGCGACCGTGCCGGTGACCAGCGCACCCACGCGCAGGAACGACAGGTCCCAGGGGACCTCCGCCCCCGGACGGCGCGCGCTCACCGGAGCCCCTGGCCGGCGCCGGCCGCGCGGGGCGCGGCCGGTCCGGGCGCGGCGGGCCCGGGCGACGACGAGGGCGCGGTCGGGACCTCCGGGCCGGCGGGCCGGCCGTCCCGGGCGCGGCTCGCACGGGCGGTCGGGTGCGCGGCCCGGCTGCGCCGTCGCCGGGCGGCGATCTCGGCCGCCCGGGCCTCGCGGGCGGCCCGCCGCGTGTGCGGGCTGAGGACGACGACGACACCCACGGCGAGCAGGACTCCGATCACGACGAGCAGCTCCGCCGTCCCGCCGGTGATCGACAGTGCCACCGCGCCGAAGGACAGGAGGGCCGCCCAGAAGTACATGGTCAGCACCGCCCGGCGGTGCGAGTGGCCGATGGCCAGCAGCCGGTGGTGCAGGTGCATCTTGTCCGGCGAGAAGGGCGACTGCCCGCGGCGGGTCCGGCGGACCACGGCCAGGAGCAGGTCGGTGAAGGGGATGGAGAGCACCGCGACGGGCACCAGCAGCGGCAGCGCCAGCGGCAGCAGGCTGGCCGCGGAGTCGAAGGTCTGCGCGTCGACGCGCCCGGTGGCGCTGACGGCGGCCGCCGAGAGCACCAGCCCGACGAGCATCGAGCCGGAGTCGCCCATGAAGATCCGCGCCGGGCTGAAGTTGTGCGGCAGGAACCCGAGGCAGGCACCGGCGAGCACCGCGGTGACCAGGGCGGGGGCGCTGGCCACCTCGTCGTAGCCCACCACGCTGAGGTTGTAGCTGTAGGCGAAGAACGCCAGCGCGGCGATCGCCGAGACGCCCGCGGCCAGCCCGTCGAGGCCGTCGATGAAGTTCAGCGCGTTGACGGTCGCGACCGTCAGCAGGATCGTCAGCGGCACGCCGACGTCCGGGCCGAAGGAGATGGTCCCGATGTCGGCCACCGGCAGGAACAGGAACGCCAGCTGCACGCCAAGCAGCACCATGACGCCGGCCGCGGCGATCTGCCCGGTCAGCTTGGTCAGCGCGTCGAGGCCGAACTTGTCGTCGAGGACGCCGAGCAGGCAGATCAGCCCGCCGGCCACGAGCACCGCGGCGGTCTGGGAGTCGTCGAACGTGCGCTGCAGCGCGGGCAGCCGCGTGGCGACCAGCACAGCGGCGGCCACGCCGAGGTACATCGCCACCCCTCCCCCGCGCGGGGTGGGGATCACGTGCACGTCGCGTTCACGCGGCGCGGCCATCATCCGCAGCCGGACCGCCGCCACCCGCACCACCGGGGTCGCCAGGTAGGTGACCACGGCGGCCACGAGCAGGACGACGGCGTACTCGCGCACGGCTCAGCCCCGCCCGGCCCCGTGCGGGACCCGGGCCGTGCGCGCGGCGGAGGAGCTCATCGCGACGGTGCTCCCGGGGCGAGACGACAGGGCGGTCCCTCCACGGTATCGCCCGAGGCGGTCCCGGAGCGTGACGTGACCGAGTGGAACGGCCCCGTCCCGAGCCTGCGGAGGGTGGGGAGGACGGGGTCCTCCATCTAGTCGGTGAGCTCGGGGAGGACCTCGCGCAGCCGGTCGACGCCGACCGCGCCCACCCGCAGCACCCGCGGCACCGGACCGGTGCAGTCGACGATCGTGCTGGCCGCCGAGCCGGCGCGGGGGCCCCCGTCGAGCACCACCGCGGCGTGCTCGCCGAGCTGGGCGGCCGCCTCGTCGGCCGACGTCGCGGCGGGGCGGCCCGAGCGGTTGGCGCTGGAGACGGCCATCGGGCCGGTGCGGCGCAGCAGGTCGCGGGCGACGTCGTCGTCGGGCAGGCGGACGGCCACGGTCCCCTCGGCGTCACCGAGGTCCCAGGCCAGCGACGGCGCGTGCTCGACGACGAGGGTCAGCCCGCCGGGCCAGAACGCCTCGGCCAGCCGGGAGGCCGAGCGCGGCACGCGCAGCGTCAGCCCGGCCAGGGTCGAGGCCTCCCCGATCAGCACCGGAACCGGCATCGCCCGGCCGCGGTTCTTCGCCGCGAGCAGCCCGGCGACCGCGGCGGGCGAGAAGGCGTCGGCGCCCACGCCGTACACGGTGTCGGTGGGCAGCAGCACCAGCTCACCGCGGGCGATCGCCGCGGCGGCGGCGTCGAGGCCCGCGGCGCGCTGCTCGGGGTCGGTGCAGTCGTAGAGGTCGGCCACGGGCGGTCAGTCTCCCCGACGCCGGACGGCGGTGGTGAACCGCGGCCTCCCGGCGAGGTCGGGGTGGTCGGCGACGTCGGTGAAGTCGCCCGTGCCACGGACCAGCGCGGGCAGCGCCTCGCCCTGCTGGTCGGCGTGCTCGATGCCGAGCGCGCCGCCGGGACGCAGCAGCCGGGCCGCGGTGCGCAGCAGCCCCCGGACGACGTCGAGGCCGTCGGGGCCGCCCCACAGCGCCAGCGGCGGGTCGTGGTCGGCGACCTCCCGCGGCACCCGGGCGCCGTCGGGCACGTAGGGCGGGTTGGAGACGACGAGGTCGACAGCGCCGTCGAGGTCGGTCAGCAGCCGCGGGTCGGTCATGTCGCCGGCGAGCACGGTCACCGGCCGGTCCCCCGCGGCGGCACGCTGCGCGGCGTTGTGCCGGGTCCACTCGACCGCCTGGGGGTCGCGCTCGACGGCGGTGACCCGCGCGCCGGGGTGCTCGTGGGCGACCGACAGCGCGATGGCGCCCGACCCGCTGCCCAGGTCGACGACGACCGGCCCGTCGGTGCCGGCCAGCCGCCCCAGCGCCCACTCGACGAGCTGCTCGGTCTCCGGCCGGGGCACGAACACGCCGGGGCCGACGGCGAGCTCGAGGTGGCGGAAGGCCGCCCGGCCGGTGAGGTGCTGCAGCGGGACCCGCCCGGCGCGCTGGTCGAGCAGCGCGGCGAAGCGGGCGGCGGTGTCGTCGTCGACGTCGCCGCGGGTGAGCAGCGCCGTCCGGGAGGTGCCGAGGACGTGGGCGAGCAGCAGCTCGGCGTCGACGCGCGGGGACTCGACGCCGGCGTCGGCCAGCCGGCGGGCGGCGTCGGCCAGGAGCGTGCGGGTGTTCAGGAGCCGGCCGCCAGCAGCTCGGCGGTGTGCGCGCGGGTGAGCGCGTCGATGACCGGGTCGAGCTCGCCGTCGAGCACGGCGTCGAGGTTGTGCGCCTTGAAGCCGACCCGGTGGTCGGAGATGCGGCTCTCGGGGAAGTTGTAGGTGCGCACCCGCTCGCTGCGGTCGACGGTGCGGACCTGGCTGCGGCGCTGGTCGCTGGCGGTGGCCGCGGCCTCCTCGCGGGCGGCGGCCAGCAGACGGGAGCGCAGCACGCGCAGCGCCGACTCGCGGTTCTGCAGCTGGCTCTTCTCGTTCTGCGAGCTGACCACGATGCCGGTGGGCAGGTGGGTGATGCGCACGGCGGAGTCGGTGGTGTTCACGCTCTGCCCGCCGGGGCCCGACGACCGGAAGACGTCGATGCGCAGGTCGTTCGGGTCGACGGTGACGTCGACCTCCTCGGCCTCGGGCAGCACGAGCACGCCGACGGCGGAGGTGTGGATGCGGCCCTGCGACTCGGTGACCGGCACCCGCTGCACGCGGTGCACGCCGCCCTCGAACTTCAGCCGCGACCAGATGCCCTCGTCGGTGCGGGACTTCACCGCGATCGACACGTCCTTGTAGCCGCCGAGCTCGGCGGGGACGGCGTCGAGTACCTCGGTGGCCCAGCCGCGGCGCTCGGCGTAGCGCAGGTACATGCGCAGCAGGTCGCCGGCGAACAGCGCCGACTCCGCGCCGCCCTCCCCCGCCTTGATCTCGAGGATCACGTCCTTGTCGTCGTCGGGGTCCTTCGGCAGGAGGAGCTCGCGCAGCCGGTCGGTGAGCTCGTCGATCCGGGCCTCGAGGCCGCGGGCCTCCTCGGCGAAGGTCGGGTCCTCGGCGGCCAGCTCGCGGGCGGCGTCGAGGTCCTCGCGGGCGGCGTCGAGGGCGCGGGCGGTCTCGACGACCGGGGCGAGCTGGGCGTAGCGGCGGCCCAGCCGGCGGGCGCGGGCCTGGTCGGCGTGCACCGCGGGGTCGGCCAGCTCGGTCTCCAGCGCGGCGTGCTCCTCGAGCAGCCCGCGCAGCCGGTCGGGCGCGGCGTCGGTGGGGCTGCTCATCGCAGGACCTCCCGGACGGGAACGGTCGTGCACTTCCGCGGAAGTGCACGCGTGGGGCGGACACGACGACGGCGCCCGCCCCACGGGAGGTGGGACGGGCGCCGTCGGGGGTGCTACTTGGCGGCGGGGGCGCCGCGCTTGCCGAAGCGCTTCTCGAAGCGGGCCACGCGGCCGCCGGTGTCGAGGATGCGCTGCTTGCCCGTGTAGAACGGGTGGCAGGCCGAGCAGGTCTCGACGGTCAGCTGACCGTTGGGGGCCGTGCTGCGGGTGGTGAAGGTGTTCCCGCAGCCACAGGTCACCGTGGTGGTGTGGTAGTCGGGGTGGATGCCGGGCTTCATGTCGCCTCTTCCGGGGTCTGGGCCGTTCAGGTGGTCGAACGCCGGGGACCGGCCGGGCATTCCGGCCGTCCTCGCGGCGGTGGCGCGGGGCTCGGCCGACCAGTATCCCTGACCGGCCGGACCCCGCCTGCGGTGGGCTGCCGCTACCGCTCGTCGAGCGCGGTGCCCGGCGTGTTCTTCTGGACCTGCATGAGGAACTCGATGTTGTTGCGCGTCTTGCGCAGCTGGGCGAGCAGCAGTTCCAGCGCCTGCTGCGGCTCGAGCGCGGCGAGCACCCGGCGCAGCTTGATGACGATGGCCAGCTCGTCGGGCGACATGAGGATCTCCTCCTTGCGCGTGCCCGACGCGTTGACGTCCACGGCCGGGAAGACCCGCTTGTCCGCCAGCCGGCGGTCGAGCTTGATCTCCGCGTTCCCGGTGCCCTTGAACTCCTCGAAGATGACCGTGTCCATCGTGGACCCGGTCTCCACCAGCGCCGAGGCGATGATGGTCAGCGAGCCGCCGTTCTCGATGTTGCGGGCGGCGCCGAGGAACCGCTTGGGCGGGTAGAGCGCCGTGGAGTCGACACCACCGGACAGGATCCGCCCGCTGGCGGGCGCGGCCAGGTTGTAGGCGCGGCCCAGGCGGGTGATCGAGTCCAGCAGGACGACGACGTCGTGGCCCATCTCGACCAGGCGCTTGGCCCGCTCGATGGACAGCTCCGCGACCGTGGTGTGGTCCGACGGCGGCCGGTCGAAGGTCGAGGCGATGACCTCGCCCTTCACCGAGCGCTGCATGTCGGTGACCTCCTCGGGCCGCTCGTCGACGAGGACGACCATGAGGTGGCACTCGGGGTTGTTCGTGGTGATCGCGTTGGCGATCGCCTGCAGCACCATCGTCTTGCCGGCCTTGGGCGGCGACACGATGAGGGCGCGCTGCCCCTTGCCGATCGGCATGACCAGGTCGATGACCCGGGTGGTCAGCTGGTGCGGGTCGGTCTCCAGCCGCAGCCGCTCCTGGGGGTAGAGCGGGGTGAGCTTGGTGAACTCCGGGCGGTTGCGCGCCTGCTCGGGGTCGAGGCCGTTGACCGTGTCGAGCCGGACGAGCGCGTTGTACTTGTCCTTGCGCTCGCCCTCCCGCGGCTGGCGGACCGCGCCGGTGATGGCGTCACCGCGGCGCAGGCCGTGCCGGCGCACCTGCGACAGGGAGACGTAGACGTCGTTGGGGCCGGTCAGGTAGCCCGACGTCCGGACGAACGCGTAGTTGTCCAGGACGTCGAGGATGCCGGCCACCGGCAGCAGGACGTCGTCCTCGCTGACGGTGGGCTCGGTGGGCTGGTCGAACCGGTCGCGCCCGTTGCGGCGGTTGCGGTCGCGGTAGCGGCGCCCGCGGCGGCCGCGGCCGCCCTCGAAGTCGTCGTCGTCCTCGTCGCTGCGGGCGTCGCCGCGGGTGTCGGGGCGCGGATCGGTGCGGGTGTCGCCGCCGCGGTCGGTGCGGTTGTCCGGGCGACCGCTGCGCTCGGAGCGGTCGCCGCGGTTGCCGTCGCGGTTGCCGTCGCGCTGGCCGCGCTCGCCGTCGCGGCCGTCGCGCTGGCCGTCACGACCGTCGCGGGCGGGGCGCTCGGCCCGCTCGCCGTCGCGGCCGTCGCGCTGGCCGCGGTCGCCGTCCCGGCCGGTCTCCCGGCCGTCGCGGGTGCGGTTGCGGTCCCGGTTGCGCGCCGGACGGTCACCGTCGGTGCGCTCGCCGTCGCTGCGCTCCCCGTCGGTGCGCTCGCCCTCGGCGCGCTCACGGTCGGTCCGCTCGGCGGGCGGGGCGGGGGTCGTCGCGGCGTCCGCGGCGGGGACCTCGGCCGGCGCGGGGGCCGCGTCGGTGCCGGCCGGCGCGCCGGCGGGACGGCTGGCCGCACGGCGGCGGCGCGGCGCGCCCTCGGTCGCGGGGGCGTCGGCGGCCGGGGCGCTCGCGGGTGCGGCGGTCAGCGGACCGCCGTTGGCGCCGCCGCTGACGGGGGCCTCGACCGGGGTCGCGGTGGCGGCGACACCGCGCGCGGCCGGCGCGCCGCTGCCGGTGGGCTCGTCGGCCGGGGTGCCGGGCGCCGGGACGCTGCCCGGGGTCCCGCCGACCTGACGGGCGGAGATGGCGGCGACGAGGTCGCCCTTGCGCATGCGGCCGACGCCGGAGATGCCCAGCTCGGACGCGAGTCGCTGGAGCTCGGGGAGCAGCATCCCGGCCAGCCCGCTGCCGCGCCGGCGGGATCGGCCCGCCTGACCAGAGACGGCAGGTGCCTCGCCCGCAGCGCCCTCGGGGGCGCCGGCGGTCGCGAGGTCGGTGGTTTCGCTCACGTACAGGTCCTTCCCTGCGGTGACCTGCGCCTACCGGCGCAGGAGGTGACCCGGCGCCGCCCGTCCGAGGGGTTCGGGACAGGGGCGAGCGGCGGATCGAGTGGGTGCGGAGCGGGGGTGCGTCGACAGGAAGGCCGTCTGCAACGTTCCGCGCGAGGCTCGCCCGGAGGCGGCTACGCCGGAAAGACTAGGCTCGCCCCACGGTCGGGACAACACCGCTGTCCAGCGGAGTGTTCCTCGTTACGAAGACGATACCCCAGACGGCACGGGGGTCACGCGGGCCCCGCCGTGGTCCACCTCGAGGGGGTACACCCGCCACCCGTCCGGGGTGAGCGACCTCACCTCGCGCGGGTCCGGGTCGTCACCGGGCCGGCGACGGGTGAGCACCAGGACGCTCGGGCCGGCGCCGGAGACGACGGCGGCGTGGCCGGCCGCCCGCAGCCGGTCGACCAGGGCCAGGGTGCCGGGCATGGCGGCGGCGCGCTGGCGCTGGTGGAGCCGGTCGTCGGTCGCCTCGAGCAGCAGCCCCGGCTCGGCGATGAGCGCGTGCACCAGCAGCGCGGCGCGGGCGGCGTTGTACGCGGCGTCGCAGTGCGGCACCGCCGCCGGCAGCAGCGTGCGCGCGGTGTGCGTCGACAGCGTCCCCTCGGGGACGAGCACCACGGGCAGCACCTCGTCGCTGACCGGCAGCCGGTCGGCCCGGGCACCGTCGGGCGTCGTCCACGACAGCGTGGCCCCGCCCAGCAGGCACGCGGCCACGTTGTCGGGGTGCCCCTCCAGCTCCGACACCAGCCGCAGCACCGCGCCGTCGTCCCGGGCCCCGGCGCCGGGACACAGCTCGAACGCGCCGACCACCCCGGCGACGACGGCCGCCGCCGACGAGCCCATCCCCCGGCCCTGCGGGACGGCGTTGACCGCGCGCACCCGCAGGCCGGGTGGCGACCAGCCGAGCAGGCCGCACGCGGCGCGGAAGGACCGGACGACGAGGTGCCGCTCGTCGGCGGGCAGCTCCCCCGCGCCGACGCCGGAGACCTCGACGGAGAGCCCGGCGTCGGCGACGGCGAACTCGACGACGTCGTGCAGGGTCAGCGCGAGGCCGGCGCAGTCGAAGGCGGGGCCCAGGTTGGCGCTGGTGGCGGGGACCCGCACCCGGACGGCGGGGCCGCTCACAGACCGAGCTGCGCGGCGGCCGCGGCGGCGTCGACCGGGATGGTCACCGGCACCGGCGCACCGGAGATGGCCCACTCGGGGTCCTTGAGCCCGTTGCCGGTCACCGTGCACACGACCCGCTGCCCTGGCTCGAGCCCGCCGTCCGCGGCCACCTTGAGCAGCCCGGCGACCGACGCCGCCGAGGCCGGCTCGACGAAGACCGCCTCGGTGCGGGCCAGCAGCCGGTACGCAGCGAGGATCTCCCGGTCGGTGACGGCGTCGATGCGCCCGCCGGACTCGTCGCGGGCGGCCAGCGCCTTGGTCCACGACGCCGGGTTGCCGATGCGGATCGCCGTCGCGATGGTCTGCGGCCGCTCGACCACCTGGCCGGTGACGATCGGTGCCGCGCCGGCGGCCTGGAAGCCCCACATCCGCGGCCGCCGGGTGGCGGGGCCGTCGTCGGCGTACTCGCGGTAGCCCTGCCAGTAGGCGGTGATGTTGCCGGCGTTGCCGACCGGCAGGCAGTGCACGTCGGGGGCGTCGCCGAGGACGTCGACGACCTCGAAGGACGCGGTCTTCTGCCCCTCGATGCGGTACTGGTTGACGCTGTTGACCAGGCTGACCGGGTAGTCGATGGCGAGCTTGCTGGCCAGCGCGAGGCAGTCGTCGAAGTTGCCGTCGACCTGCAGCAGCTTGGCGCCGTGCACCAGGGCCTGGGCGAGCTTGCCGAGCGCGATCTTGCCCTGCGGCACGAGGACGGCGCAGACCATGCCGGCGCGCGCGGCGTACGCGGCGGCGCTGGCGCTGGTGTTGCCGGTGGAGGCGCAGATGACCGCCTGCGCGCCCTCCTCGCGGGCCTTGGTGATGGCCATCGTCATCCCGCGGTCCTTGAACGACCCGGTCGGGTTGGCGCCCTCGACCTTGAGGAACACCTCGCAGCCGGTGCGCCGGGACAGCTCCAGCGCGGGCACCAGCGGCGTGGCGCCCTCGTGCAGCGTCACCACCGGCGTCGCCGGGCTGACCGGCAGCCGGGACCGGTAGGCCTCGATCAGCCCCGGCCAGACCGGTGAGACGGCACCGGGCAGCGTCCCCGTCATGACAGCCCCTCCACCCTCAGCACGCTGGTGACCGCGCGGACCGCGGGCATCTCCCGCAGCGCGGCGATGGTCGCCGACAGCGCCGCGTCGGGGGCGCCGTGGGTGACGATGACCAGCGTCGCGGCGTCGCCGTGGCCGTCCTGGCGGACGGTGGCGATGCTGACCTCGTGCCGGGCGAACTCGGTGGCCACCGTCGCCAGCACGCCGGGCACGTCGGCGACGTCGAGGCTCACGTGGTAGCGGGTGGGCGTCTCGGCGATCGGCCGGGTCGGCAGCTCGGCGTAGGCGGTCGGGCCGGCACCCGCAGCCCCGGCCACCCGGTTGCGGGCGACGGCGACGAGGTCGCCGAGGACGGCGCTGGCGGTCGGTTCCCCTCCGGCGCCCTGCCCGTAGAACATCAGCTGCCCGGCGGCCTCGGCCTCCACGAAGACGGCGTTGAACGCCCCGCCGACGGCGGCCAGCGGGTGGCTGGTCGGGATCATCGCCGGGTGCACGCGGACGGCGACCGACTCCCCGTCGGGCCCCCCGACGCGCTCGCAGATGGCGAGCAGCTTCACCGTGCAGCCGATCTCGGCGGCGCGGGCGACGTCGGTGGCGGTGACCGCGGAGATGCCCTCGCGGTGCACGTCGGAGGCGGTGACCGCCGAGTGGAAGGCCAGCGAGGCGAGGATCGCGGCCTTGGCCGCGGCGTCGAACCCGTCGACGTCGGCGGTCGGGTCGGCCTCGGCGTAGCCGAGCTCGGTGGCCTCGGCCAGCGCCTCGCTGAACCCGGCGCCGGTCTCGGCCATCCGCGACAGGATGTAGTTGGTGGTGCCGTTGACGATGCCCACGACCCGGCGGATCTGGTCACCGGCCAGCGACTCGCGCAGCGGCCGCAGCAGCGGGATCGCCCCGGCCACCGACGCCTCGTAGTACAGGTCGACGCCGGCCTTGGCCGCCGCGGCGTGCAGCGCGACGCCGTCCTCGGCCAGCAGCGCCTTGTTGGCGCTGACCACCGACTTGCCGGCCTCGATCGCGGCCTGGATCAGCGAGCGCGCCGGCTCGATGCCGCCGATCACCTCGACGACGAGGTCGACGTCGTCGCGGGTGACCAGGCCCAGCGCGTCGGTGGTGAGCAGCTCCGCGGGCACCTCGGGGTGCCGGTCGGGACGGCGGACGGCGACCCCGGCGACCTCCACCGGGCGGCCGACGCGGGCGGCGAGGTCGGCGGCCTGCTCGCCGACCAGCCGCAGCACGGCGCCGCCGACCGTGCCGCAGCCGAGCAGCGCCACCCGCAGCGGGGCGGTCACGACCGGGCTCCCACGGGGTGCTCGGGCGCGGGCTGGTCGGGCGCCGGGGAGGGCGCCGGCCGGTTCGCGAGGACGGCGTCGAGGGCGAACACGTCCGACAGTGTCTGACGCCGGACGATCTCGGTGGCGACGCCGTCCCGCACCGCGACGACCGGCGGCTTGAGCAGGTAGTTGTAGTTGCTCGCCATCGACCAGCAGTAGGCGCCGGTGGCGGCGACGGCGAGCAGGTCGCCGGGCTGCACGTCGGAGGGCAGCCACAGGTCGCGGACCAGCACGTCGCCGCTCTCGCAGTGCTTGCCGACGACGCGGCACAGCGCCGGCGCGGCGTCGGAGGTGCGGTTGGCCAGCACGCAGGTGTAGTCGGCGTCGTAGAGGGCGGTGCGGATGTTGTCGCTCATGCCGCCGTCGACCGACACGTAGTTGCGCACCGGCGGGGCCCCGTGACTGCCGCTGCCCAGGCGGACCGGCTTGATGGTGCCGATCTCGTAGAGCGTGACCGTGCCCGGGCCGGCGATGGCACGTCCCGGCTCGACGGCCAGCCGCGGCACCGGCAGGTCGAGCGCCGCGCACTCGGCCGCGACGACGGTGCGCAGCCGGCGGGCGACGTCGGCCGGGGTCACCGGGTCGTCGTCGGGCACGTAGGCGATGCCGAAGCCGCCGCCGAGGTTGAGCTCGCCGAGCAGCTCGCCGGTGGCCTGGTGCACCTGGCCCAGCAGCCCGACGACGCGGTGCGCGGCGGCCTCGAAGCCGGCGGTGTCGAAGATCTGCGAGCCGATGTGGCTGTGCAGCCCCGCCAGGTGCAGCGCCGGCTCGCGGATGACCCGGACGGCGGCGGTCAGCGCGTCGCCGGTGGCCAGCGAGAAGCCGAACTTCTGGTCCTCGTGGGCGGTGGCGATGAACTCGTGGGTGTGCGCCTCGATGCCCACGGTGGTGCGGATCAGCACCGGCACCGGCGCGCCTCCGGCGGCCACCCGCGCGGCGGCCATCGGCACCAGCCGGTCGATCTCGTCGAAGGAGTCGACGACGACCCGGCCGATGCCGGCGTCGACGGCCAGCTGCAGCTCGACCAGGGACTTGTTGTTGCCGTGCAGCGCGATCCGCCCGGCGGGGAACCCGGCGGCCAGGGCGACGGTGAGCTCGTTGCCGCTGCAGGCGTCCAGGTGCAGCCCGTCGTCGGCGATCCAGCGGGCCACCTGCCCGCAGAGGAACGCCTTGGACGCGTAGTGGACGTCGGCGTCGTCGAAGGCGGTGGCGAAGTCCGCGGCCCGGCCGCGGAAGTCGTCCTCGTCGAGCACGAACAGCGGGGTGCCGTGCGCGCGGGCCAGCTCGGTGACCGGCCTCCCGGCCAGGTGCAGCTCGCCGTCGACGCGGCGGGCCGAGCGCGGCCAGACCGCCGGGTCGAGCGCGCCGAGGTCGGTCGGCGGGGTGCCGGCCGCCGGCGGCGGGGAGAACGCGCCGTGCAGCGGCCCGGCCGGGTGCGCCCTCACATCCGCTCCGGGGCCGAGACGCCGAGCACGCCGAGGCCGTTGCGCAGCACCACCGCGGTGGCCGCGCACAGCCACAGCCGGGCGACGGTCAGCGGGGTCGCCTCCTCGTCGCCGCGGGGCAGCACGCGGCAGGAGTCGTAGAAGCGGTGGTAGGTGCCGGCCAGCTCCTCCAGGTAGCGGGCCACCCGGTGCGGGGCGCGCAGCTCCGCGGCCGAGGTCAGCACCCGCGGGAACTCACCGAGCGCCCGCAGCAGGTCGTTCTCCCGCTCGTGGGTCAGCTGCGCGACGTCGACGTCGGCGGGCTCGCCCAGCGCGATGCCGAGGTCGGCGGCGTTGCGCAGCACCGAGGAGATCCGGGCGTGCGCGTACTGGACGTAGAAGACCGGGTTGTCGTTGGTCTGCCGGCTCCACAGGTCCAGGTCGAGGTCGATCTGCTGGTCGACCGAGGCCCGGGCCAGGGCGTAGCGGGCGGCGTCGGCCCCGACGGCCTCCATGAGGTCCTCGAGCAGGACGACGGTGCCGGCGCGCTTGCTCATCCGCACCGGCTCGCCGTCGCGGACGAGGTTGACCAGCTGGCCGAGCAGGATCTCCAGGTTGGCCTCGGGGTCGTCGCCGACCGCGGCCACCAGCGCCTTGTACCGGCCCACGTACCCGGCGTGGTCGGCGCCCAGCATGATCACGACCTTGTCGAAGCCGCGGGCGCGCTTGTCGAGGTAGTAGGCGCAGTCGGCGGCGAAGTAGGTCGGGTCGCCGTCGCTCTTGACCAGCGGCCGGTCCTTGTCGTCGCCGAAGTCGGTGGTGCGCAGCCAGACGGCGCCGTCGGCCTCGTAGACGTGCCCGTTCTCGCGCAGCCGCGCGATCGCCTTCTCCAGCGCGCCGGTCTCGTGCAGCGTGCGCTCGCTGAAGTAGACGTCGAACTCGACGCCGAACGCGGCCAGCGTGCGCTTGATCTCGGCGAACATGAGCTCGACGCCGCGCTCGCGGAACCGCTCCTGCTGCTGCGCCTCGGGCAGCTCCAGCACGCCGGGCTCGGCGGCGACGACCTCGGCGGCGATCTCGCCGATGTAGTCGCCGGCGTAGCCGTCCTCGGGCACCGGCCGGCCGGCGGCGGCGGCCATCAGGCTCTGCGCGAAGCGGTCGATCTGCGCGCCGGCGTCGTTGAAGTAGTACTCCCGCGTGACCGTGGCGCCGCTGGCCTCCAACAGCCGGCCGAGGGCGTCGCCGACCGCGGCCCAGCGGGTGCCGCCGATGTGCACCGGACCGGTCGGGTTGGCCGACACGAACTCCAGGTTCAGCCGCTGCCCGGCGAGGGTGGCGGTGGAGCCGTAGGCCTCCCCCGCGGTGACCGCCTCGACGGCGATCCGGCCCAGCGCGCCCTGCGCGAGGGTGACGTTGAGGAAGCCGGGGCCGGCGACGTCGACCCGCTCGATCCCCGGCCGGGTGCGCAGCTCCTCGGCGAGGGCCTCGGCCACCTCGCGCGGCGGGCGGCCGGCGGGCTTGGCCAGGCGGAGCGCCACGTTGGTGGCGTAGTCACCGTGCTCGGGGTTCCTGGGACGCTCGACGACGACCTCGTCGGGGACGGCGACGGCGAGCGTGCCGCGCTCGACGACCGCCGCGACGACGGCCCGGACGAGGTCGCGCAACTGCTCCGGTGTCACCTGGGGATCGTACGCAGCGGGCGCGACCCGCTTCCCCGCCGCACCCGTGGTCCCAGGGACTGCACAGGTACGCGACCTAGACTCGCGGGCGAGGGCAGGCGCGAGCCCTGCCGCGCCGGCGCGCACCCATGCTGCGCCACGACCGGCGGACACACCACTCGACCAGCACTGAGGAGAACACGTGGCCAAGGACCGCAAGCCCGATGCCGGCCGCGCCGGGGGCGGGTCGAGCCGGTCCGGGTCCGGCGCGCGACCGGCGTCGGCGACGAGGTCGTCGGGGGGCCGCGGGCGCACCCGCCCGCCGACGCAGGTGGTCACCCAGCAGCGGCCGTGGGGCCTGATCGCCGCCGCGGTCGCCGTCGTGGTCTTCGCCGTCGCGGCCATCACCTACGCCGTCGTGCAGGTGCGCCAGTCCGACGCCGAGCGCATCGACTCCCTCGACGAGATCGCCGGCATCGAGAGCTTCGACTACGCCGCCGGCCAGGAGCACGTGTCCACCCCGGTCGAGTACGAGCAGTCGCCGCCGGTGGGCGGGCCGCACGACGGCGAGTGGGCCGACTGCACCGGCACCGTCTACGACGTCGACGTCCGGCACGAGAACGCCGTCCACTCCATGGAGCACGGCGCCGTGTGGATCGCCTACGACCCCGAGCGGGTGCCCGCCGACGACGTCGAGAAGCTGGCCGACCTGGTCGACGGCGTCTCGGGCCGGCTGCTGTCCCCCTACGCGGGCCTGGACTCCGCGGTGAGCCTGCAGTCGTGGAACCACCAGCTGAAGGTGGACTCGGTCGACGACCCGCGCATCGAGCAGTTCGCCGACTTCCTCACCTTCAACGGCGAGGTCGAGGGCCACTACCCCGAGATCGGCGCCAGCTGCGAGAACCCGACGTTCGTGGCCGACCCGCTGGTCGTCGGCGACCCGAGCCGCGGCGCGGACGCGATGACCACCGACGCGCCGACGACGCCCACCGCCGCGGCGGACGCCTCGACCACGGAGTGAGGTCCCGATGACCGCCACCGCCGTCCGCCCCGAGCAGGACGCCCCGGCCCCGCGCCCGCGCGGCCGCGGGCTGCGCGCCGCCCTGCTGGCCCTCATCGCCGTCGCGCTGGTGGCCCTCGGCGGCGGGCTGGCGGTGGGCCTGGGCATCGGCCAGGACCCGGCGCCGACCGTGGACTCGGTCGACGCCGGCTTCTCCCGCGACATGGCGGTGCACCACCGGCAGGGCGTGGAGATGGCCAACCTGGCGCTCGAGCGCAGCACCGACCCCGAGGTCCGGCGGCTGGCCTTCGACATCTCCAGCACGCAGACCAACCAGGCCGGCCGGATGGAGGGCTGGCTGTCGCTGTGGGGGCTGCCGCGCTCCGGCGGGGAGCACATGGCCTGGATGGGCGGCGGGCACGCCGGGCACGACATGTCGTCGATGGACGGCGCGGACGGCGCGCTCATGCCCGGGATGGCCACCGAGGCGGAGCTGGCCGACCTGCGGTCGCTGACCGGGACGGCGTTCGACGTGGAGTTCCTGCGACTGATGATCCGCCACCACCAGGGCGGCTTCGACATGGCGCAGTACGCCGCCCAGCACGCGGCCGAGCCTGCGGTGCGCACGCTGGCGCGCTCCATCGCCGACACGCAGAGCGCCGAGGTGACGACGATGGTCGACATGCTCACCGCGCGGGGCGGGACGCCGCTGCCGGCGCCCTGAGTCCCGCCGTCGGGACGGGCGGGGGCGGCTGGTAACTTCTCCCCTGCCCCGAGCCCCCGTAGCTCAGGGGATAGAGCACCGCCCTCCGGAGGCGGGTGCGCAGGTTCGAATCCTGCCGGGGGCACGTCGTACGGCCCGGACGGTCCTCCGTCCGGGCCGTTCTCGTCCTGGTCCAGGTGGTCGGGTGCCGCGGCCGGGCGCCGTCAGGAGGCGATCTCCACCGCGGCCTCCGCCGGGGCGAGCACCTGCCAGAGCGCACGCGCGAGCGCGTCGTTCTGCCGGAAGAACGGGGCATTGGTGCCCGGCCGGGCGAAGGCCGCCACCTGCGCACCGGAGGTCCAGAAGCCGGCGGCGAAGACCCGGGGGTTCGGGACGCCGGCGGCGTCGACCAGGCGCTGGGTGACGTCGACGTGCAGCCGGCCCCCGCTGCCGCGGCCCGCCGCCTCGCCACGCCGCAGCAGGCCGCTGACCAGCGGGTCCGGCGTGGTGGCGACGTCGGGGGCGGGCAGCCGCGCCTCGACCAGGGCGCGGGCCTCGGTGACGGCCGCCACGCTGGCCGACCGGGCGCGGAACAGGCCGGTGGCGGCGTCGAGGTCGATCCGCACGTCGGCGCCGAGGAAGCGCACGACGCCGGCCTCGGAGAGCGCCAGCAGCTCCTCCAGTCGCGGCGCCGGCGGGCCGCTGGCCAGGTAGCTGAAGAGGTTCATCCACCAGCCGGCCACGTCCTCGGCCTCCGACCGCGGGGTGAGCCGGCCGGTTGCGGCCAGGGTGACCACGGTGCCGTGGCAGAACAGCAGCGCGGTGAACACCGCGGCGTCCGGGCTGTACGCCGGGTCCGCGGCGCGGGCGAGGTCGGCGCGGACGTGAGCCCGCTCCCACTGCTGCAGCTCCTCGCCGTCGGCGAACCGCCGGCCGGCCAGCGGCCGGTTGCGCGCGGGCAGGTCGAAGCGGTCCGCCGGGTCGGGGACGGCCCGCTCGACCAGCGCGTCCACGCCGCTCGGGTCGGCGGCGAAGCGCTCGGCGAACTGGTCCCACGCCATCCGCGTCCGCTCCGGGTGGGCGCGGAACAGCTCGGTGTAGTGCGCCCAGGCGAGCTCGCGCTCGATGACCGGGGCGAGGTCCGCGCGCAGGTCCAGCCGGCCCGGGCCGAACGCCTCCTCGATCGCCGCCGGGGTGAAGAAGCGCAGGGGGACCGGCGGGCCCGGCCAGACGTAGCCGAGCTTCGACCGGTAGGGCACCCCGCGGCGGGACCCGACGTGCAGCACCGGCTCCTGCCCGGAGGCCAGGTAGCGCAGCCGGCCGTCGTCGCCGCGCTCGAACCGGCCGCCCCGGCCGCTGGTGAGCAGCACGACGAGGTCGACGAACGCCAGCCCGGCGCCGCGCACGAGCACGTCCTCGCCGGGCCGCAGGACCGACAGGTCCAGGTCGGCGGTGTAGCCGGGCGGCACGTAGGTGAGCCCGCGGGCGGCGGCCCAGCGCTCGGTGGCCCGCTCGGCGGCGGAGGGGTCCGCGTCGAGGTGGCCCTGGGCCAGCAGGACCGCGTCGGCGGCGAGCACCCGCCCGTCGGCGAGCACGACGTCGGCGCCGTCGGGCCGGGGCCGCACGTCGACCGCCCGCTGCCGGTGGCGGTGCACCGCGACCTCCGGGGCGCCGGCGGCCACGACCTGCTCGAGGACCCAGCCCAGGTAGGCGTTGACCAGCGGCCGGGACGGGAACGACGTCGGGGCGAGCCGCCGCGCCTCGGCGCCGACCGGATCGGCCTCGGGCAGCGCGCGGCCGACGCGCTCGACCCACTGCCACAGGGTGGTCCCCTCCCCCACCGGGCCGTCGACGACGACCGAGCGGTCGGGCAGCACGGTGACGTCGGCGACGAGGGAGTTGGCCCACAGCAGGCGCGGCTGCTCGGCCCGCCAGACGCGGCCGCCGCCGGGCGGGTGGGGGTCGACCAGGTGGACCTCGAGGGGGCGGCCGCCGCGCAGCCCGGCCGCGTTGGCGACCAGGCGTTCGAGGACACCGACGGCGGTGGGGCCGGCGCCGACGACGCAGAGGACGGCGGGGCGGGGAGGCGGGAGGGGCATCGGAGGAGGGCTCCAGGCCGGGACGACGCGGGCAGGGCGGTCGGTCAGCGGGCCCGGCAGAGGGCGCTGCAGGTGCGGCGCAGGTCGATGTGCCGGCGTCGCGACAGGGCCGGTCGGCGCACGTGTCCCCTCCTCTCCTCCTCCTGGGTCAACAGGCGGCCGGTCGCCGTGCTTCCCCGGGTCACCGCGGGTCCCGGCAGCCGGCGCCGCGGCCGAGGGCGGCGGCGTCCGCGAGGCGGCGCGGGTCGTCGGCCGGCTGCCAACGGCCGTCGCGGCGCGCGTAGGCCACCCGCGGCCCGGCGGCCAGGAACGCCTCGAGGGCGGCCGGCAGGCGGTCGACGTCGGCAGCGCTGGTGCCCACGCCCACGCTGGCCCGCAGCGCCCCCTCGGGCACGCCCAGCCGGGCGAGCAGCGGGTGGGCGCAGAACCGGCCGTCGCGCACCCCGATGCCGTGCTCGGCCGACAGGTACGCCGCGACCAGGCCCGGGTCGGCGTCGGCCACGGTGAAGGACACGACGCCGGTCGGGTCGGCCGAGTCGGCCCAGATCCGCAGCACGCGCACGCCCGGCAGCGCGGTCAGGCCGTCGACCAGCCGCTCGCGCAGCGCCCGCTCGTGCCGCTCCAGCGCCCCGGCCGGCAGCGCGGCCAGGGTCCGGCACGCCTCGGCCAGCGCGACGGCGCCCAGCACGTTCGGCGAGCCGCCCTCGTGCCGGTGCGGCGCGGGGGCCCACGCGACGTCGTCGACCGTGACGTCGTGCACCGCCCCGCCCCCGGCGAGGTGGGCGGGCGCGGCGTCGAGCCAGTCGCGGCGGCCGACCAGCGCGCCGGTGCCGAACGGGGCGTAGAGCTTGTGGCCGGAGAAGGCCACCCAGTCCGCGCCGGTGGCGGCGAGGGAGAACCGGCGGTGCGGGACCAGCTGGGCGCCGTCGACGGCGACGCGGGTGCCCGCGGCGTGCGCGAGGGCGACCACCTCGTCGAGCGGCAGGGCCTCCCCGGTCACGTTGGACGCGCCGGTGACCGCCAGCAGCGCGTGGCGCCCGCGGGCGAGCTCGTCGCCCAGGGCGCGCAGGGTCGCGGTGACCGTGGCCTGCACGGGCAGCACGGTGGCCGGGCCGCGGCGCTGCCAGGGCAGCAGGTCGGCGTGGTGCTCGCAGTCGAGGACGAGCACCGAGGCGCCCGCCGGCACCGCGCCGGCCAGCAGGTTGAGCGCGTCGGTGGTGTGCCGGGTGAGCACGCAGACGTCGTCGGCCCGGGCGCCGACGAAGCCGGCCACGACGGCGCGGGCGGCCTCGTACACGGCGGTGGAGACCTGGGAGAGCCAGCCGGCGCCGCGGTGGACGCTGGCGTAGCGCGGCAGCACCTCGGCCACCCGGTCGGCGACGGCCGGGAGCGCCCGGGTGCTGGCCGCGGTGTCCAGGTCGGCGTAGGGGACGCTGCCGCCGGTCACCAGCGGCACCGGGGTGCCGGCGCCGACGAGCGGCAGCAGGGGCGCCTCCCCCGCGGGCGCGGTGCGGCAGGGTCGGTCGAGGACGGCGCTGGTCATGCGGCACTCCTGGCGGGCCGGGACCCGGAGCGGGTCCGCGCTTGCGGACTGCCGGGCGGCAGCCGCCTGGTCGTCACCCGGGGCACCCCATCGCGGAGGAGGGTTGCCGGCCAGCGAGCCGGGGCTTCGCGCTGGCACTCGTGACCGCGTCCGAGGATGCCAGGCGGCCCGATACCCGTCAAACCCGATCGGCTTGGTGTAGTTCACTGGGCGGCATGGGCACGATCGCCGTCGTCGGCAACCCCAAGCCCCGTTCCCGCACCCGGGCCGCGGCCGAGCTGGTGGTCGAGCAGCTCACCGGCGCCCCGCCCGACGTCGTCGTCGACGTCATCGACCTCGGGCCGGGCCTGCTCGGCTGGGGGGACCCGGCGGTCGGCGGGGCGGTCGAGGCGCTGAAGGCCGCCGAGGTCGCCGTCGTCGCCAGCCCGACCTACAAGGCCACCTACACCGGGCTGCTCAAGCTCTTCCTCGACCAGGTCGGCACCGGCGAGCTCGCCGGCGTGGTCGCCGTCCCGCTGATGCTCGGCGGCGGCCCGACCCACGCCCTGGCGCCGGAGCTGCTGCTCAAGCCCGTGCTCGTCGAGCTCGGGGCGACCGCGCCGACCCGGGGCCTGTACCTGGTGGAGAAGAGCTGGGACGACCCGGCGGCGCTGGCGCCGTGGCTGGCCACCGCCGCGCCGCAGGTCGCCGCCGCGCGGCGGGGCTGAGCCGTGGAGGTGCACTGGTTCCTGCCCAGCCGCGGCGACGGCCGGGACGTCGGCCCGGCGACCACCGACCGGGGGCACAACGCGGGGGCGCTGCGCCGGAGGCCGACGCTCCCGTACCTGGCGGCGGTCGCCCAGGCGGCCGAGCAGAGCGGGTTCACCGCGGTGCTCACCCCGACCGGCTCGGGCTGCGAGGACGCCTGGGTGCTGTGCTCGGCGCTGCTGCCGCTCACCTCGCGGCTGGAGTTCCTCGTCGCCTTCCGCCCCGGCTTCGTGCTCCCCACCCTGGCGGCCCAGCAGGCGGCCACCTTCCAGCGGCTGTCCGGCGGCCGGCTGCGGCTCAACGTGGTGACCGGGGGCGACCCGGTCGAGCAGCGGGCCTACGGCGACTTCCTCGGCCACGACGAGCGCTACGAGCGCACCGGTGAGTTCCTCGAGGTGCTCCGCCGCTGCCTGGCCGGGGAGCGGTTCGACCTGGCCGGGCGGCACGTGCGCGTGGAGGGCGCCGGCCTCACCCGGCCCCCGGACGTCGTCCCCCCGGTGTACCTCGGCGGTGCGTCACCGGCCGCCGAGGAGGTGACCGCCCGATGGGTCGACCGCTACCTGCTGTGGGGCGAGCCGCCGGCCATGGCCGCCCCGCGCATCGAGCGGGTCCGGGAGCAGGCCGCACGACACGGGCGCACGCTGCGGTTCGGCGTGCGCCTGCACGTGGTCAGCCGCGACACCCCCGAGCAGGCCTGGGCCGAGGCCGACCGGATGCTCGCCGGGATGCCGCGATCGGCGATCGCGGCCACCCAGGAGCGCTTCGCCCGGATGGACTCGGTCGGCCAGGCGCGGATGACCTCCCTGCACGGCGGCCGGGCCGGCGACGGCGCCCGCTCCCTGGAGGTGGCGCCCAACCTGTGGGCCGGCATCGGCCTGGTGCGGGAGGGCGCGGCCACCGCACTGGTGGGCAGCCACGAGCAGGTCGCCGAGCGGCTCGCCGAGTACGCCGCCCTCGGCCTCGACGAGTTCGTCCTGTCCGGCTACCCGCACCTGGAGGAGGCGTGGCGGGTCGGCGAGGAGCTGCTGCCCCTCCTCGCCGCCCGCTAGGCCTGTCCCAGCGGCGCGAGGCCGAGGTGCTCGCGCAGCGTCGTCCCCTCGTAGTCGGCGCGGAAGACGCCCCGCTCCTGCAGCAGCGGGACGACCGAGTCGACGAAGGGGTCCAGCCCGCCGGGCACCAGGTGCGGCACGAGGATGAACCCGTCGGCCGCGTCGGACTGCACGAGGTCGTCGATCTGCTCGGCCACCGTCTGCGCACTGCCGATGAACGACTGCCGGCTCTGCACCTCGGTCATCAGCTCGCGGATCGAGTAGCCCTTCTCCGCGGCGAGCTCGCGCCACTGCCGCGCGGTGGCCAGCGGGTCGCGGTACATGCGCACCTGAGCCCGCCCCTGCGCGACGTGGGTCTCCCCCACCAGCGGGTCGACGTCGGGCAGCGGGCCGTCGGGGTCGAGGGCGGACAGGTCGCGGTTCCACACCTGCTCGAGGAACCGCAGCGCCGTCTGCCCGGACACCTGCTGGCGGCGGATCTCGTGGGCCAGCTCCGCGGCCTCGGCGTCGGTGTCCCCGACGACGAAGGTGGCCGCCGGGAGGATGAGCAGCTGGTCGGGCGTGCGCCCGTACCTCCCCAGCCGGCCCTTGACGTCGCGGTAGAACGCCTGGCCGGCCTCCTTGGCACCGTGCCGGCTGAAGATCGCGTCGGCCGACGACGCGGCGAACTCCCGGCCCTCCTCGGAGTCCCCCGCCTGGAAGACCACCGGCCGGCCCTGCGGGCTGCGCGGGACGGAGAACTGCCCGGCGATGTCGAAGTGCGCGTCGGAGTGCGCGAACGCGCCCGGGTGCGGGTCGCGCAGGAAGACGCCGGACTCCCTGTCGGCCATGATCTCGTCGCCGCGCCAGGAGTCGAACAGCTCCCACGTCGTCTGCAGGAACGTGCGGGCCCGGTCGTAGCGCTGGTCCTGCGGCAGGAACCCGCCGCGGCGGAAGTTCTCGCCGGTGAAGGCGTCCCACGACGTGACGACGTTCCAGGCGGCGCGCCCGCCGGTGAGGTGGTCGAGGCTGGCGAACTGGCGGGCCACCTCGACGGGCTCGTTGAACGTCGAGTTGATGGTCCCGGTCAGGCCCAGCCGCTCGGTGACCGCGCCGAGGGCGGCCAGCACGGTGAACGTGTCCGGCCGGCCGACGACGTCGAGGTCGTAGATGGACCCGTTCTGCTCGCGCAGCCGCAGCCCCTCGGCGAGGAAGAGGAAGTCGAACTTCCCCCGCTCGGCGGTCTGCGCGAAGTGGACGAACGAGCTGAACTCGATCTGGCTGCCCGATGCCGGGTCACTCCACACGGTGGTGTTGTTGACGCCCGGGAAGTGCGCGGCGAGGTGCACCTGCTTGGTCACGGTCGTTCCTCTCAGGCGACGGTGGCGTAGCGGTTGGTGGGCCGCGGCAGGCCGAGCAGCCCGCGCAGCGTCGTCGCCCCCGTGCCGGTCGGGTAGGCGGTCCGGAAGGCACCGCGGCGCTGCAGCTCGGGCACCAGGCCGCGGGTGATCGCGGTGAGGTCGTGCGGCAGCGCGCCCGGACGCAGCCGGGCGCCGGTGAGCCCCGCGGCAGCCCACTCCTGCAGCAGGTCGGCCAGCTCCGCCGGCGTGCCGGTGACGACCAGCGCGTCGCTGCGGTACTCCGCGCCCGCCCGCTCGTCGAGGCGCTCCTTGCGCGCCCGGGCGGCGGCCGCGTCGTCGTCGAGGAAGACGACGACGTCGCCGAGCACGTGCACCCGTTCCCCGGCGCGGCCCGCGGCCGCCTGCGCCCGGCGCACCTCGGCCACGATTCCTCGGGCGTCGTCGGCGTCCCGCGGCGTGACGAAGCCGAGGTCGGCCGAGGAGCCGACCAGCTCGTAGGGGATGCGCTGGTGCGCCAGCGCCGCGACCGGCGGCTGGCCCTGCGGCGGCCGCGGGGTGATCGAGGGGCCCTTGACCGAGAAGAACCGGCCCGTGAAGTCGACGTAGTGCAGCTTGTCCCGGTCGACGAACCGGCCGGTGGCGACGTCGCGGATCTCCGCGTCGTCCTCCCAGCTGTCCCAGAGCCGGCGGACCACCTCGACCCAGTCGGCGGCCTCGGCGAAGGCGTCGCGCAGCACCTGCTGCACCGCCGGGTCGTGGCGGTCGACGCCGGTCAGCTCCGGGAACGAACGCCGGCCGACCAGCCGCGCCTCGTGCTGCGCCAGCGACACCTGCACCCGCACGCCGGCGCGGCCACCGCTCACGAAGTCGAGGGTGGCGATCGCCTTGGACAGGTGGAACGGCTCGGTGTGCGTGACCACCGCGGTCGGCACCAGCCCGATGTGGCGGGTCAGCGGCGCGACGCGCGCGGCGACGAGGACGGCGTCGAGGCGGCCGCGCACCCGGTCGGTGCGGTCGTCGGGCCGGAACCGGTCGTCGGACTGCAGCGCGAGCGAGTCCTCGATGGTGACCAGGTCGAGCAGGCCGGCCTCGGCCTCGCGGACGAGGTCGGTCCAGTAGCCGGGGGTGAGGAGCTCGGCCGGGCGGGCGTCGGGCTCGCGCCAGGCGGCGGGGTGCCAGCCGGCGCCGTCGAGGGCGACGGCGAGGTGGAGCGGTTCGGTCACGGGGACGGGTCCTCCCGGGTCGGTGGTGGTCAGCCGGCGGCGTGCGCGGCGAGCTGGAGGGCGGGGACGCCGGGCTGTCCCAGCGCGAGGTCGGCGAGCACCCGGCCGACGGCGGGCGCGGACTTGAAGCCGTGGCCGCTGAACCCGGCGCCGACGACGACCGGTCCCACCCGGTCGAGGACGAACTCGCCGGTGGCGGTGCTGGTGTAGGTGCAGCTGACCGGCTCGGCGGAGTCGGGGTCGAGCCCGGGCAGCCAGCGGCACACGTACTCCTGCAGCCGGGCCAGCCGTGCGGGGTCGGGGCGGCGGTCCCGGGTGCCGGGCGTGCACACCGCGCCCGAGCCGTGGAAGCCGACCTTGACGCCGTCGCCCGGGCTGGCCAGGCCGTAGACCCCGGCCGGCCAGCCCTCGGCGGGGTCGGGGTCGCTGGTGAACGACGGCCAGACCAGGTCCGCCGACAGCGCGCGGAAGTGCGCCGGCTGCTCCTCGGTGACGCGCAGCGGCGGCACCGGGAACGCCGGGCCGAGGACCTCCGGGGTCCAGGCGCCGGCGGTCACGACGGCGACCCGGGCGCGCACGTCGCCGCCGGCGGCCTGGCGGACCCGGACGCCGTCGCCGTCGGGCAGCACCGCGGTGACCCGGCGGTGGTGCCCGACGACGGCGCCGTGCGCGGCGGCCGCCTCCTGCAGCGCGGCGACGGCGGCGTCGGCGTCGACCCGGCCGGCGGTGTGCGGCTCGTGCAGCACGGGGCCGGGGAAGCGCAGCCCGGGCCAGCGCTGCGCGGCCCCCGCGGCGGGGAGCCACTCGTGCTCCACGCCGGCGCGCTGCATCGCCGTCGCCACCCCGCGCAGCCGCGCCTGGCCCGCGGGGGCCGCGGTGGCGACCCCGGGTCCCGGGTGGAGCACGCGCCGGCCGGTCTCGTCCTCGAGCTCGGCCCACCGCCGCCGCGCCTCGGCGACCAGCGCCTGGTGGTGCGGCTCGGCGTAGGTGCTGCGGTAGATGCGGGCGCGGCCGTGCGAGGCGCCGAGGTCGTGCCCGGGGCCGAACTGCTCGAGCAGGACGACGTCGCGGCCGCGGCGGGCCAGCGACCAGGCGGCCGCCGAGCCCATCACGCCGCCGCCGACCACCACGACGTCGGTGCGGCGCGGGGTGCCCACCTGCGTCACGATGCCACCTGCGCCCCGACCACCGGGACGTCGACCACCGACACGTCGACCGCCGGTACGTCGGCCCGGGCCGGCGCCGCGCAGGCCGAGGTGCCGACGATGACGGAGAGCACCAGCGCGGTGCGCACCGGCAGGGCGGGGACGGGGTCCGGACGGGGACGGCGGCGGGGACCGCGCGAGGGGGTGCCCACGGGTGCGCTCAGTCCTCGGCCGGCAGGCCGGGCGGGTTGGTCTCGGCGCGCTCGATCGCCTCGCTGGTGAGGCCCCACCGCTCGAGGACCTCCGCGTAGCTGCCGTCGTCGATGGCGGAGTTGAGCGCGGCGGTGACCGCAGGCGCGAGGCCGTTGCCCTTGGCGGTCGCGACGGCGATCTGCGCGGTCTGCGGCCAGCCGCCGTTGACCGTGCCGACCACCTCGAACTCGTCCGGGGAGACGGCGGCCTTGTAGGCGGCGGTGGCGTTCGGGCCGAAGGTCAGGTCCAGCCGGCCTGACTGCAGCGCCAGGGTGGTGTCGCCGTCGTTCTCGAAGTACTGGACGACGACCGGCTCGAGGCCGGCCGCCCGGTTCTGCTCGTCCCAGGCCAGCAGGATCTTCTCCTGGTTGGTGCCCGACCCGACCGCGATGGTCAGGCCGGCGACGTCGGCCGGCTCGTCGACGACCAGGCCGGAGCCGGTGCGCGCCTGGAAGGCGAGCTCGTCGACGCGGTAGGAGGAGAAGTCGAACAGCTCCTTGCGCTCCTCGGTCACCGTGACGTTGGCGATCGTGACCTCCACGTCCCCGGACTGGGTGGCCAGCGGCCAGTTGGACCAGTCCGTGGTCACCAGCTCCAGGTCCAGCCCGAGGCCGTCGGCGACGAGCTGGGCGATGTCGGGCTCGTTGCCGATGACCGTCGCGTTGTCGTCGGCCAGGAAGCTCAGCGGCGCGGTGAAGGCGCCGACGGCGACGGTCAGGACGCCGTCCTCGGCGACCTGCGGCGGCAGCAGGGCGACCGCCTCGTCGCTCTCGGTCGTGCGCACGCGGTCCTGCTCGGGGCTGGTGTCCACCGCCAGCGCGCTGCTGCCGGTGTCCTCCTCCGCGCGGGCCTCCTCGATGTCCGCGGCGCTGCTGCAGGCGCTCAGCGCGAGGAGGGAGGCAGCGGCCAGGGCGGTGGCGAGCGGGACTCGTCGGGTACGGGCGATCACGGTCGTTCTCTCTTCCGGCAGGGGCACGCGGGCGCGTGCCGGCGACGGGCGGCGCGCGCTGCGCCGTCCGGGGGTGGGGACGGGGAGGGTCAGAGGACCTGCGCGAGGAAGGCGCGGGTCCGTTCGTGCGCGGGGTGGTCGAGCACCTGCTGCGGCGCGCCGGCCTCGACGATGCGGCCGTCGGCCATGAAGACCACCCGGTCGGCGGCCCGGCGGGCGAAGCCGACCTCGTGGGTGACGACGATCATCGTGGTGCCGCCGCGGGCGAGGTCCTCGATGACGCGGAGCACCTCGCCGACGAGCTCGGGGTCCAGCGCCGAGGTGGGCTCGTCGAACAGCAGCACCGCCGGGTGCATGGCCAGGGCCCGGGCGATCGCGACCCGCTGCTGCTGCCCGCCGGACAGCTGCCGGGGGTGGGCCCCGGCCCGGTCGGCGAGGCCCACGCGGGCGAGCAGCTCGCGGGCCTCCGCCTCGACCTCGGCGCGCGGCCGGCCCTGCGCCGAGACCGGCGCCTCCACCACGTTCTCCAGCGCGGTGAGGTGCGGGAACAGGTTGAAGGACTGGAAGACGAACCCGAACCGGGTGCGCTGCCGGAGCAGGTCCTTCTCCTTGAGCTCGTGCAGGGTGTCGCCCCGGCGGCGGTAGCCGACGAGCTCGCCGTCGAGGGCGACGAAGCCGCGGTCGACCTTCTCCAGGTGGTTGATGCTGCGCAGCAGCGTCGACTTGCCCGACCCGGAGGGCCCGAGGACGACGGTGACCGTGCCGGGCTCGACGACCAGGTCGACGCCGTGCAGCACCTCGACGCCCGCGTAGGACTTGTGCACGCCGTGGACCTCGACCCGCCCGCGGCGGGCGGCGACCGTGGTCACCGGGACACCTCGCGGGCCGGACGGACGCGGGCGAGGCCCGCGGTCAGGTTGGCGCGCAGTCGCTGCAGCGGCGTCGGGGGCAGGGTGCGGAGGGCGCCGCGGGCGTAGTACCGCTCCACGTAGTACTGGACGACCGTGACGACCGTGGTGAGGACGACGTACCAGACGGCGGCCACCAGGAGCATCGGCAGCACCCGCTGGGTGCGGCCGTAGATCACGCTGACGGTGTAGAAGAGCTCGCCGAGCGCCAGGACGTAGACGATCGAGGTGCCCTTGAACAGGCCGATCACCTCGTTGACCGCCGTCGGCACGATCGAGCGCATCGCCTGCGGGAGGACGATGCGGGTGGTCTGCCGGCGCTTCGGGATGCCGAGCGAGGCGGCGGCCTCCAGCTGGCCCTGGTCGACGCTGAGGATCCCGGCCCGGACGATCTCCGCCGAGTAGGCCGCCTGGTGCAGGGCCAGGCCCAGGACGGCCGCGCCGAACTTGTCGATCAGCGAGAGCGTCTCGACGCTGGCGAACGACGGGCCGAACGGGATGCCGACGTCCAGCGACCGGTAGAGGTAGGCGAGGTTGTACCAGAGCAGCAGCTGCAGGATCAGCGGCACCGAGCGGAACACCCAGGTGTAGCCCCAGCTGACCGCCTGCAGCAGGGGCGAGCGGGACAGCCGCATGAGCGCCAGCACCGTCCCGAGCGCGAAGCCCAGCACGGCGGTGATCAGCGTCAGCTGCACCGTCGTCCAGACGCCGCGGACGATCGACTCCTCGGTGAGGTAGGCGCCGACGACGTCCCACTCCCACCGGGGGTTGGTCACCAGCGAGTTGACGACCATCGCGAGGAGGACGGCGACGACCGCGGTGGCCACCCACCGCGCCGGGTGCCGGGCGGGCACGACCCGCAGCCGGTCGTAGGGCGTCCCGCCCGCCGGTGGCGCGGCGGTGTCGGAGCGGGGCAGCAGGGTGGTCACGCCCCACCTCCCGGCAGCTGCTTGTCGAACGCGTACACGCGCTCGGCGACGGGCAGCCGGCTCAGCACGGCCAGGTCGGTGGGACGGGGCACGGCCGGGTCGAACAGCGGGGTCCAGCCGGCCGTCAGGTACAGCGCCTTGGCCTCGGGCTGGCGCGGGCCGGTGGTGAGGAACAGGCGCGAGTAGCCGCGTGCCGCCGCGCGCGTCTCGAGCTCGGCGAGCACCTGCCGCGCCAGGCCGCGGCGGCGGTGGGTGGCCGCCGTCCACATGCGCTTCACCTCGGCGGTGCCGGGGTCGGCGTGCCGGCGGTAGGCGCCACCGGCGACGGGTGTGCCGCCGGCCAGCAGGAGCACCAGCTCGCCGTCGGGCGGCAGGAACTCCTCGACCGGGTAGCGGGTCAGCTCCTCGTGGGCACCGCCGAACAGGTCGCCGTAGCGGGCGTCGTACTCGGCGGCGAGCTCGGCGAACAGGGGCGCGGCCAGGGGGTCGTCGGGGTGGACGGAGGCCACCTCGAGCGGTGGTGCGGACATGACGGAGCTCCTGACAGGAACAGGTGAGGGTGTGGCCGTCCTGCAGGGCCCCGCTGCGAGCGTGCGAGCAGCGGGGGGCAGGAGGGTCCTTCTACGGTCGGGAGGTCAGGAGGTCAGCGACAGAGCGCGCTGTCGGTGCGGTGCAGGTCGACGGTCGGTCGGCCGACCAGGTCGAGCGAGAGGGCGCGCACGCTGCTCGTGCTCCCGTGTCCCACGGCTGGGCTCCTCTGTCGGGCCCCGGGAGGGGCGGCTGGACTTGCGGGGCGCACGGTGCGCACCCGCCTGGTCGTCACCCGGGGCACCCCGTCCCAGCGGAGGGTTGCCGGTCAGCGAGCCGGGGCTTGACGCTGACGCTCTGGACCTGCGCGTCAATCTAGGCGCCGCCGGTAATCCCGTCAATTCCCATCGACTTGGTGCAGATCGGACCGGCCCACGGTGGCCCTCCGCGGCGCACACCCCCTGCCGACGGCCCACGAGGACCTCACCCCGTGGTCAGGTCGGCGTGGGTGCCGAGCGTCAGACCGCGATGCCGACGAGCTTGGTGTCGAGGTACTCGTCGATGCCCTCGTAGCCGCCCTCACGCCCCAGCCCGCTGGCCTTGACGCCGCCGAAGGGAGCGGCGGCCGACGTCGGGTTGATGTCGTTGACGCCCACCATCCCGAAGCGCAGCTTCTCGGTCACCCGGATCGCGGTGGACAGGTCGTTGGTGTAGACGTACGCGGCCAGGCCGTACTCGGTGTCGTTCGCTCGCGCGACGACCTCGTCCTCGTCGTCGAACGGGGTGACCGCGGCGATGGGGCCGAAGGTCTCCTCGCGGGAGACCAGCATGTCCGGCGTCACGTCGGCCAGCAGCGTGGGCGAGAAGAAGGTCGTGCCGGCGAGCCCCTCGACCTGCAGCCGCTCGCCCCCGGCGACGACCCGGGCGCCCCGGGTCCGGGCGTCGTCGACCTGCGCCTCCATCTTGGCGACGGCGCGCTCGTCGATCAGCGGGCCGACGGAGATGCCCTCCTGGTCGCCGCGACCGACCCGCAGCGCCGCGATCCGCTGCTCGAGGGTGGCGACGAAGGTGTCGTAGAGGGAGCGGTGGACGTAGATGCGGTTCGGGCTGATGCACGCCTGGCCGGTGTTGAGGAACTTGACCAGCGCGGCCCCCTTGGCCGCCCGCACCGGGTCCGCGTCACCGAAGACGATGAACGGCGCGTGCCCGCCCAGCTCCACCGAGACCCGCTTGAGCGTGGCGGCGGCCTTCGCCACCAGCACCTTCCCGACGGCGGTGGAGCCGGTGAAGGTCAGCTTCCGGACCACCGGGGAGTCCAGCAGCGCGTCGCCGACCTCCGCCGGGCGGCTGGTGGTGACCATGTTGACCACCCCGGCGGGCAGCCCCGCGTCGACGAGCACCTGCACGGTCGCCACCGCGCAGAGCGGGGTCTGCTCGGCGGGCTTGAGCACGGAGGTGCACCCGGCGGCGACGGCGGGGGCGAGCTTGCGGGTGAGCATCGAGACCGGGTAGTTCCACGGCGTGATGGCCGCGACCACGCCGACCGCCTGGCGCATCGTCACGAACCGCTGGTCGGCCCGCGCCGAGGGGATCGTGACACCCCCGACGCGCTTGGCCTCCTCGGCGAACCAGGCCAGGAAGTCCGCCGCGTAGGCGACCTCGTTCATCGCCGCCTTGAGCGGCTTGCCCTGCTCCCGGGTCATCAGCGCGGCCAGGTCCCTGCGCCGCTCCCGCATCAGGACGTCGGCCCTCGCGAGGACCGCCGCGCGCTCGTAGGCGGTCGCGCCCGACCAGGCCGGCAGCGCTCGCTCCGCGGCGGCGATCGCGGCGGCGGTGTCGGTCCGGTCGCCGTCGCTCGCCCGGCCCAGGACCTCGCCGGTGGCCGGGTTCGTGACGGGGAACGTCGCGCCGCCGTCGGCGGGGCGCCACTCCCCGTCGACGTGGATCGTGCGACCTGGCTCCTGCGTCATGGCGCCCACCTCACTGGCTGACCGATCCGAGGACCGGGGTCGGGTCCGCGGCGCCGTTCCGCCGCCGGGCGATGGTGTCACCCGCGGACCGGGCGCTCGCCCCTCCCGGGTGTCGGTCAGCGGCGGAAGGGGCCGTACGAGCCGGTGAACACGACGGGGTTCGGGAGGCCGGGCTCGGCCCCGTCGCCCGCGACGGCGGCCTCGCCGCCCACGCCGAGCAGGGTGCGGGTCACCGCCTGGGTGCTGTCGAGCAGGTCGTCGAGGGCGCGGGTGAGGTGCACGGCGGTGACCCGGTCGAGCGGGTCCTGCTCGTGCAGCGCCTCCAGGACGGC
Source organism: Geodermatophilus sp. SYSU D00814 (assembly GCF_054050055.1). Classification (NCBI taxonomy): domain Bacteria; kingdom Bacillati; phylum Actinomycetota; class Actinomycetes; order Geodermatophilales; family Geodermatophilaceae; genus Geodermatophilus; species Geodermatophilus sp. SYSU D00814. Next base: position 91,415 of record NZ_JBJGYP010000001.1, read on the forward strand.
GCGGCGCAGCAGCTCCTTGAGGAACGACGCCGTCACGCCCTCGGTGCGGTCGACGGCGCCGGTGACGTCGTCCTCCGACAGCTGCAGCGGCACGGCGCGGCCGTAGAGCTCCAGCAGCCGGCGGCGCGCCGCGGCGTCGGGCAGGTCGACGTCGACGGCGACGTCGATGCGCCCGGGCCGCGCGGCCAGGGCCGGCTCGAGCAGGTCGGCCCGGTTGGTGGTCAGGACGAAGAGCAGGTCGGCGTCCGGGGCGGCGCCGTCCATGGCGTCGAGCAGGTCGAACAGCACGGGGCTGCCGCCGGGGCCGAAGGAGCGGTCCATGGCGACGAGGTCGACGTCCTCGAGCACCACCACGGCCGGCTGCAGGTCGCGGGCCAGGTCGGTGATCGAGCCGACCATGCCGAGCGACCGCCCGGTGAGCAGCAGCCGGGTGTAGCCCTCCATCCGGCCCAGCAGGTAGCGCACGGTGTGGGTCTTGCCGGTGCCCGGCGGTCCGTAGAGGAGCAGGCCGCGCTTGAGGTGCTGCCCCGCCGCGCGCAGGCCCGCGCGGTACGCGGCCACGCCCAGGGCGTGCCGCTCGACGCGGTCGAGGACGGCGGCGGGCAGCACGACCTCGTCGCGGTGCAGCTCCGGCGGGTCGAGGAAGGTGAGCACGACCTGGCCCATGGGCCCCTGGGTGACCTCGACCAGCCGGCCGCGGTACACGTCGAGCTCACGGCGCAGCCGGTCGATCTCGGCCAGCACGGCCTGCGCCTGCTGCACCGGCAGCCCGGCGACCTCGACGCGCAGCCGCGGCTCGTGCTCGCTCGGCCCCTGTACGAGCAGTACGTACCGGCCGGCGTCGTCGGTGACCAGCAGCAGGGCCGTGCGCAGGCAGGCCAGCGTGGAGTCCGGGCCGTTCGGCAGGTCGACCACGGAGGGAGCGCTCAGGCGCACCGGGGGCAGTCCCTCGCCGGTCATCAGCTGCTGCAGGTCGATCCCGGCGTAGTGCGGCGGGAGCACCACGCCGCGCACCTCCACCGAGCGCCCGCCGGTCGCGGTCCAGGCGTCGAGGGCGGTCTGCAGGTTGACGTGCTCGAGGGGCGGGAGCTCCCGTGCGACCACCGACTGCTGCAGGCGCTCGGGACCCAGCGTCTCCTGCACCAGCGTGACGACCTCGTTGCGCGCTCCCTCCCCGGTGAGGTGCAGCCAGTCGAGCAGCGACCGCAGCCCCGCGGCGAACTCCCTGGCCTCGGTCTGCGATGCCTCGTTCGCCACGGCGCTCCCTGCTCCCGGTCGGTCGGACGTAGCGGCGGAGCGTAGCGATCACCGCACCGCTGCGCTGCTGCACGGGGACCCGTCCGGCACCAGGTGCGGGATGCGCTGCCGCTCCCGGTGGACCGGTCGCGCTCGGCGGACGGGCTCGGGCCCCACCGAGCAGTCGCGGTCGGTGGGCACGGCGTGCCCGTGCGGGTCGCCGACCACGACTGCTCACCCGGCCGGTGGTGTCCCGTCCGCCCACGTGTGCGCGCCCCCGGCTGCCCGGGTCAGGCCAGGAAGGACTCCCAGCCGCCGGCGGGGGCCGTGCCGACCGGCAGCGTCCGCAGCCGGTCCAGGACGGCGGGGTCCTGCACGTCCAGCCAGTCCACGAGCTGGCGGAAGGACACCAGCCGCACCTCGGGCCGGCCGGCGACGGCCCGCAGCGTCTCCTCGACCGCGTCCATGTAGATGCCGCCGTTCCACTGCTCGAAGTGGTTGCCGATGAACAGCGGCGCCCGGTTGGTCGTGTAGGCCCGCTCGAACCCGGCGAGGTAGGCCTCCAGGGCCTGCTGCCGCCAGGTGCCGTGCATCGCCGGGTCGCCGGCGGTGTCCCCGCGGGTCTGCTGGAACATGATGTTGTAGTCCATGGCGAGCACGCTGGAGCCCCTCGCCGGGAAGGGCACCGACGGCAGCGGGAGGTCCCACAGGCCGAGCTGCTTCCCGGGCCACACCTGCGACCCCCCGGGTGAGCTGGCGTCGTAGCGCCACCCGAGCGCGGCGGCGGTCGGCAGCAGGGCGTCCTGGCCCTGCAGGCACGGGGTGCGGCCCCCGACCAGCTCGACGTCGTAGTCGAAGGGCAGCGGCGGCAGGTCGCCGCGGCCCGTCGTGGTCTTCCAGGTCTGCACGAACCGCTTGGCCTGGGCGATCTCGCTGGTCCAGTCCTCCGGCGACCAGAGCCGGACGCCGTCCTCGCCGCAGAAGTGGCCGTTGAAGTGGGTGCCGATCTCGTGCCCGTCCAGCCAGGCGAGGCGCACCTCGGCCACGGTGTCGAGCACCTCCTGCGTCGACAGGAAGCCGATGTCGGAGGCCCCGACGGGGTGCCGCGGCGGCGCGTACTGCATCCGCTGCTCCGCGGGCAGCGCGTACAGCCCGGTGAGGAAGAAGGTCATCGACGCGCCGAGCTCCTGCGCGAGCTGCCGGAACCGGGGGAACTGACCGGTGGCGAGGTTGGCCGCGCCGTCCCAGGAGAACACGACGAACTGCGGCGGCCGCTCGCCCGGCGCCAGCTTCTGGGGAACCGGCTGGTGGGGCTGGGGACCGGTGTCGGCGGTCGAGCCGTCACCGATCAGCCGGGGCTCCGGTGCCGGCGGGGGGACGGGCTCCGGCGCGGGGACGGGCGGCGGCGGCGCAGGGGTGGTCGCGGGCGCGGAGGTCGTCGCCGCGGCCTTCGTGAACGAGCGCTCCGCGGCGCGGCAGCCGCCCGCGGCCAGCAGCGACGCCCCGGCCCAGCCCAGCAGGGCGCGCCGCCTCAGTTCCCGCACGGGTCGTTCCCGGTGGTGCGCACGACGTCCCCCAGCACACAGGCCCCCGTGCCCACGCCACCCGCCGTCAGGGTGACCGGACGCACCGTAGCGGCACCAGGCCCGTTCCGGGACTCCCGCGACGCCCGGTTAGCGTGCCGGTCATGGAGCACACCGGGGTGCAGACCACCCGCGTCGGCGACGTCGAGCTGGCCTACGAGGCCTTCGGCTCGCCCGAGGACACACCGCTGCTGCTGGTCATGGGCCTGGCCACGCAGATGATCGGCTGGCCCGACGAGTTCTGCCGGATGCTGGCCGACCGCGGCCTGTACGTCGTCCGCTTCGACAACCGCGACATCGGCCTGTCCACCCACCTCGACGCCGCCGGCGCGCCCGACGTGCTCGCCGTCATGGGCGGTGACCACTCGCGGGTCGCCTACCGCCTCGCCGACATGGCCGAGGACACCGCCGGCCTGCTCGACGCCCTCGGCCTCGGCAGCGCGCACGTGGTGGGGGCCTCGATGGGCGGGATGATCGCCCAGGCGCTGGCGATCCGGCACCCGGAGAAGGTGCGCAGCCTGACCTCGATCATGTCGACCACCGGCGACCCGGCCGTCGGCGCGCCCGCGGAGGCCGCGCTCGGCGTGCTGCTCGCCCCGCCGGCGACCGACCGGGAGTCCGCGGTGCAGCGCGCCGTCGACACCTACCGGGTCATCGGCTCCCCCGGCTTCGAGTTCGACGAGTCCGGGTTGCGGGAGCGGGCCGGGCTCTCCTTCGACCGCGCGTACAACCCCGCGGGGGTGGCCCGCCAGCTCGCCGCGATCCTGGCCAGCCCCGACCGCACCGCCGACCTCGCGCGGGTCGCCGTGCCCACCCTCGTCGTGCACCGCGCGCAGGACGCGCTGGTGAACGTGTCCGGCGGCCGGGCGACGGCGGCGGCGATCCCGGGCGCCGAGCTGCTGGTGGTCGAGGGCATGGGCCACGACCTGCCGCGCGCGGTGTGGCCGCAGCTGGTCGACCGGATCGGCGCGCTGGTCGACCGGGTCGAGCGGGCCTGAGCCGCGCCGGGGCCCCGCTGCGACTGCGGGGCCCCGGTGCCGGGCTCAGCTGGTGAGCATGCCGCCCTCCACCGGGATCGTCGTCCCGGTGACGTAGCCGCCGGCGTCGCTGACGAGGAACACCAGCGCCGCGGCGAGCTCCATCGGGTCGCCGGCGCGGCCGGCGAGCACCCGGCCCATCTGCTGGTCGAGGTAGCCCTCGGGGTACTGGTCGGTCATCTCCGAGGCGAAGAAGCCCGGGGCCAGCGCGTTGACCCGGATGCCCTTGCGCCCGGTCCACTGCTGGGCGAGGTCGCGGGTCAGCCCGATCAGCCCGGCCTTGCTGGCCGCGTAGGCCGCCTGGGGCAGCCCGGCGGTGGTCAGGCCCAGCACGCTGGAGATGTTCACGATCGAGCTACCCGGCTGCATCACCCGGCCGCAGGCCTGCGCCATCCAGTAGCAGCCGTTGAGGTTGACGTCGATGACCGCGCGGAACTCCTCGGGCTTCTCCCGGGTGGCCGGCGCGGCGGTGCCGATGCCGGCGTTGTTGACCAGCACGTCGACCCGGCCGAACTCGGCCATCGTGGCGTCGACGAGCGCCTGGCAGTCCTCCACCCTCGCCACGTCGGTGCGCACGGTGATCGCCCGCCGCCCGGCGGCCTCGACCGCCTCCCTGGTGGCGCCCATCTTCTCCTCGCGCCGTGCGCCGAGGGCGACGTCGGCCCCCGCCTGCGCCAGGGCCCGGGCGAACACCACGCCGAGTCCCGACGACGCCCCCGTCACGATCGCCACCCGGCCGTCGAGCCGGAACATGTCCAGCACGGTCCTGTCCGCTGCACCGCTGTCCGCTGCACCGCTGTCCGCCACGCCGCTCTCCCCTCCCGCTGCTGCACCGTCCCCGGGACCGTAACCGGCTGTGTGGTGGGTCACCCGGCGGGTAGGCACCCCCCGGTCGAGAGGAGGCCGGGCCATGACGTCGGGGAAGCAACCCGAGGCGCCGCTGTGGCGGCAGGCGTTCGACGCCGCCGAGAAGCGGGTGACCCCGCACGCCGAGAACCTGGTGCGCACGCCCGGTTTCGCCACCGGCGTCGCCCTGCTGCGGCGTGCGCAGAACGCGGCGAGGGACACCGCGCGGGGGGTGTCGGCCCGCGCCTGGCACCTGGTCAACCTGCCCGCCGGCACCGACCTCGCCCGGCTGCGCGCGCAGATCGGCGCCCTCGACCGCGAGGTGCGGCGCCTGACCGTCCAACTGGAGACCGAGCGCCGCGCCCGCGCGGCCGCCGAGACGACCCCGGAGGAGCCCGATGCCGACGGTGCCCAGCCCGCAGGCGGTCCTCGACCGCGTCCGTCGCGACGTGGAGCGCAACGCCCTCCGCGCGCGTAACGGCATCAAGCTCGTCGCCGGGGTCGACCGCCCGGGCGTCGGGCTGACGCCGAAGGACGTCGTCTGGGAGCGCGGCCGCACCCAGCTGTGGCACTACCGCAGCGACCGGGTGCGGTACTCCCCGCCGCTGCTCATCGTGTTCAGCCTGGTCAGCCGCAGCTACATCCTCGACCTGGCCCCGGGCAACTCGTTCATCGAGCAGCTCGTCGACGCCGGCTTCGACGTGTACATGGTCGACTGGGGCGAGCCCGACGAGCGCGACGCGCAGAACCGGCTCGAGGACTACGTCGACGACTACGTCCCCGCCGCGGTGGAGCGGGTGCGGGAGATCTCCGGCGCCGAGCAGGTCAACCTCTTCGGCTACTGCTTCGGCGGCGACCTGTCGCTGCTGTACGCCGCCCACCACCCCGACGCGCCGCTGCGCAGCCTCAGCGTGCTCGCCACCCCGGTCGACTTCACGCAGATGGGCCCGATGGCCGACGTCTTCCGCGGCGGCCTGGAGGTCGACGACGTCCTCGACGAGGACGGCAACGTGCCGCCGCGGGTCGTCGTCCAGGGCTTCAAGACGCTCACCCCCACCGCCGAGGTCACCCGGTACGTGACGCTGTGGGAGCGACTGTGGAGCGACGAGTACGTCTCGGCCTACCAGGCGATGACCGGCTGGTCCGACGACCACATCCCGTTCCCGGGCGCCGCCGCCCGCGAGACGGTGCAGATGCTCGTCCGCGACAACGGGATGGTCACCGACCGGCTGACCGTGGGCGGTGACCGGGTGCACCTGTCCGACATCCGGGTGCCGTTCCTGACCGTCCGCGCCGACCGCGACCACATCGTCCCGCCCGACGCGACCGCGCCGCTGATCGACCTGGTCGGCTCGGAGGACAAGCACGAGCTGCGGTTGAACGCCGGCCACATGGGCCTGGTGGTCGGCCGGACGGCGGCGCGGACGACGGTGCCGGAGATCATCGGCTTCCTGCGCACGCGCAGCGAGGAGAGCGCGCCCGCCCGGGCGGCGGGGCAGGAGGGATGAGCGTGGAGGTCGTCGAGCTGGGACCGGCGCACGCCGAGGCGCTGCTGCGGTTCTTCGGGAGCCTGCCGGAGGGGGACCTGACCTTCATCGAGGAGGAGGTCACCGACCCCGCCGTCGTCCGGTCGTGGGCCGACGGCGCCGGGGGCGGACGGCGCTTCGTGGCGATGGACGGCGACGAGGTCGCGGGCTACGTCGCCGTCCGCCCGCTGCCGGGCTGGTCCGCGCACGTCGGCGAGGTGCGGCTGGTCGTGTCCCCCACCCGGCGCGGCTCGGGGCTGGGCCGGGGGCTGGCCCGGCAGGCGCTGGTGACGGCGGTCGGCGACGGGCTGGCCAAGCTCGTCGTGGAGGTCGTCGCCGAGCAGGGCGCGGCGCTGGCGCTGTTCACCGACCTGGGCTTCACGGGGGAGGCGCTGCTGCGCGACCACGTGCGCGACCGCGAGGGCAACCTGCGCGACCTCATGGTGCTGGCCCACCACGTCGACGAGACCTGGGCCGGCATGGCCACCGTCGGGCTGCCCGAGGCGCTGGGCGAGGACCTGAGCTGAGCTGGTTCCCCGACGTCAGCTCCCGGGCGCACCGGGTCGCGCCACGCCCGGGGGCCGGCCGCCGGCGAGCGGAGGGCTCCCGGGGGCCGCGCGGTCGGCGGACCCTCCGGGGATGGCTTCCTTCCTCCTCGTGCACGGCGCCTGGGGCGGCGGCTGGGTGTGGGACGACGTCGCCCGCCACCTGCAGGACCTCGGTCACCGCGTGGCGGTGGTCGACCAGCTGCCCAGCGCCGGGACCGACCCCGGGTCGCTGGGCGACCTCCGCGCCGACGCCGACCACGTCCGGCACGCCCTCGACGAGATCGACGAGCCGGTGGTGCTGGTCGGCCACTCCTACGGCGGCATGGTCATCACCGAACTGGCCGACGACCCTCGCGTCCGCCACAGCGTCTACGTCGCCGCGATGTGGCCGCAACGGGGCCAGTCGCTGATGGACCTCGTGGGCGGGGACTCGCTCCCGGCCTGGGTCGAAGCGCGAGACGACGGCTCACTGACCGTGATCCGCGACCTCGACACGGTCCACCAGGCGCTGTGCGCCGACCTGCCCCGCGAGCAGGCGGCGGCCCTCCGCGACCGCCTGGTCCTGCAGTCGGCCGCGGCGTTCACGACGCCGAGCAGCGCCCCGGAGCGTGCTCACCCGACGACGTACGTGGTGTGCGCCCAGGAGTCCGACGACTGCATCCCGGTCCCGGCGCAGGAGGCGATGGGCGCGCAGGCCGGGCGGCTGGTGCGGCTGCCCTCGGCGCACATGGCGCAGTTGTCCGTCCCCGGCGACCTGGCCCGGGTCCTCGCCGACGTCGTCGAGCCGGCCGGCACCCGCGCCTGACCGGTCAGACCTCGGTGACCCGGCCGTCGTCGACGGCGAAGCGGCGGGTCGTGGCCACCGCGTCGAGCATGCGGCGGTCGTGGGTGACCAGCAGCAGCGTGCCGGGGTAGTCGGCCAGCGCGGACTCCAGCTGCTCGATGGCCGGCAGGTCGAGGTGGTTGGTCGGCTCGTCGAGCACCAGCACGTTGACCCCGCGGGCCTGCAGCAGCGCCAGCGCGGCGCGGGTGCGCTCCCCCGGCGAGAGGGTCGCCGCCGGGCGCAGCACGTGCTCGGCGGTGAGGCCGAACTTCGCCAGCAGCGTGCGGACCTCCGCCGTCGGCCAGTCGGGCACCTCGGCGCCGAAGGCCTCCAGCAGCCGTCGCTCGCCGACGAACAGCCCGCGCGCCTGGTCGACCTCGCCCAGCCGCACCGCCGGCCCGAGCGAGGCGCTGCCGGCGTCGAGCGGCACCCGGCCCAGCAGCGCGCCGAGCAGCGTCGTCTTGCCCGAGCCGTTGGGGCCGGTGATCGCCACCCGGTCGCCCCAGTCGACCTGCAGGCTCACCGGCCCGAGGGTGAAGTCCCCGCGGCGGACGACGGCGTCGCGCAGCGTGGCGACGACCGCCCCGGCGCGCGGCGCGGCGGCGATGGTCATCCGCAGCTCCCACTCCTTGCGGGGCTCCTCGACCACCTCCAGCCGCTCGATGCGCCGCTCGGTCTGCTTGGCCTTGGCGCCCTGCTTCTCCGCCGTCGCCCGGTTGTGCGCCTTGATGAACTTGTCCGGGTCCCGCTGCTTCTTCACCGCGTCCCGCACGCCCTTGGCCAGCCAGTTGCGCTGCATGCGGGCCCGGGCCTCGAGGTCGGCCTTCGTCTCGGCGTACTCCTCGTACTCCTCGCGCGCGTGCCGGCGGGCCACCTCGCGCTCGGCGAGGTAGCTCTCGTAGCCGCCGTCGTGCACCCGCACCAGCTGCTGGGCGAGGTCGAGCTCGACGACGCGGGTGACGGTGCGGGCGAGGAACTCCCGGTCGTGGCTGACGACGACGATCCCGGCGCGGTTGCCGGTGACGAACCGCTCGAGCCGGTCGAGGCCGGCCAGGTCGAGGTCGTTGGTCGGCTCGTCGAGCAGCAGCAGGTCGTAGCGGGACAGCAGCAGCGCCGCCAGCCCGACCCGCGCGGCCTGCCCGCCGGACAGGCCGGGCATCGGGGCGTCGGGCGCCACGCCGGGCGCCACGTCGGCCAGGACCGCCTCGAGGCGCTCGTCGAGGTCGGCGCCGCCCAGGGACAGCCAGCGCTCCAGCGCCTCCGCGTAGGCCTCCTCGGCGCCGGGCCGCCCCTCGGTCAGCTCCGCGGTGGCGGCGTCGAGGGCGGCCTGGGCGGCGGTGACGCCGGTGCGGCGGGCCAGCGCGGCGGCGACCGTCTCGCCCTCCCGGCGGTCGCGCTCCTGCGGCAGGTGGCCGACCGTCGCCGTCGGCGGGCTGAGCGTGATCCCGCCGGACTCGGCGGGCAGCTCACCGGCCAGGGTGCGCAGCAGCGTGGACTTGCCGGCGCCGTTGACGCCGACCAGCCCGACGACGTCACCGGGGGCGACGACGAGGTCGAGGTCGGAGAAGAGGACGCGGGCGCCGTGGCCGGCGGCCAGGCCGCGCGCGACGAGGGTGGCGCTCATGGGGTGCTCCCGGGGTGGACGGCGGGTCGGGGGACGACGTCGGTTCCGGGGGTCACAGCACGGGCCCACGGTAGCGCGGGACGCTCAGCGGTCGCGCACGATTTCGTGGGAGAGCCCCTCGTCGGCCTCCCCCGCCACCCGCCGGCTCACCCGCCACGGCTGCACCGACTCGTAGCCGCGCACCGCCACCGGCTCCATCGGCCGCACCCGGTACTGGGGCAGGTCGCGCACGTGTCCGGCGAGCACCCGGTCGACCAGCACCGCTCCGGCGGGGGCGATCGACGTCAGCCGGCTGGCCAGGTTCACCACCGGGGAGTAGACGTCGCCGAGGCGGGTGAGGACCGTGCCGTAGGCGGCGCCCACCCGCAGCGGCGGGTGGTCCTCGGCGTCCCACACGGCGGGCAGGATCAGCCCGATCTCGACGGCGTCGACGGCGGACGCGGCGGTGAACAGGACGCCGTCGCCGACGGTCTTGACCACCCGGCCGCGGGAGCGGGCGATGACCTCGGTCGCCGTCGCCTCGAAGGCCTCCACCATCGCGCCGAGCTCGCGGCCGCCCATGCCGCGCGAGCGCGAGGTGTAGCCGACCAGGTCGGCGAAGCCCACGGCCATCTCCCGCCGGTCCCCGGCCGCCCCCGTGGACAGCGCGCGGTCGAGGTTGGCCGCCAGGTGCCGGCGCCACACGTAGTCCTGCGTGCGGCTCAGCAGCGGCAGCAGCGCCTCGGCGGCGGCCACGGCGTCGACGGGCGTCCCCGGGCCCTGCTCGCGCGCCCGCCGGACGAGCGCCCCGGCGAGCAGGTCGGTCTGCCAGTCGGCCAGCCGGGACAGCGCCTGGCCGGTCACCCGGGCGATGGACGCCTCGCTGTCGGGGTCGATGAAGCCGGCCTCGATGAGCTCGGAGACGGTGGCCAGCGCGCCGACGTCGGACAGGGTGAAGGCGCGGTCGTCGTCGGCGACGTCGGGGAAGCCCAGCGCCCGCCACAGCCGCTGGGTGCGCTCCGGGGGCATGCCGGCCGCCGCGGCGACCTCCAGCCGGGTCAGCCGGCGCGGGCCGCCGAGCAGCAGCCGCTCCAGCGCCTCCCGGACCTCCGGACCGGGCGGGACCGACTCCGGACCGGGTGCGACGGGGTCCACCGGCGACCCGTCCCGGCTCAGCCCGTCGTCCGGTCGACGACGACCGCGACGAGCCGACGGGCACCCACGGCGGGCACTGTAGTGACCGGGCCGGAGCCGGTGTGCCCGCGGTCACGGCCGCGCGGGCGAACGGGGGGTGTCCGGTGGGGAACGGGCCGGTGACGTGCGGCACGCCGCGTCCCGCGGGCTCGGTCGGCGGCCGCCGGTGCGCTTGGATGGGGCGGCACGGGGGTGCGGACGGCGGCACGGCGGAACGAGGAGGACCGATGCCCAGCGGCACCACCGCAGGACCCCGACCGGTGCGGATCGAGGTGTCCGGCCTGACCAAGACCTTCGGCACCGTGCGCGCGGTCTCCGACCTCGGCTTCACCGTCGAGCCGGGCTCGGTCACCGGCTTCCTCGGGCCCAACGGCGCGGGCAAGACGACGACGCTGCGGATGGTCCTCGGCCTCATCACCCCCGACACCGGCACCGCCACCTTCGACGGCGTCCCCTACGCGGCGCTGCGCGAGCCGGTGCGCACGGTGGGCGCGGTGCTCGAGACCGCCTTCCACCCCGCCCGCTCGGGCCGCGACCACCTGCGGGTGTACTGCCGCGCCGCGGGGATCCCCGTCGCGCGCGCCGACGAGGTCCTCGAGCGGGTCGGCCTCGCGACGGCGGGGCGGCGCCGGGCCGGCGGCTACTCCCTCGGCATGCGGCAGCGACTGGCGCTGGCGACCGCGCTGCTCGGCGACCCGCCGGTGCTGGTCCTCGACGAGCCGGCCAACGGCCTGGACCCCGAGGGGATCCTCTGGCTGCGCGGCTTCCTGCGACACCTCGCCCACGACGAGGGCCGCACCGTCCTCGTGTCGAGCCACCTGCTCGCCGAGATGGAGCAGACCGCCGACCGCGTCGTCATCGTCGGCGCCGGCCGCCTGGTCCGGCAGGGCTCGATCGCCGAGCTGCGGTCCGGCGCCGCGGGCGCCGGCAGCGTCCTCGTGCGCAGCCCCGAGGCCGACCGGCTGGTCGCCGTGCTCGCCACCGCGGGCCTGGCCGCCACCCGCGGCGAGGACGGCCTGGTCACCGTGGAGGGCGCCACCCCGGCCGTCGTCGGCGCCCGCGCGTTCGCCGCGCAGGTGGAGCTGCACGAGCTGCGCGCCGAGAGCACCGGCCTCGAGGACCTCTACTTCCGGCTCACCGCCGGCCAGGAGCAGTTCGCGGCCGGCTCCCCCGCCGGGCCCGCGCAGTACACGACCCAGGGAGCGGCCCGATGACCGCGCTCGTCCGCGCCGAGTGGACCAAGCTGCTGACCACCCGCGTCTGGATCGGCCTGGTCCTCGGCGCCTGCGTGATGGCGGGCGGCTTCGCCGCGCTGTTCACCGGCCTGGCCGGCGCCGAGCAGAACGGCGGCCAGCCGGGGCTCCCCGCGGTGGGCACACCGCAGTACGAGGAGATCGTCTTCTCCGTCGCGGCCAACGCCAGCGTCTTCCTGCTCATCCTCGGGATCATCGGGATGACCCAGGAGTACCGGCACCGCACCGCCACCCCGACCTTCCTGACCACGCCCCGCCGCGGCCGCGTCGTCGCCGCGAAGCTGCTGGCCTACGCCGCCGCGGCGGTGCCGGTGGCGCTGCTGGTGCTCGCCGTCGACGTCGTCGTCGTGCTGCTCTACGCCGGTGCGCGCGGGGCGGCGCCGTCGCTGGACGGCGACAACCTGCGCACCCTCGGCGCCGCCGGGCTGGTGCTGGTCGTGTTCGCCGTGATCGGCGTGGGCATCGGCGCGCTGCTGCGCAACCAGGTCGGCGCCATCGTCGGCTCGCTGGTCTACCTCTACGTCGTCGAGCCGATCATCTCCTCGATCGGCGCGATCCAGGGCGCCTACAAGTGGCTGCCCGGCGGCGCGGTGCAGGCCATCACGTCGGACTTCCAGGCACCGGAGCTGCTGGCCCCGTGGCAGGGCGTCGTGCTGCTGCTCGGCTACGGCCTGGTCGCGGCGCTGCTGGGCAGCCTGCTGGCCGTCCGCCGCGACGTCGTCTGACCGCACCGCCACCGCCACCGCCACCCGAGGACGAGGGACCCCCGCATGACCACCCGCATGACCGTGCCGCGCCTCGCCCGCCTCGTGCAGGCCGGGGAGCTCGAGGCCGTGCGCGGCGCCGTCGCCGACGCGCCGCGGCTGCTCGCCGGCACGCTGGAGCACGCCGGCGAGAGCGGCTGGACGCCGCTGCACCTGGCCGTGGCGGCCGGCCGCGAGGACGTCGTCCGGGAGCTGGTCGCGGCCGGTGCCGACCTCGGGGCGCGCACCGAGTCCGGCCGCACGCCGCTGCACGTCGCCGTCGAGCACGCCCCCGGGCTGGTGCCCGTGCTCGGGGCGCTCGGCGCCCCGGTCGACGCCGCCGCCGCGGCGTACCTCGACGACGTCGACCGCCTCACCGGCGAGCTCGACGGCGGCGCGGCGCTCACCGACCCGGCCACCGGGCTGGACCTGCTCACCGTCGCCGCGGCCGGCGGCGCGGCCGCGACGCTGCGGCTGCTGCTCGACCGCGGCGCCGACCCCGACCGCGGCGCGCTCGCCGCGGCCGCGGCCGCCCGCCGGCCCGACCTGGTCCGCGCGCTGCTGGCCGCCGGGGCCCGGGCCGACCGGCGCGACCCCGACACCGGCCGGACGCCGCTGCACGAGGCCGTGGCCGCCGGGCCGGGCGGCGACGCGCCCGAGGTCGTGCGGCTGCTGCTCGCCGCCGGGGCCGACGTCGAGGCGACCACCTCCGACGGCGCCAGCGCCCTCGACATCGGCCGGGTCGCCGCGGCCCGCCACCGCCGCGACGACGCAGGTCAGGCCGGTGCCCGCGACGCCCTCGTCGACCTGCTCGTGGCCGCCGGCGCGCGCAGCTGAGCGCAGGCCGCGACGGCCGGTGAGAGGCCCGGCGCGGCGGGCGGACCGCAGGTCGGGCACGGGGGACCGGGCGTAGAGTCAGGCCCCGGTCCAGAGACGTCCACCGACGACGAAGAAGGCACTCGACCCCGTGTCACGCGACAACTCATCCCGGCCGTCCTCCACCGGCACCTCCTCGGCGGTGGCGGGCTTCGGCACCAACGAGTGGCTGGTCGAGGAGATGTACCAGCAGTACCTCGCCGACCCGTCCAGCGTGGACCAGGCCTGGCACGAGTTCTTCGCCGACTACCGGCCGGGCAGCCCGGTCGCCGCCAGCGACGACCGCGAGCAGGCCCCCGCCCCGGTGGCCGCCCCCGCGCCCGAGCCGCCGGCCCCCGCCGCCGAGCCGAGCGGGTCGGCCAACGGCCGGCCGGCCGCCGCCACTCCGCCGCCCGCGCCCTCCCCCGCACCCGAGGCCACGCCGGAGCCCGCCCCGGAGCCCTCGGCCACGCGGTCGACCCCCGTGCCCGAGCGCACCGAGGCCACCGTCGTCGACCGCGCCGCCGACCGCGCCGAGCAGAAGGCCAAGGCCGCCCCGGCGCCGGCCGCGCCGCAGCCGGCGAAGGCCGCCCCCGCCGACGGGCCGAAGCGGACGCCGCTGCGCGGCGCCGCCGCCAGCGTCGTCAAGAACATGAACGCCTCGCTCACCGTCCCGACGGCGACGAGCGTGCGCGCGGTGCCGGCCAAGCTGCTGGCCGACAACCGCATCGTCATCAACAACCACCTCAAGCGATCGCGCGGCGGCAAGGTCTCCTTCACCCACCTGATCGGCTACGCGCTGGTCCGGGCGCTGGACGACTTCCCGAACATGAACGCCGCCTTCGCCGAGGTCGACGGCAAGCCGACCCTCGTGCAGCCCGAGCACGTCAACTTCGGCCTGGCCATCGACCTGCCCAAGGCCGACGGCTCGCGCTCCCTCGTCGTCGCCTCGATCAAGGGCGCCGAGGAGATGGACTTCGCCCAGTTCTGGGGCGCCTACGAGGACGTCATCCGCCGCGCCCGCGCCGGCAAGCTGACCCTCGAGGACTTCTCCGGCACCACGATCAGCCTGACCAACCCGGGCACGATCGGCACCGTCCACTCGGTGCCGCGGCTGACCGCCGGCCAGGGCGCGATCATCGGCGTCGGCGCGATGGAGTACCCGGCCGAGTTCCAGGGGATGAGCCCCGAGGCGCTCACCGAGCTCGGCGTCTCCAAGATCATCACGCTGACCTCGACCTACGACCACCGGATCATCCAGGGCGCCGAGTCCGGTGACTTCCTGCGCCGGCTGCACCAGCTGCTGCTCGGCGAGGACGGCTTCTACGACGACGTCTTCCGGTCGCTGCGCATCCCGTACGAGCCGGTGCGCTGGATGCCCGACGTGCGGGTCAGCCGCGAGGGGCAGATCGACAAGGAAGCCCGGGTCATCGAGGTCATCGAGTCCTACCGGCGCAACGGCCACCTCATGGCCGACACCGACCCGCTCGAGTTCAAGGTCCGCAGCCACCCCGACCTCGACATCCTGCAGCACGGCCTGACCCTGTGGGACCTCGACCGCACCTTCCCCGTCGGCGGCTTCGCCGGCGAGAAGGTGATGCCGCTGCGCGACATCCTCGGCGTGCTGCGCAACTCCTACTGCCGCACCGTCGGCGTGGAGTACATGCACATCACCGACCCCGAGGAGCGCGAGTGGCTCCAGCAGCGCATCGAGGTCAAGCACGAGCAGCCCGACCGGGACAAGCAGAAGCACATCCTCGGCCGGCTCAACGCCGCTGAGGCCTTCGAGACCTTCCTGCAGACCAAGTACGTCGGGCAGAAGCGGTTCAGCCTCGAGGGCGGCGAGTCGGTCATCCCGCTGCTCGACGAGGTGCTCATCGCCGGCACCGACCACGGCCTCGACGAGGTCGCGATCGGCATGGCCCACCGCGGCCGGCTCAACGTGCTGGCCAACGTGCTCGGCAAGAGCTACGCCAAGATCTTCGGCGAGTTCGAGGGCAACATCGACCCCGGCACCGTCCAGGGCTCCGGCGACGTCAAGTACCACCTCGGCGCCGAGGGCACCTTCGACAACCCGTTCCGCGAGGACGCGCAGATCGCCGTCTCGCTGGCCAGCAACCCCTCGCACCTGGAGACCGTCAACCCGGTCCTCGAGGGCATCACGCGGGCCAAGCAGGACATGATCGACAAGGGCGAGCAGGGCTTCACCGTGCTGCCGGTGCTGCTGCACGGCGACGCCGCCTTCGCCGGCCAGGGCGTGGTGCAGGAGACGCTGAACCTCTCGCAGCTGCGCGGCTACCGCACCGGCGGCACGGTGCACGTCGTCATCAACAACCAGGTCGGCTTCACCACCAGCCCGGCGGCGTCGCGCTCGAGCCTCTACTCCACCGACGTCGCGCGGATGGTCAACGCGCCGGTCTTCCACGTCAACGGCGACGACCCCGAGGCCTGCGTGCGGATGGCGCGGCTGGCCGTGGAGTACCGGCAGGCGTTCCGCAAGGACGTCGTCATCGACCTCGTCTGCTACCGCCGCCGCGGGCACAACGAGGGCGACGACCCGTCGATGACCCAGCCGCTGATGTACGAGATCATCGACCGCAAGCGCTCGGTCCGGAAGCTCTACACCGAGGCGCTCATCGGCCGCGGCGACATCACCCTCGGCGAGGCCGAGGAGGCCCTGAAGGACTACCGCGACCAGCTGGAGCGGGCCTTCGCCGAGACCCACGACGCGAGCGAGACGCCCAAGCCGCAGCCGGTCATGGACCAGCCCGCGCAGCAGGCGACCGCGGTGGCCACCGCCATCACCCCCGAGGTGATGAAGGCGATCGGCGACGCGCACGTGTCCCTGCCCGCCGACTTCACCGTGCACCCCAAGCTGCAGCGGCTGCTGGAGCGGCGCGCGGCGATGGTGAGCGAGGGCGGCATCGACTGGGCGATGGGCGAGCTGCTCGCCTTCGGGTCGCTGCTGGTGCAGGGCATCCCGGTGCGGCTGGCCGGCCAGGACTCCCGCCGCGGCACCTTCGTGCAGCGGCACGCGGTGCTCATCGACCGGCAGACCGCCGGCGAGTACACCCCGCTGGCGCACCTCGCCGAGGACCAGGCGAAGTTCTTCGTCTACGACTCGCTGCTGTCGGAGTACGCCGCGCTCGGCTTCGAGTACGGCTACTCGGTGGCCAACCCGAGGGCGCTGGTGCTGTGGGAGGCGCAGTTCGGCGACTTCGTCGACGGCGCCCAGATGCTCATCGACGAGTACATCAGCTCCGGCGAGGCCAAGTGGGGGCAGCGCTCCGGCGTCGTCCTGCTACTGCCGCACGGGCTGGAGGGCCAGGGCCCCGACCACTCCAGCGGTCGCATCGAGCGGTTCCTGCAGCTGTCGGCGGAGAACAACATGACCGTCGCCAACTGCTCGACGCCGGGCAACTACTTCCACCTGCTGCGCCGCCAGGCGCTCTCCGACGTGCACCGGCCGCTGGTCGTGTTCACGCCGAAGTCGCTGCTGCGGGCGAAGGCGGCGGTCAGCCCGGTCGCCGACTTCACCGACGAGGGCTTCCGCCCGGTGCTCGGCGACCCGGGCGTGGGCGGCGAGCCGCTCGACGACGCCGCGGTGCGCCGGGTGCTGCTGTGCAGCGGCAAGGTCGCCTACGACCTCATGGCCCAGCGCGAGGCCGAGGGCCGCGCCGACACCGCGGTACTGCGCGTCGAGCAGCTCTACCCGCTGCCCGGTGAGCAGATCCGGCAGGCCGTCGACCGCTACCCGAACGCCCAGGACCTCGTCTGGGTGCAGGAGGAGCCGGCGAACATGGGCGCCTGGTCGTTCATGGCGCTCAACCTGCCCGAGCACCTCGGCGGCCGGACGCTGCGCCGGGTCAGCCGCCGCGCCTCGGCCAGCCCCGCCGTCGGCTCGGCCAAGGTGCACGAGGTCGAGCAGAAGGAGCTCATCGCCCAGGCCTTCGCCGACTGACCGTGTACTTCACCGACCGCGGCCTGGAGGAGCTCGCCGACCGGCGGGGCGGCGAGCACGTGACCCTCGCCTGGTTGGCCGACCAGCTGCAGGCCTTCGTCGACCAGCACCCCGACTTCGAGGTGCCGATCGAGCGGCTGGCCACCTGGCTGGCGCGGGGCGGCACCGACGACGTCGACGACGAGGACTGACCCGCCGGCCCCGCGATGATCAGGTGACCTGATCGTGCGGCGTCCTCCCCCACGTCCCACCGTGAGGGGGGACGCGCTGCGGTGCGGGAGGACGCCCGGTGATCCGGCCTCCCTGCAGGGTCCCGCCGCGAGCCTGCGAGCGGTGGGGGGGCAGGGAGGTCCTCCCTCTGATCGTCGGGTCGGTGCGCCTCCGTCACCGGCGGCCCACCAGGCGGGACGCTGCGCACGTGCTCGGTCACTCCCACGCGCTCTCCGGCCTGGCCGCCGGTGCGGCGACCCTCCCCTGGGCCCCGGTCGACGGCACCGTCGCGCAGGTGGCGTGGGTCGCCGCGGCCGGTGGGTTCGCGATGCTGCCCGACCTCGACCACAGCGGGTCGACGGTCTCGGACATGTGGGGCCCGGTCACCGACGTGCCGTCGGGCGCGATCGGCCGCCTCGCCGGCGGGCACCGCTGGGGCACCCACGACGCGCTGCTGGCGCCGGTGGCCTTCGGTGCCGTGGCGCTGGCCGCGGCCAACCTGTACTGGTCGAGCCTGGTGGTCATGGCGCTGGCCATCGGGCTCGCGCTGCGCGCGCTGCACTTCGTCATCCCCGGCCGCGCCGAGAACACCGTCGTCGGCAACCTGGTGCTGTCCTTCGGCGGCGCCTGGCTGCTGCTGGAGAACATGCCGCAGCCGACGTGGCTGCCCTGGGCGGTGGCGCTCGGCGTGCTGACCCACGTCGTCGGCGACCTGATCACCAAGCAGGGCGTGCCGGTGCCCCTGCTGTGGCTGCTCAAGCGCAAGCGGGTCGCGCTCACCCCGATGCGCACCGGCACGACGCTGGAGAAGTCGGTGCTCGCGCCGGCGTTCCTGCTCGTCGCGGTGTGGTTCCTCTACGACAACACCGCCGCGCGGGGCGTCGTCGAGCCCTACCTGCAGGGGTTGCTCAGCCTGGGCGGCTGAGACAGCACCGAGACCCCGGCAGCACCCCGGCGCGCCATGCTGGGCGGGTGTCCCGCACCGCCGCCGTGCTGCTGGCCCTGCTGTGCGCCGGCTGCGCCGGGGAGGCCGGCACCCCGGACGCCTTCACCGGGCGCGACCGGCTGCCCGCGTGCCCCGTCCAGGACCTCGGCCAGGGCGAGCCGATCGCGCCGGACGCCCTCGCCTGCCTGGACGCCGGCCGGACCGTGGACGGCGCCGAGCTGGCGGTCACCCGGCCCACGACGGAGGGCGACCCGGTGACGACGTGGTACCGCGCCCGCCCCGGCGTGCCCGGCCTGGAGGTGTTCGTCGACGGCACCCGCGACCGGTTCGGCACCGGCGAGTGGGTGCGGCTGGACTGCCCGGCCGCCACCGGCCCCGACGACGGCCTGGGCGGCTGCGCCGAGACCGTCCTGGGGTGACGGCGGGTCGGCCGGTGCGGGTGGGCGTGGTCGCGTGCCCTCCCCCGTCGGTGGACCCGCCGGGCGCTCCCCGGCCGCCGGGGGCCGGCGGCGGCTACGGTCCCCCGCTGTGACCGCCGTCCCGCCGCGCCTGGACCGGGGCACGCACGTCGGCTACGCGGTGGGCTCCATCGCCACCGCCGCCTTCGGCACCGTCCCCGGCCTGCTGCTGCTCTACTACCTGACCGACGTCCTCGGGGTGGCCGCCGGGCTGGCCGGCCTGGTCGTGTTCGCGCCCAAGGCCTGGGACGTGCTGCTCAACCCGTGGATCGGCAGCCGCTCGGACCGCACGACCGGGCGCTGGGGGCCGCGCCGGCCGTGGATGCTCGCCGGCGGCCTGGCGCTGCCGCCGCTGTTCGTCCTCGTCTTCGCCGGCCCGGGCGGCCCGCCGGCGCTGGCTGCCACCTGGGTGGCGGTCGCCTTCCTGCTCGCCGCCACGGCCTACGGCTGCTTCCAGGTGCCCTACGTCGCCCAGCCGGCGGAGATCACCGACGATCCCGGCGAGCGGGCCACGCTGGTGTCCTGGCGGGTGGCCGCGCTGGCGCTGGGCATCCTGATCGCCGGGGCGGGCGCCCCGGCGGTGGTCGACGCCTTCGGCGGTGGCCGCGGCGGGTACCTGGCGATGGGCGTCTTCGTGGCGGTGCTGCTCGCGGGCGGGATGCTCGGTGCGGTCGCCGGCACCCGCCGCGCGCCCACGCTCACCCGCACCACCAGCGAGGGCCGGCTCGGCGCGACGCTGGTCGTCGCCTGGCGGACCCGGCCGTTCCGGGTGCTGCTCACCGGCTTCGTCGTCCAGGCGCTCGGGATCGGCGTGATGCTCGCCGGCGTCCCCTACTACTCCGAGCACGTGCTCGGCGATCCCGCCGCCGGGTCGCTGCTGTTCGCCGCGCTCGTCGGCCCGGCGATCCTCGTCGTGCCGCTGTGGCTGCGGGTCAGCAGGCGGCTGGGCAAGCGCACCGGGCTGCTGGCGTCCTCGACGGTGTTCGTCTGGGCCGCGGCCGGGCTGGCGTTCGTCGGCACCGGCGGCACCGGGTTCGCCGTCGCGCTCGTGGTGCTCGTCGGGGTGGGCTACGCCGGCATGCAGATGTTCCCGCTGGCGATGCTCCCCGACGTCGTCGCCGCCGATGAGGCCGCCTCCGGACGGCGGCGGGCCGGCGTCTTCACCGGCGTGTGGACGGCGGCCGAGACGCTCGGCCTCGCCGTCGGCCCCGGCCTGCTCGGGCTGCTGCTGGCCGCGGCGGGCTACGTCTCCTCCACCGGTGGCGACGCCGTCCAGTCCGGCGGCGCGGTGCTCGCCGTGCGGCTCGGCTTCTCCGTCGTCCCGGCGCTGTTCGTGCTGGCCAGCCTGCCGGTGCTGGCCCGCTACCGGCTCGACCCCGTCCCCGCCCGTCCCGAGGAGGTCCCGGCGTGACGCCGCAGGAGGTGCTGGCCGAGCTCACCGCGCTGCAGGCCGGCGACGTGCCCACCCACGGGGGCTCGACGATGGCCTACGTCTACGACTCCGGGCTGGCCGGCCTGGAGGACCTCGCCGCCGCCGCGCAGGCGGCGTTCCAGTGGACGAACGCGCTGGACCCGACCGCCTTCCCCAGCGTCGCCCGCATCGAGGACGACCTCGTGGGCGCGGCGGCGGACCTGCTCGGCGGCGGGCCGGCGACGGTCGGCACGGTCACCAGCGGCGGCACCGAGAGCTGCCTGCTGGCGGTGCTGGCCGCCCGGGAGCGGTGGCGCGCGCGGGGCGGGTCGGGCCGTCCCCGGCTCCTGCTGCCGGTCACCGCGCACGCCGCGTTCCGCAAGGCCGCGCACCTGTTCGACCTCGACGTCGTCGACGTCGCCGTCGACCCGGTCACCTGCCGCGCGCTGCCCTCCGCGGTGGCCGCGGAGCTCGACGCCCGTGCCGCGCTGGTCGTGGTCAGCGCACCGTCCTACCCGCACGGGGTGCTCGACCCGGTCGGCGAGGTGGCCGCGCCGGCCGCCGCCGCGGGCGTGCCCTGCCACGTCGACGCGTGCATCGGCGGCTGGGTGCTGCCCTTCCTCGACGACGTGCCCGAGCCCTTCGACCTGTCGGTGCCGGGTGTGACCTCGCTGTCGGTGGACCTGCACAAGTACGGCTACGCGCCCAAGGGCGTCTCGGTGCTGCTCACCGCCGAGCCGGAGCTGCGCCAGGGGCACTGGTTCAGCACCGCCGGCTGGCCCGGTTACCCGGTGGTCAACCCGACGCTGGCCGGCACCCGCCCGGCCGGGCCGATGGCCGCCGCCTGGGCGGTGCACCGGTGGCTGGGCCGGGACGGCTACGCCGAGCTCGCGCGGGCCACCCGGGCGGCCACGGTCGCCCTCGCCGAGGGCGCCGCGGCGATCCCCGGCCTGCGGGTGGTCGGGTCGCCGGTGGCCACCCTGGTGGCGTTGGCGCAGGACGGCCCGGGCGGCGTCGACGTGCTCAACCTCGCCGACGAGACCACCGCCCGCGGCTGGCTGCTGCAGCCGCAGCCGCCGTTCGGACAGCCCGGCGGCGCCGACCTGCCGGCCACGCTGCACCTGACGGTCACCGGCGCCACGGCCGGCCGGGTCGACGCGCTGCTCGCCGACCTCGCCGACGCCGCCCGCGCGGCCGCGGCACTGCCCCGCCCGGTGGCCGACCCCGCCCTGGTCGCCGCCGCGGCCACGATCGACCCCGCGGCGCTGACCGTCGCGGAGGTCGACGCGCTGCTGGAGCTCGCCGGCGTCGGCGGCGGGCGGCTGCCCGAGCGGATGGCGCCGGTGCACGCCCTGGTGGCCGCGCTCCCCCGCCCGGTGGCCGAGCGGCTGCTGGCCGGCGTCCTCGACCTGGTCTACCGGCCGCGCCGGGCGGTGCCTACGCGGTGACGCCCTGCTCGCGGGCGCAGGCGGCCACGGCCTCGGCGACCGCGGTGGCCACCCGCCGGTCCAGCGGGCTCGGCACCACGTGGCCGGGCGCGAGGTCGTCGCCGACGACCCCGGCGATCGCCCCGGCCGCGGCCAGCTTCATCTCCTCGGTGATGGCCGTGGCGCCGGCGTCGATGGCGCCGCGGAAGACCCCGGGGAAGGCCAGCACGTTGTTGATCTGGTTGGGCAGGTCGCTGCGCCCGGTGGCGACGACGGCGGCGTACCGCGCGGCCATCTCCGGGTCGACCTCCGGCGTCGGGTTGGCCAGGGAGAACACGATGCAGCCCGGCGCCATCGACGCGATCGCCGCCTCGGGCACCGTGCCGCCGGACAGGCCCAGGTAGACGTCGGCGCCGGCCAGCGCGGCGGTCATCGTGCCCGCGTGGCCGCCGGTGTTGGTGTGCTCGGCGAGCCACCGCTTGACCGGCGGGAGGTCCTCGCGGCCGGTGTGCAGCACGCCGCGGGAGTCCGCGACGGCGATGTCGCCCACCCCGGCCTCAAGCAGGATCTTCGTGCAGGCGACGCCCGCGGCCCCGGCGCCGGCGACGACCACCCGCAGGTCGCCGAGCCCGCGGCCGGTCACCGCGGCGGCGTTGCGCAGCGCGGCCAGGACGACGATCGCCGTCCCGTGCTGGTCGTCGTGCATGACCGGGATGTCCAACCGCTCGCGCAGCCGCTCCTCGACCTCGAAGCAGCGGGGTGCGCTGATGTCCTCGAGGTTGATCCCCCCGAAGGACGGCGCGATGGCCGCCACGGTCTCGACGATGGTGTCGACGTCGGTGGTCGAGAGCACCACCGGCACCGCCGAGAGCCCGGCGAACTCGCTGAACAGGCAGGCCTTGCCCTCCATCACCGGCAGCGCCGCGGCCGGGCCGATGTCGCCCAGGCCGAGGACGGCGGTGCCGTCGGAGACGACGGCCACCACGCGCGGCGCCCAGGTGAAGCGGCGGGCGAGCGCGGGTTCGGCGGCGATGGCGCTGGACACGCGCGCGACACCCGGGGTGTAGGTCAGCGCGAGGTCGTCGCGGGTCTCGATCGGCCGCGTCGGGCGTACCGCGAGCTTGCCGCCCTCGTGCACCGCGAACGCCGGGTCGGCGGCGAAGCGGTCGGCGGTCGGTCCCGGGGTGCCCGTCCCTGCGCCCATGGGCCCAGCAGGGTAGTGCCGGACCCCGGGTCGCCGCTCACCCCACCCCGTGGGGCGAGGTCGGGGCCCGGGTCGCTCGCTACCGTGCCGCCCGTGGAGATCCGAGAGCTCGCCGTGCCGGACAGCTACGTGCTCGACCTGGTGCCGCACGGCGACGACCGGGGCCGCTTCACCGAGTGGTACCGCGCCGACGTGCTCGCCTCGGCCACCGGGCGGTCGCTGCCGCTGGCGCAGGCCAACCACAGCGTCTCCGCGCGCGGCGTGCTCCGCGGCGTCCACTTCGCGCTCGTGCCCCCCGGCCAGGCCAAGTACGTCTACTGCCCGGCCGGCCGGGTCCTCGACGTCGTCGTCGACGTGCGGGTCGGGTCGCCGACCTTCGGCGTCTCCGACGCGGTGCTGCTGGAGTCCGACCGGCCGCGCGCGGTCTTCCTCGCCGAGGGCCTCGGGCACGCCTTCGTGGCGCTGGAGGACGGGTCGTCGGTGACCTACCTCGTCTCCTCCGGGTACTCCCCCGGCCGCGAGTTCGGCGTCTCCCCCCTCGACCCCGACCTGGACCTGCCGTGGCCGGCCGACCTGGAGTACCGGCTGTCGGACAAGGACCGGGCCGCGCCCACGCTGGCGCAGGCGCGGGAGCAGGGGCTGCTGCCGACGATGGAGCAGTGCGCCGCCCACTACGCCCGGCAGCGCCAGGGCGCCTAGGCGGGCGGCGGGGCCAGCCGGCCGGGCCGCGGCCGCAGCCGGGCGACGACGCGGCCGACGGCGACCGCGGGTCCGTAGGCACGGCTGTCGTCGGTGACCAGCGGGTTGTCACCGCGGACGTCGACCGCGCCGTCGCCGAGCAGCCGGTGCACCCGCTTGACCACCAGCAGGCCGGGACGGGACGGGAAGCGGGCCAGGACGACGTCGCCGACCGCGACCCGGCCGTCGCGGACCCGCCGCACCAGCAGCCGGTCGCCGTGCCGCACGGTCGGCGACATCGACGGTCCGGTGACGCGGGCGAGCACCCACGCCGACGGCAGCGCCGCGGGCGGGCGCCGTCCAGGGCGGGGACCGATCACCCCGAGTAGGGTCGCAGACGACCTGACCATCGACTGACGGAGGAGAGGACATGCTGTTCAGCCGCGTGTTCTCCGCCGTGGAGGCCACCGCGCACTGCGACCTCCCGTGCGGCGTGTACGACCCGGCCCAGGCCCGCATCGAGGCGGAGTCGGTGAAGGCCATCCAGGAGAAGTACCAGGGCAGTGAGGACGAGGTCTTCCGCCAGCGCTGCGTCCTGATCAAGGAGCAGCGTTCGGACCTCGTCAAGCACCACCTGTGGGTGCTGTGGACCGACTACTTCAAGCCCCCGCACTTCGAGAAGTACCCGCAGCTGCACGAGCTGTTCAACAAGGCCACCAAGCAGGCCGGCGCGGCCGGCGGCAAGGGCAGCATGGACCCCGCCGAGGGCCAGAAGCTGCTCGACTACATCGCCGAGATCGACCGGATCTTCTGGGAGACGAAGGCCGCCGCCTGAGCACGAGCACGTCCCGACGGCCGGTGGGCGCTGCGCCCACCGGCCGTCGGCGTCCCCGGGCACCGATGAGTCCCGGTGGCGAGGCCGGTCACCGCTCCCGACACCCCGATCCCCGAGGAGACCCGCGATGGCCGTCCGGCTCAACCCCTACCTGCACTTCTCCGGCAACGCCCGCGAGGCGATGGAGTCCTACCGCTCCGTCTTCGGCGGGCACCTGGAGGTCATGACCTTCGGCGACGTGGGCGGGGGCGGCGGCGAGTACCCCGACGACGGCGTCATGCACGCGTTCCTGCGCACCGACCAGGGCCTGGAGCTCATGGCCTCCGACGGCCACGACCCCGACGCCGGCGGGCCGGACAAGGTGTCGCTGTCGCTGTCCGGCGACGACCTCGGGCTGCTCACCGGCTGGTTCGAGGCGCTGTCCGAGGGCGGCGCGGTCGACGTCCCGCTGGACGAGCAGGTGTGGGGCGACACCTTCGGCCAGGTGACCGACCGGTTCGGCATCCGCTGGCTCGTCAACGTGGCGACGCCCGGCGTGTGACGAAGGACCCCGCTGCCCCCCGCCGCTCGCACGCTCGCGACGGGCCCCTGCAGCGGGGCCAGGAGCACCACTGCCGCCCGGTACCGTCAGCCCTCGATGCGCATCGACCGGGCCGGGTGGCCCTTCATCACCGGACCCCTCGGGCCGGCGGCCGTCCTGGCCCTCGCCGGCGCGCGGACGGGCCGCCGCTGGGCCCGCGTGGCCGCCTGGCCGTTCCTCGCGCTGTCGGCCTACATGGTCCTGTTCTTCCGCGACCCCGACCGGCCCTGCGACCGCGAGGAGCCGCCGGCCGACGTCGTCGTGTCCCCCGCCGACGGCATGGTGATGGTCGCCGGCGAGCCGCAGGAGGGTGTCGCGCCCGAGCCCGCGCCGCCGGGCGGCTGGCAGCAGGTCAGCGTGTTCCTGTCCGTCGTCGACGTGCACGTCAACCGCTCGCCCTACCGCGGCGAGGTCGTGCAGAGCTCCTACCGCCCGGGCAGCTTCCTGGCCGCCTACCGCGCCGAGTCCGCGCACCGCAACGAGCGCAGCGAGCTGTGGCTGCGCGAGGACCACCCGGGAGGCGAGCGCACCGTCGTCTTCCGGCAGCTGGTCGGGGTGCTCGCGCGCCGCATCGTCACCCGCACCGGCGTCGGCCGGCGGCTGGCCACCGGCGAGCGCTTCGGCCTGATGAAGTTCGGCTCGCGGATGGACGTCTTCCTGCCCGCGGAGTGCACGATCATCGTGCGGAAGGGCCAGCGCGTGCGCGGCGGGGACACCGTCATCGCCCGCTGGCCCGCCGCCGGCTGAGAGCCCCCGGTGCCCAGTTCGGCCTCGGGCGAGGGGCGGCCCGCCACCCGGCGCACGGCGACCGTGGAGTTCGTCCGCGGCTCGGTCCGCGGCAGCCGCCGCCGCGCCATGGCGACGCTGCCCAGCCTGTTCACGCTGGCCAACATGATGTGCGGCTTCGCCGCCATCCTGGTGTCGATCCGCGGGCAGTACACCCTCGCCGCCGTCCTCATCGGCCTGTCGGTGCTCTTCGACATCGCCGACGGCGCCGTCGCCCGGCTGGTCGGCGCGGTGAGCTCCTTCGGCCTGCAGTTCGACTCGCTGGCCGACCTGGTCTCCTTCGGCCTGGCGCCCGCGCTGCTGGCCTTCACCCTGTTCTCCGAGGGCCGCGACGAGTGGGACCCGCTGGGCTGGGTGGTCTGCTTCCTGTGGGTGGCGTGCGCGGCCATCCGGCTGGCCCGCTTCAACACCACCGTGGACCCGACCGCGGACAAGCGGTACTTCACCGGCATGCCCAGCCCCGGCGCGGCCGGGGTGGTGCTGGCCTCGGTGTTCGCCTTCGGCGACCAGATGCAGGGCCGCGACCGGCTGTGGGTGCTGCTCATCGTCGCCGTCCCGGCGCTGCTCATGGTCAGCACCGTCCGGTTCCGCTCGTTCCGCTCGCTGGTCAGCCCGAAGAGCGGCCGCCCGTACGGGCTGGTCGCCGCCGCGGTGGCGCTGGTCGTCGGGTTCGCCACCGTCCCCGTCGTCACCGGCTGCGTGCTGGCCTACGGCTACCTGCTGGCGCCGGTCCTGGTGCCGCTGCTCTCACCCCTCGGCCGGCTGGTCCCGGCCCGCGTCCGGGAGGTCCTCACGTGACGGTGCGGCCGATCGAGCCCGCCGACGTCCCGGCCGTCGTCGGCCTGGTGCGCGAGCTGGCCGAGTACGAGCACGCCGCGCACGAGGTCCGGCTCACCGAGGAGCAGCTGCACGGCGCGCTGTTCGGTGACTCCCCCGCCCTGTTCGGGCACGTGGCGCTCGGTCCCGGCGGCGCCGTCGTCGGCACGGCGCTGTGGTTCCTCAACTTCTCCACCTGGCGCGGCACCCACGGCGTCTACCTGGAGGACCTCTACGTGCAGCCGCAGCACCGCGGCAGCGGCCTGGGCCGGGAGCTGCTGCGGACGCTGGCGGCCACCTGCGTCGAGCGCGGCTACGGCCGGCTGGAGTGGTCGGTGCTCGACTGGAACACCCCCTCCATCGACTTCTACCGGGCCGCCGGCGCCCTCCCGATGGACGGGTGGACGGTGTTCCGGCTGACCGACGACGCGCTGACCTCGTTCGCCGCCGACCGCCGCGACCGACCGGCCGCCGGCTCGTAGGGCAGGCTGGGCGGGTGGGAACCGAGCGTGGCCCGGCGGAGTGCTGGCTGACCGACATGGACGGCGTCCTGGTGCACGAGGGACAGGCCCTGCCCGGGGCCGCGGACTTCCTCGCCCGGCTCGTCGACGCGGAACGGCGCTTCCTCGTCCTCACCAACAACTCGATCTTCACCCCGCGCGACCTCGCCGCCCGGCTGGCGCGCTCGGGCCTGCACGTGCCCGAGGAGTCGATCTGGACCTCGGCCCTGGCCACGGCCGACTTCCTGTCCTCCCAGCTGCCCGGCGGGTCGGCCTACGTGATCGGCGAGGCCGGGCTCACCACGGCGCTGTACGAGGCCGGCTACACCCTCACCGACACCGACCCGGACTTCGTCGTGCTCGGCGAGACGCGCACCTACTCCTTCGAGGCCATCACCCGGGCCATCCGCCTCATCGGGGCCGGGTCGCGGTTCATCGCCACCAACCCCGACGTCACCGGCCCCTCGCCGGAGGGCCCGCTGCCGGCCACCGGCTCGGTCGCCGCGCTGATCACCGAGGCCACCGGCGCCAAGCCCTACTTCGTGGGCAAACCGAACCCGATGATGTTCCGCAGCGCGATGAACCGGATCGAGGCGCACTCGGAGTCCACCGTGATGATCGGCGACCGCATGGACACCGACGTCGTCGCCGGGATCGAGGCGGGCCTGGAGACGATCCTGGTGCTCACCGGCTCCACCACGGCCGCCGACGTCGCCCGCTTCCCGTTCCGGCCCAGCAGGGTGCTCGACTCGATCGCCGACGTCGTCGAGCTCGTGTGAGGAGGACCCCGTCCTCCCCACCCCTCGCACGCTCGGGGCGGGCCCCGGGACGGGGCCGCGAGCACCGCCGGAAGGGAGCGGATCCCCTCAGCGGTCGAGGAACGCCAGCCGCGCCTCGGGGGTGGCCAGCAGGTAGAGCTCGGCCACCGCCAGGACGATGAGCGGGATGCCCAGCAGCGGCTGCCCGCCCGGGAACGCGGTGCTGTAGCCGAACAGGCCGAGCAGCAGCTGGAGCACGACCACCGGCCCCCGCGACCAGCCGGCCAGCCGCCGCAGCCCCGCCGCGGCCACCGCCAGCGCCACCCCGAAGAAGCCCACGTAGACGACCTCGGCCAGCGCCCGGCCGACGCTGTCGGGGTCGCTGGTGATCGTCAGCCACAGCAGGACCAGCGCCCCGGCGAGCAGCAGCCCGGCCTCGACGGCGGCCACCACCGCCGCCCGGACGACGGCCCGCGGCGCCTCGGGACGGGGTGGGCGCGGCGGGCGGGCCGAGGGCTGCGCGGCACCGCCGAGGAGCCGCTCGGCCCTGGTCGGGCGGCGTGTCGCGTCCTCCTCCGTCACACCAGCGAGGCTACGCGTCAGCCGCCACGGCAGCCCCGCTCCGGACCGGTTGGGCGGCCCGCGTGCTGGTTAGCTCACAGCCATGCGCGCGCTCGTGGTGGCCAACCCCGCGGCGACGACGACGACCGGGCGGGTGCGCGACGTGCTCGTCGGCGCGCTGGCCAGCGAGCTGAAGGTCGACCTCGCCGAGACCACCCACCGCGGCCACGCCCGCGAGCTCGGGCAGCAGGCGCTGGCCGACGGCGTCGACGTCGTCGTCGCGCTCGGTGGCGACGGCACGGTCAACGAGGTCGTCAACGGCCTGCTCACCGACGGGCCGGGCGCGCACGTGCCCACCCTGGCCGTCGTGCCGGGCGGCTCCACCAACGTCTTCTCCCGCGCGCTGGGCCGCTCGCGCGACCCGGTCGAGGCGACCGGCGAGATCCTCGACTCGCTGCGGTCGGGCCGGACCCGGCGGGTCTCCCTCGGCACCGCCAGCGCCACCGGGACCAGCACCGCCGCGGTCCGCGGGGTCGACCCGGGAACCGCGGTGGCCGCGGCCGAGGTCGGCGCGCAGGTGCACCCGGGGTGGAGCGAGCCGCGCTGGTTCGTCTTCGCCGCCGGGATGGGTTTCGACGCCGACGTCATCGCGCGGGTGGAGGCCGTGCGCGCCCGCGGCCGCCGGTCCACCGGCGCGCTCTACGTCCGCGAGGCCACCCGCGCCTTCGTGCTGGGCCGCGAGCGCCGGCGCCCGGCCGTGACGCTGGCGCTGCCGGGCGAGCCGGACCTCGACGGCCTCTTCCTGTGCCTGGTGTCCAACGTGAGCCCGTGGACCTACCTGGGCTCGCGCCCGGTCAACCCCAGCCCCGAGGCCTCCTTCGACACCGGTCTCGACGTCTTCGCGATGGGCCGGATGGGCGTGCTGCGGATGCTGCACCACTCGCGGCAGGTGCTCGCCCGCCGTCCCGACGCCCGCGGCCGCGGCGTGCACCGCCGGCACGACCTCGGCGACGCCGTCCTCACCGCCTCCCGGCCGCAGGGCTGGCAGCTCGACGGCGACCACCTCGGCACCGCCACCGGGCTGCGCGTGCGCTCGGTGCCCGCGGCGCTGTCCGTCGTCTCCTAGGCGCACCTCGGTCCGTGGGCGTTCCCGCGGGGACGCCCACGGAGAGGACCCGGGCGTCGCAGGAGCGCGCCGCACCGTCCTCGCGAGACCCGTCCGCGGCCGGACGGTGTGCGCTGACGGGCAGCCGTGGGGGGGATGTGCGCACACCTGCACACCGTCGGTCGGCGGCCGGACGTCCCTCACGCACGTCCGGGGCGCGGTGTCAACGACCTCCGCGGTCCCGAGTGGCGCCCCTAGCACGCCCGTGGTGAGGTTGCTCACGCGGGGTCAGACCACGACCGCCGCGCGCTTGACACGCCGTCCTCAGGTGAAAACATCGCGAGAGGAACGCAACCTGCCGGTAACAAGCGGCAGGCGGTCGCTGGAACGAGGCGCTGGGCAACCGGTGTCGCGCCCACGCAGGCGGCCCGACGTCAGCGATCTGCAAGCACCGAACGTCGTCGACACCGAGGAGTGCACCGACATGGACTGGCGCCACCGCGCCCTCTGCCGGGACGAGGACCCCGAGCTGTTCTTCCCCATCGGGACGACCGGCCCCGCCCTCGTGCAAGTCGAGCAGGCGAAGGCCGTGTGCCGTCGTTGCTCCGTCATGGAGTCCTGCCTCGACTGGGCCCTGCGATCCGGCCAGGACTCGGGCGTGTGGGGCGGGTTGTCCGAGGACGAGCGGCGCGCTCTCAAGCGCCGCCAGTCCCGCACCCGCGTCCGCGCCTGAGCGCACCGCACCACCCGGCGGCGAGGCCGGTCACCCGCTCCGGGTGACCGGCCTCGCCGCTGTCACACGGTCGTCCTACCGGACGACACCGCGGCTCCCTGCCCGGGAGGATCTCGGAGGCCACTCCGCCTAGCGACGGGGGCGGCCGGCGCCGGGGAGCTCCAGCACGACCTCGGTGCCCGGCCGGCCCGGCCCCGGCGGCTCGGCGGGGGTGGCGGCGTGCAGCGCGCCGCCGAGCTCGCTGGTGACCAGCGTCCGCACGATCTGCAGCCCCAGCCCGTCGCTGGACGCCGGGTCGAAGCCCTCGGGCAGCCCGCGGCCGTCGTCGCGGACCCGCACCACGAGGTCCTCGCCGTCCCGCTCGGCGACCAGCTCGATCGCGCCGGGCGGCCCGTCGGGCGGGAAGGCGTGCTCGGCGGCGTTCTGCAGCAGCTCGGTGACCGCCATGACCAGCGGCGTCGCCGTCGCCGCGGGCAGCTCCCCGAACCGCCCGACCCGGCGGGTGCGCGCGGCCGGGCCGATGGAGGTCAGGTCGCCGAGCATGGGCAGCACCTGGTCGAAGACGTCGTCGACGTCGACGACGTCCTCCCGGCTGCCGGCCAGGGTCTCGTGGACGACGGCGATGGAGGCCACCCGCCGCACCGACTCCTCCAGCGCCGCGCGCGCCGCCGGCTCGGTCATGCGGCGGGCCTGCAGCCGCAGCAGGGCGGCGACGGTCTGCAGGTTGTTCTTCACGCGGTGGTGGATCTCGCGGATCGTGGCGTCCTTGGTCAGCAGCGCCCGGTCGCGGCTGCGCAGGTCGGTGACGTCGCGGACGAGCACCAGCGCGCCCTCCTCGGCCCCGGGCGCCTGCAGCGGCAGGGCGCGCACCAGGAGCGTGGCGGTGCGCCCCTCGACGTCGGTGGGGTCGGGGAACCGCCCGGCCACCGCGGCGGCGATGGCCGCCGCCACCGCCTCCCCCGCCACCCGGTCCGACGACGCCGCCCGCGTCACCTTCGCCAGGTCAGCACCGGCCAGGTCCCCGGTGACGCCGAGGCGGCGGTAGGCCGACAGCGCGTTCGGGCTGGCGTAGACCGCGCGGCCGGCCGCGTCCAGGCGCACCAGCCCGTCGCCCACCCGCGGGCTCATCTCGGCGTCGAGCAGCTTCTCCGGCGGGAAGGTGCCGGCCGAGACCATGAGGCAGAGGTCGGCGGCGATGTCGAGGTAGGTCAGCTCCAGCGTCGACGGCGACCGGGTGACGGCCAGGTTGGTGTCCTTGGCGAGCACCGCGACGACGACGCCGTCGTGCCGGACCGGGATGATCTCCCGGCGCCGCGGGGCCCGGCCCGACCAGTCCGGGTCGCCCTCGGTCACCGGCCGGCCCTCGCGGTGGGCCAGCCGGAACGGGTCGGCGTCGGCGCCGTCGGCCTCGCTGCCGACCAGGTCCTCGGGCTGGCTGGTGGGCGCGGTGAGCGGGCGGACCTGGGCGACGCACCACCACGCGCCGGTGCGCAGCGGCACCCACAGCGTCAGGTCGGCGAAGGCGAGGTCGGCCAGCAGCTGCCAGTCGGCCACGAGGCGCCGGGCGTGGTCGACCTGCGAGGGCGCGGTCGCCGAGCCGCGGCCCAGGCGTTCGGAGAGGGTGCTCATCGGGACCGAGCGTATGGCTCGCGCCCTCCCTAGGCTGGCGCCCCGTGGCCCTCCCCTCCCCCGACCTGACCCCGCTGACCGTCGAGGACGCCGTCCCCGCCGACTGGCCGGCCATCGCCGAGCTGACCGTCTCGGTCTACCGCGACGAGCGGCTGGCCTCCGAGGAGTACCTCGGGCAGCTGGCCGACGTCGCGCACCGGGCGGGCCGCTCGCAGCTGCTGGTGGCCCGCGACGGCGGGCGGGTCGTCGGCGCCGTCGCGCTGGTGCTCGAGGGCGACTTCGGCGAGATCACCGCCGGCGACGACGAGGCCGCGTTCCGGATGCTCGTCGTCGACCCGCGGGTGCGCGGCCGGGGCGTGGGCGAGTCGCTGGTGCGGGTGTGCCTGGACCGGGCCCGCGCGGCGGGCAAGCGGCGGGTGGTGCTGTCCACCGACCCGCGGATGACCGCCGCGCACCGCCTCTACGCCCGGCTCGGGTTCACCCGGCTGCCCGGGCGCGACTGGAGCCCACGCCCGGGCATCGACCTGCTGGCCTACGTGCTGGAGCTCTGGGCGGCCGACCCGCTGCCGGGCACCGCGACGCCCGCCGCGGCGGCCAGCGCGTCGAGCTCGGCGAGGACGTCGCGCAGCAGCACGTCGACGTCGGGCAGCAGCTCGGCGCAGGAGACCAGCCCCCAGTCGAGCCGGTCGAGGTAGCTCTGCACCGTGATGTTGAGCCCCTGCCCCTCGACGATCGTCGAGACCGGGAAGTAGTGCTCGAGGCGGGCGCCCGCGGCGTAGAGCGGCGTGCGCGGGCCGGGCACGTTGGAGATCACCAGGTTCCCCGGCGTGAGCCGCGAGCCCAGACGCAGCCGGGCGCTGAGCCGCATGGCCCGCGCGAAGACCGCCGGCGGTGGGAACTCCGCGAAGTCGGTGAGCCGCTCGGCCGGCAGCGCCGAGAACAGCTCCTTGCTGCTGGCCATCGCCTCGTGCACGCGCCGGACCCGCCGCACGGGGTCGGGCTCGTCGGTGGGCAGCACGGCCGAGAGCATCGACACCCGGTTGGTCCAGCGGTCGGTCTCCTCCCCGGTCCGCACCGAGACGGGCACCAGCGCCACGAGCGGGTCCTCCGGCAGCGCCCCGCGCCGGTCGAGCCAGGTGCGCAGGCCACCGGCGCAGGCGGCCATGACGACGTCGTTGACCGTGGCGCCCAGCGCGGACTTGACCTGCCGGACCACGTCGAGCGACGTCGAGGCGATGGCGAGCTTGCGGTGCGGGGTGATCGGCCCGTTGAACGGCGTGCGCGGCGGCCGGACGCTGGGCAGCGGCGGGGGCTGGTCGGGCTCCTCGGGGCGGGACCGCCCGAGGTTGAGCACCGTGCCGACCGGCCCGCGCAGGCTCCGGCGGACGTCGTTGGCCGCCCGCACCAGCACGGGGTTGCGCGTCGCCCGGCCGATCTCGCGGGCGGTGCGGGTGGCCAGCAGCACCCCGCGCGCGGGCTTGCGGGCGAGGCCGAGCGCGCCGCGCGCGAGCATCTCCAGGTCCCCCGGCGGCCGCTCGGGCGTCCAGGACTCCCCCTCGGGGGGCACGGTGCCGCCCTCGGGACGGTCGTCGAGCATCAGGGTCATCAGCTCGACGCCGGAGGCTCCGTCGATGGTGGCGTGGTGGACGATCGTCAGGATGGCGAAGCGCCGGTCGGGCAGGCCCTCGATGACGTAGGACAGCCACAGCGGCTTGCGCCGGTCCAGCGGCCGGGACACCAGGCGCCCCACCAGCGCGGCGAGCTGGTCGTCGGTGCCCGGCGGCGGGACGGCCGTGTGGCGCACGTGGAAGTCCAGGTCGAAGGAGGCGTCGGCCACCCAGTACGGGTGGTCCAGGCCGAGGGGGACCTCCGCCAGGCGCCGGCGCAGCGGTTCGAGCAGGTGCAGCCGCTGCTGCAGCTGCGCCCGCCAGGCGTCGTAGGGCCGGTAGTCGGGGTCGTCGGGGCGGGAGTAGATCGACACGCTCGAGACGTGGCCGAACTGCGCGGACGTCTCCAGGTGCAGGAACGCCGCGTCCAGTCCTGACAGCTGCTTCATCGCCCTGTCCTCCTCGGCTCGGCGGCGGGGGCCCGCGCGGGACACCCGGCCCCGTGGTGTGGGGAAGTGTGTCAGCCCCCACACTCTGCTGCAGGCGGTCGGACGCCCCACCGCGGGGTGGGGCGCGCACCGTCGCCGGCCGTCGACGAGGACGAGGACACGACATGCGCACTGCCGCGCTCCCCACCCGGACGCCCCCTGGGGAGGCTCCCCCGTGGACGGGTGCCTCCCCGTTCGCCGCGCTGCTCGCCGCCCAGCGGCCGTGGCGCGAGGCAGCCGCCCTGCTGCGCTCGCCGGTGTGGCGCGGCCGCGGCGTCCCGGACGGCGGCGGGCTGCCGGTGCTGCTCGTGCCGGGCTTCCTCGCCGGCGACCCGTCGCTGTCGCTGATGGAGAGCTGGCTGCGCGGGCGGGGCTACCGCACGTGCACGTCGCAGATCCGGGTGAACGTCGACTGCACCCGGCGGGCGGTGGAGCGCCTCGAGCGCCGCCTGGTCGACCTCACCGACCGGACAGGGCGGCCGGCGGCGGTCGTCGGCCAGAGCCGCGGCGGGCTGTTCGCCAAGCTGCTGGCGGTGCGCCGGCCCGACCGGGTCACCGGGATCGTCACGCTGGGCAGCCCGAACGTCGACCACATGGCGATCAACCCACTCGTCGCGGCGCAGGTCCGGCTGGTGGCCGCCCTCGGCGGCGCGGGCGTCCCCGGGCTGTTCGTCGACGACTGCCTGCAGGGCGGCTGCGCCGACGAGCTGGCCGAGGAGCTGGCGCGGCCGTTCCCCGCCGGCGTCCCGTACGTGTCGGTCTACTCGCGCGCCGACTGGGTGGTCGACTGGCACGCCTGCCTGGACCCGGCCGCCGAGAACGTGCACGTCGACTCCAGCCACGTCGGCATGAGCGTCCACCCGGAGGTCTACGAGCTCCTCGGGCAGCGGCTGGCGGCGCTGGCCCGGCAGGCGTCCTGAGTGGGACGGCGCCGCTCAGGCGTCGGCGACGGTGGCGATGAGGTCGCCCTCCTGCAGCACCTCGCCCTCGACGACGTGCAGCTCCTGCACGACCCCGGCGCGCTCGGTGAGGACGGGGATCTCCATCTTCATCGACTCGAGGATCACCAGGGTGTCGCCCGCACCGACCTCGGCCCCGGGGGTCACGAGGACCTTCCACACGCTGGACACCATCTCGGCGTGGATCTCCTCGACCGCCACGCAGCACCCCTCTCGAGCCGGATGACCCATCCAAGCAGGCCGGGCCCTCCGGAACCGGAGGGTCCTGCCGCTACGCGCCGGGCTCGGGGTCGCCGTCGGCCAGCCGCTGCAGCACCGCGCACACCTCCGGACCGTCGTGCGGCACGCCGGTCTCGGGCAGGTCGGTGAGCGCGGCGCCAGCGGCCCGGGCGGCGGTGGCGGTGTCGGCCGCGCCGGCGCTGACGGTGGCCAGGAGTGCGTCGTACCAGGGGTCGAGCCGGTCCCCGGGGTCGTAGCCGCTGACCGCGACCACCTCCGTCTGGCCGGCGGTGCCGCGCAGCCGCCCAGCGCTGGGGAGCCGGCCGGAGACCCGGCCGGCCTGCCCGGGCGGCAGCGTGGAGCGCAGCTGCACCGCGACGGCGGCCCGCGGCGGGTGCTCCTCGACGGTGCGGCGGCGCGGTGCGCGCTCGCCGGCGGCCGCGGCGAGCGCGAGGTCGACGGCGTCGACGCGGTGCGCCCGCTCGAGCACCGCCATGTCGAGGGAGAAGCCAGCCGCGACCTCGCCGAGCTCGCCGTCGGCGTCGACCCCGACGGTGACCAGCCCGCGCCAGCCGACCTCGGCCAGCCGCTTGGCGCCGACCGGCATCTCGCCGGGGGGCTCCGGCGTCCAGGACACGCGGGCGATGCCGGCGGCCCGGTCGCGGGAGACGGTCGTGGGATAGCGCAGGCCCTCGTCGGTGACCAGCGCCAGCAGGCCGTGCTCGCTGGCCGGCTCCACGCCGTCGCCACCGAGCCGCTCGAGCACCTCGGCCGGCGGCCCGACCCAGGTCAGGCCGGCGGCGGCCACCTCGGCGGCCAGCGCCGCGTTGCCCGCCAGCGCCGGGGGCACCGGCAGGACGGCGCCGGCGCCGCTGCGGCGGGCGGCCTCGACGATCCGGTCGACGGCGAGGTAGGACTCGGCCGCCGGGGCGGGCCCGAGGAGCACGGCGTCGTCGGCCAGGCGGACGTGCCGCGCCGACCGCTCGGCGTCGGAGTAGACGGCGACGGCCTTGACGCCGAGCCGGGAGCAGGCCGTGATGACCGCGCACGCCGCCGGCCCGCGTCCCGCCACGAGCACGCTCTCGATCCCGTGCTGCGCCACGCCCACGGCCCTCCCCGTCCACCGCGCCGGGTCACCGTCGTCCCGGCCTGCCCCATCGTGCCTGCCGCCTGCGACACCCGCCGCACCGGCCGGGGGGCTCTCCCCCGCCTGTGGGACCCTGGGGGCAGACCATCGGGCGACACCCGGCGCCCGGCACCCGACGACGAGGGAAGGAGGGCAGCGGTGTCCAAGCGCGGACGCAAGCGTCGCTCCCGCAAGGGGAACAAGGCCAACCACGGCAAGCGCCCCAACGCCTGAAATGACGACGGCGCCCCGCTCCCGGTGATCCGGGGCGGGGCGCCGTCGTGTGTGGCCCTCCTGCAGGGGCCCGCCGCGAGCCTGCGAGCGGTGGGGGGCAGGAGGGTCCTTCGTCTACTCGGCCCAGTCGGTGCGGACGACCTCGGTGCGCACCTGCTCGACGCTGACGTGCGTGCCGTCCTCCTCGAAGGAGACGGTGGTCAGCTGCAGCTTGATCCGGTCCCGCAGGCCCAGCGGCGGCTTGTCACCGCCGCAGCGGCGGCGGACCAGCGCCTTGAACTCCTGCTCGATGCCGAACTGCCGCAGGCACGAGGAGCAGTCCTCGAGGTGCTCGGCGATGACGGCGCGTCGGGCGTCGTCGGTCTCGTGGTCGAGGAACTCGAAGACGTGCGACAGGACGTCGTCGCACGAGTCTGCGTGCTCGTGCTCCTGCTCCGCGCTCACGACCGCCCCTCCTCACCGGCGCCGGCGCGGACGAAGCCGCGCTCGCGGGCGTAGTCGGCCAGCAGCCGCTGCAGGCCCCGTCGGCCGCGGTGCAGCCGGGACATCACCGTGCCGATGGGCGTGCCCATGATCTCGGCGATCTCCTTGTAGGCGAAGCCCTCGACGTCGGCGAGGTAGACCGCCAGGCGGAAGTCCTCGGGCAGCTGCTGCAGGGCCTCCTTGATGTCGGAGTCCGGCAGGTGGTCCAGCGCCTCGATCTCCGCCGAGCGCAGCCCGCTGGAGCTGTGCTCCTCCGCTGCGTAGAGCTGCCAGTCCTGCACCTGGTCGGTGGGGTACTGCTGCGGCTGCCGCTGCTTCTTGCGGTAGCTGTTGATGTAGGTGTTGGTCAGGATCCGGTACAGCCAGGCCTTGAGGTTGGTGCCCTCGGCGAACTGGTGGAACGCGGAGTAGGCCTTGACGAACGTCTCCTGGACCAGGTCCTCGGCGTCGGCGGGGTTGCGGGTCATCCGCAGCGCCGCCGGGTAGAGCTGGTCGAGGAAGGGCAGCGCGTCGCGCTCGAAGCGGGTGTCGCGCTCGGCACGGGTCTCGGCGACCTCGGTGCGGCTGCCGCCCTCACGGGCCTCGGGCACCTCCACCGGCGCCCCGACCACCTGCTCGCGCGGGGTCTCGACCGACTCGACGGCGGGGTCCCCGCCCGGGGTCTCCTCAGGCACCGACCGTCCTCTCTGCGGCACCCGGAGGCGGGCCACCACGTCGGTCGATCCTAGTCGCGCGGCGTCGGGCCGGCCCGGGGGCCGCCGGCGCGGAGCCCGCGTGCGGGCGCTGGAGACGGTGCTGGTCACGATCCCTGCAACGGCGCCTCCCGGCGACGTCATTCCCCTCCCTCCCGAAGTCGGCGGCGCCCCGGAACGGCGGTCGCTACGCTCCCCGGCCGTGGCGGCGACCCCCGCGGTGCGGGCCCTGGAGAAGGCCCGGGTGGAGCACACCCTGCGCTCCTACGACCCGGCACACCCGGACGGGCAGGGCCACGGCGAGGCCGCGGCGGCCGCGCTCGGCGCCGACCCGCGACAGGTGTTCAAGACGCTGGTCACCCGTGTCGACGGCACGCTGACCGTCGCCGTCGTCCCGGTGAGCGGGACCCTCGACCTCAAGGCGCTGGCCACCGCCGCCGGCGGGCGCAGGGCGGTCATGGCCGACCCGGCCGACGCCGAGCGGACCACCGGCTACGTCGTCGGCGGGATCAGCCCGCTCGGGCAGCGCAAGGCGCTCCCCACCGTCGTCGACGACTCGGCGCTGGCGTTCCCGACGGTGCTGGTCAGCGCCGGCCGGCGCGGGCTGCAGGTGGAGCTGGCGCCGGCCGACCTGGTGCGGCTCACCCGCGCCCGCACCGCCCCGATCGCGAAAGGACCCCTCGCCCCCCACCACTCGCAAGCTCGCGGCGGGCCCCTGCGAGGGGCCGACTACGAGCCAGGAGTGCCGTAGGGCGTCAGCAGCTGGTCGACCGGCGCGGCGTCGTCGGTGAGCACCCGCGCGTCCCCGGCGAAGGCGGCCACCTCGGCGCCGGAGGCGACCCGCCACTGCGAGTCCTGGGCGCGCAGCGCGCCGGCGAGGGCGGCCTCGTCCAGCGGCCGGTGCGCGGCGACGGCGACGAGGTTGCCGCCGTCCTCCCCCGCCAGCACCGGCGCCCGCGCCAGCAGCAGCACGTGCGGCCACACCCGCCGCATCGTGGCCAGCTCCGCGCGGACGAACCCCAGCGGCGGGTGGTCGATGAGGTTGGCGACGTAGACGCCGTCGTCGGTGAGCGCCCGGTCGACCAGCTCCAGCGCCTCCACGGTGGTCAGCTGCCAGGGCACCGACAGCCCGCCGAAGGCGTCGCCGACGACGAGGTCGCGCTCCCCCGCCGGCTCGGCGGTCAGCCCGACCCGGGCGTCACCGACCCGCACCTGCAGGTCCTCCGACGTCTCCAGGCCCAGCTGCTCCCGGTCGATCGCGACGACGCCCGGGTCGACCTCCAGCACGCGGCTGGTGGTGCCGGGCCGCACCTCGGCGAGGTAGCGCGGCACGGTGAGCCCGCCGCCGCCCAGGTGCAGCGCCGACAGCGGTTCCCCGGGCGGGGCGACGACGTCGGTGACGGCGGCGATCGCGCGCACGTACTCGAACTCCAGGTGCGTGGGGTCGGCGAGGTCGACGTAGCTGTGCCGCAGGGTGTCCAGCAGCAGCACCCGGCCGGTCTCCCGCTCGGGGTCGGCCACGACGCGGGCGCAGTGGTAGGAGGTCTCCGCCTCGCACGGGGTGGGCGCCACCGCCGCCAGCAGCGACCCGGCGACGGCGAGCAGCAGCGCCGTCGGCAGCCGTCCCGCGCCGCCGGGCGTCCGGCGGCGCAGCAGCACCCACACGGCGACGCCGGCGGCGACGGTGACCACCCCGGTGCCCACGAGGATGCCGCTGCTCGGGAACACCGCGATGAGCAGGAAGCCGGTGCCGAACGTGGCCGCGATCCCGCCGAGCGTGCCGATGCCCGACAGCTTGCCGACCACCGACCCGGTCTCGGCCAGGCTGGCCAGCTGCAGCTTGACGACCATCGGCGGCACCGCCGACAGCAGCGCGGCCGGCACCACGACCGCCACGGCGGCCAGCAGCAGCACGCTGCCGGCGTCGGCCCCGGTGAACAGCGACCCGGTGAAGCGCACCAGCGGCAGGACCGCGACCACCAGCGCCCCGCCGGCGACCAGCAGCGGCGCGATGAGCTGCCGGGGGTCGCGGCGGTCGGCGGTGGCGCCGCCGGCCCAGGCGCCGACGGCGATGGCGGCCAGCGCGAACCCGATGATCGCGGTGTTGGTCTGCAGGGTGATGCCGACGTAGGGCGCGATCAGCCGCAGCCCCACGATCTCGAGCACGAGCACCGCGCCGGAGGACAGGAAGGTCACCCCCGCCGCCACCCAACCGGGCAGCGCGGCACCGGGCGGGCCGGCGGGGACGGGCGGGTCGGGGGGCAGCTCGGCCGGCCGGGTCGCGGGCGCGCGCTCGCTCAGGGCAGGACTCCTCAGAAGAGCGCCGGCTGGTCGGCGGGGGCGCTGGTGCCCTCCACCCGGGTCAGCAGCTCGGCGCCGTTGTTGCGGACGTTGTTCACGGCGGTGCCGACCGGGCGCAGCTCCAGCGCCTCGACCACCTCCGGCGGGGTCGGCTCGGCCAGCGCCTCGACGTCGTCGCGGGCCGGGTCGAGCCAGTCGGCCCAGCGCTCGCGCGGCAGCACCAGCGGCATCCGGTCGTGGATCTCGGTGAGCGCACCGACGGCCGGCGCGGTGACGACCGTGCAGGTGTAGAGGCGGTCCTCGCCCGTGCCCCACACCTCGTAGAGGCCGGCCATGGCCAGCACCGACCCGTCGGCCGGGGTGATGAAGAACGGCTGCTTGGCCGGCGCGTCGAGCCGCTTCTGCCACTCGTACCAGCCGTCGGCCGGCACCAGGCAGCGCCGGGAGCGGGCCGCGGAGCGGAAGGCCGGCTTCTCGGTCAGCGACTCGACCCGGGCGTTGAGCAGCCGGTTGCCCACCGAGACGTCCTTGGCCCAGGAGGGCACCAGGCCCCACCGGACGGCGCGCAACTCCCGGTGCCCGGCACCGGTCGGGCTGCCCTCGGCGTCCCGCTCGCGCTTGTGCCGCACGACGTAGACGTCCTTGGTCGGCGCGACGTTGAAGTCGGCCCGGAGCGGCTCCTGGCCCTCGGCGGGGACCGCCTCGAACTCGACCACGAGGTCCTCGGGACGGCGGCTGGCGGCGTAGCGACCACACACGGCTGGTCCTCCCGGCTGCTGTCGGGCCCGGACGGCGGGCCCGTCGCCGCCGACTCTAGGTGGGGGTGCCGACGGTGCGAGTGCCCCGGGCGGCGGCGGGTAGGCCGGGGTGGAGCCCCGTACGACGAGAGACGAGGATCACGCCGTGACCGCGACCCAGAACCCACCGCACGAGCAGCCGAAGACCGCCAGCGACTCCGCCGAGCGCCGCTACGCGACGGTCAACCCCTTCACCGGCCAGGTGGAGGAGGAGTTCGACTTCACCCCGACCGAGGCGATCGACGGCATCGTCGAGCGGGCGCACGCCGCCTACCTGCAGTGGCGGGAGCGCCCGATCGAGGAGCGCGCCGCCGTCGTCCGGCGGGCCGCCGAGCTCATGGACGAGCGCCGGGACGACCTCGCGCGGCTCATCACCACCGAGATGGGCAAGCGGCGCGAGGAGGCCACCGGCGAGCTCTACCTGTGCTCGATGATCCTCAAGTACTACGCCGACAACGGCCCCGGCTTCCTCGAGCCCCAGCCGATCACGCCGCTGATGGGCAAGGGCGAGGCGGTGGTCGAGACCCGCCCGATCGGCGTCCTGCTGGCCATCGAGCCGTGGAACTACCCCTTCTACCAGGTGGTCCGCGTGGCCGGCCCGAACCTGGTGCTGGGCAACACCGTCATCCTCAAGCACGCCGAGATCACCCCGCAGTGCGCGGTGGCCATCGAGCAGCTGTTCACCGACGCCGGCGCTCCCGAGGGCGTGTTCACCAACACCTTCCTGCGCATCGACGACGTCGAGCAGGTCATCGCCGACCCCCGCATCCAGGGCGTCACGCTGACCGGCAGCGAGCGGGCCGGCAGCGCCGTCGGCGCCCTGGCGGGCAAGTACCT
Organism: Geodermatophilus sp. SYSU D00814; assembly: GCF_054050055.1. Taxonomy (NCBI): domain Bacteria; kingdom Bacillati; phylum Actinomycetota; class Actinomycetes; order Geodermatophilales; family Geodermatophilaceae; genus Geodermatophilus; species Geodermatophilus sp. SYSU D00814. The sequence continues at coordinate 133,003 of NZ_JBJGYP010000001.1, forward strand.
GAAGAAGTCGGTGCTCGAGCTCGGCGGCAGCGACCCCTTCATCGTGCTCGACGCCGACGACATGGCCGCCACCGTCAGGGCCGCCACCATGGGCCGGATGCAGAACACCGGCCAGGCCTGCACCGCCTCCAAGCGGCTGATCGTCACCGAGGAGCTCTACGAGCCCTTCGTCGAGGGCCTCAAGCAGGCCTTCTCGACCTTCTCCCCCGGCGACCCGGCCGACCCGTCGACGTCGTTGGCCCCGCTGTCGAGCGAGCGGGCCGCGCAGGACCTGCACGCGCAGATCCAGGACGCGATCGACAAGGGCGCCACCGTCGTCGCCGGCGGCAAGCGGCCCGAGCACGACGGCGCCTTCGTCGAGGCGACGATCCTGACCGACGTCACCCCGGAGATGCGCGCCTACCGCGAGGAGCTGTTCGGCCCCGCGGCCGTCGTCTACAAGGTCAAGGACGCCGACGAGGCGGTCGCGCTGGCCAACGACAGCGACTTCGGCCTGGGCGCCACCGTCATGAGCAGCGACCTCGACCGCGCCCGGGCGGTGGCCGAGCGACTGGAGGCCGGCATGGTGTGGATCAACCAGCCCACCGGCTCCTCCCCCGAGCTGCCCTTCGGCGGGATCAAGCGGTCGGGCTACGGCCGCGAGCTCTCCGAGCTGGCCGTGTTCGAGTTCGCCAACCGGCGGCTGGTGCGCACCGTGCCGGTGAAGAAGCCGCAGCAGCCCGTCGGCGGCTGAGCGTGGGCGGCGTCGTCCGGACCGGGCAGGATGGTGCCCCGTGAGCTCGGTCTGGACGACGCCGCACCACGGCGCACCCGTCGACGCCGTCGTCCCGCTGCCGGGATCGAAGTCCCTCACCGCGCGGGCGCTGGTGCTGGCCGCGCTGGCCGACGGGCCGAGCCGGGTGGTGCGGCCGCTGCGGGCCCGCGACACCGACCTCATGGCCGCCGGGCTGCGTGCGCTCGGCGTGCGCATCGACGAGGACGGGGACGACTGGCTGGTCGCCCCGGCCGCACTGCGCGGCCCGGCGGAGGTCGACGCCGGCCTGGCCGGCACCGTGCTGCGCTTCCTGCCGCCGGTGGCGGCGCTGGCCACCGGCCCGGTCCGGCTCGACGGCGACCCGCGGCTGCGCGAGCGGCCCAACGCCGGACTGCTCGCCGCGCTGCGCGACCTCGGCGTGCGGGTCGACGACGGCGGCCGCGGCCGGGCGCCGTTCACCGTGCACGGCACCGGGGCGGTGCGCGGCGGGGCGGTGACCGTCGACGCGAGCGGGTCCTCCCAGATCGTCTCCGGGCTGCTGCTCGCCGCCGCCCGCTTCGACGACGGGGTCGACCTCGCGCTGGCCGGCGGGGTGCCGTCGATGCCGCACGTGGAGATGACCGTGACCGCGCTCGGCGAGCACGGCGTGGACGTGGCGGCCACCGGGCGCGGCTGGCGCGTCCTGCCCGGGCCGATCGCGCCGCGGGACCGGGTGGTCGAGCCCGACCTGTCCAACGCCGCGCCCTTCCTCGCCGCCGCCCTGGTCACCGGCGGGCGGGTGACCGTGCCCGACTGGCCGGCGGTGACGACCCAGCCCGGGGCGCAGCTCGACCGGCTGCTGGGCGCGATGGGCGCCGAGGTCGAGCGCACCCCCGAGGGGCTGCGCGTGACCGGCACCGGCCGCGTCGCACCGCTGGTGGCCGACCTCGGGGACGTCGGCGAGCTGACGCCGGTGCTCGCCGCGCTGTGCGCGCTGGCCGACGGGACCTCCCGGCTGACCGGGATCGGGCACCTGCGCGGTCACGAGACCGACCGGCTGCAGGCCCTCGACGAGGTGCTCTCCGCGGTCGGCGCGCGGGTCGAGCAGCTCCCCGACGGGCTGGTGGTCGAGCCGGGTGCGCGGCGCCCGGCGCTGGTGGACTCCTACGCCGACCACCGCATGGTGCACGCCGCCGCCGTCCTCGGCCTCGCCGTCGAGGGGGTGGCGGTCTCGGGGCCGGAGGCGGTGACCAAGACGCTGCCGGACTTCCGCGAGCGCTGGGACCGGATGCTCGGCACCGGCGCACCCGGGGTGCCCGGCGCGACGGCGGGAGCGGGCTCCTGAGCCGCCGGCACGACAGCCGGTCGGACGAGGACGACGTCCGGGTCCGGCCCAACCGGCGCGGCTCCCGGCCCCGCACGCGCACCCGCCCGGCCCACGCCGACGCCGTCCCCGGGCTGGTGACCGCGGTCGACCGCGGGCGGATGACCGTGCGGGTCGAGGAGCCCGGCGGCGGCACGGCCGAGGTGACCGCGATGCGCGCCCGCGAGCTCGGCCGGCACGGCGTCGTCGTCGGGGACCGGGTGCGGCTGGTCGGCGACACCACCGGCCGGCCCGACACGCTCGCCCGGATCGTCGTCATCGAGGACCGGACGACGTCGCTGCGGCGCACCGCCGACGACACCGACCCCACCGAGCGGGTGGTCGTCGCCAACGCCGAGCTGCTCGTCGTGGTCACCTCGGTGACCGACCCCGACCCGGCGCTGGGGTTCCTCGACCGCTGCCTGGTCGCCGCCTACGCCGGTGGCCTGGAGCCGCTGTTCTGCCTGACCAAGACCGACCTGGCCAGCCCGCAGCCGCTGCTGGACCGCTACGCGGGACTCGGCGTCGACGCGGTGCCGATGTCGCGCGAGGCGCCGCTGGACCCGCTGCTCGACCGCATCGGCGGGCGCACCAGCGTGTTCGTCGGCCAGTCCGGCGTGGGCAAGTCGACGCTGGTCAACCGGCTGGTGCCCGCCGCCGACCGGGCCACCGGCGACGTCAGCAAGGTGGGCAAGGGGCGGCACACCTCGTCGTCGGCGGTGCTGTTCGACCTGCCCGGCGGCGGCACGGTCATCGACACCCCCGGCATCCGCTCGTTCGGCCTGGCGCACGTCACCGCCGACGACGTCGTCGCCGCCTTCGACGACCTGGCCCAGGCCGCCGTCGACTGCCCGCCCGGGTGCGGGCACTCCGCCGACGACCCCGACTGCGCGCTGGACGCCTGGGCGGCGGCCGGACCACCCGGCCGCGCCGAGCGGCTGGCCAGCGTCCGGCGGCTGCTCGACGCCGTCGGCCAGCTCGGCCCCGGCTACTGACGGAGGTCTCCATGGAGCAGCAGGTCCACGTCGTCACCCTGGCCACCGCCGACCTCGACGCCGTGCGGCGCTTCTACGCCGACGGGCTCGGGTGGACGCCGCTGCTCGACGTCCCGGGCGAGATCGTCTTCTTCCAGATCGCGCCCGGGACGGTGCTGGCCTTCTTCGAGGCGGGGAGCTTCGCCCGCGACCTCGGCACCGGCCCGGCGCGCCCCGAGGTGTCGGGCGTGACGCTGGCGCACAACGTGGCCGACCGGGACGCCGTCGTCGCGCTCACCGACCGGATGGCCGCGGCCGGCGGCACGGTGCTCACCGCCCCCGAGGAGGGCGCGTTCGGCGGCGTCTTCCACGCGCTGGTGCGCGACCCGAACGGTGTGGTCTGGGAGGTCGCGCACAACCCCGGCTGGTCGGTCGGCCCCGACGGGACGGTCCGGCTGGGCTAGACCGCACCCTGGCGCCGCGCCCGGGAGAAGAGGTCGTCGGGCATGCGCTCGTCGACCGCCTCGATGCGCAGGTCGTGCGTCTCACCGGCGTAGGTGCCGTCGAGGGGCTCGGCCCACACGCAGACCCCGGTCGCCACGTCGAGCCGGACCAGGTGCACGGAGGGGTACTCGACGACGTCCTCGACGCTGCCCCACTCGAGCTCGTCGATCCTCCGGCTGCGCAGCAGGGGGCAGCAGCCGCAGCGCGGCTCGTACCGGCCGGTCGGCACGACGAGCGCCTCCCACGCCGCGCGGCCGGCGTGCTCGACCTCGCGCAGCCCGTCGACCTCGACCGCCGTCCCCACCGCGGGCTCCCGGGTGTCGGGATCGAGGCCGTCGGCCAGCTCCAGCGGGCGCAGCTCGGCCACCCAGCGGTAGTCCTGCCACATCGGGTCGTGGTCCGCACCGACCTCCCGCACCACCTGCAGCAGCCGGCCGGTGGCGTCCTCCACGCGCAGCAGGTCGGGCCGGCGCAGCCACGCGCGGACCGGCTCGGACCACGCCCACCCGTGGCGCCGGCGCTCGGTGAAGCGCAGCGTCGTCCACCGCTCCGGCGAGGAGCGGGCGAGCGCGCGGAAGGCGTCGGCGTCGGGCACGACCGGCAGTGTGGCCCGGCAGCCGGACACCTGTCGTGCGAGTGGTCGTGCTCTGCACACAGGTGTGTGCAGAGCACGAGCTGTCCAGGACCAGGACCTGCTCGGCCGGACACTCGTGCTCTGCCCCGCACCGGGGGGCAGAGCACGACTGCCGGCGGGAGGACTACCCGTCGAGGTCGACCGGACCGCCGGTGCGCCAGTACAGCCCGGCCTCGCGGGAGAGCAGCCCCTCGTCGACCAGGTAGCGGCGCAGCGCGGCGGTGTCGGGGTGCCACACGGCGAGCAGGGCGTTGACCTCGCGCTCGGGGTAGCGGACGCCGACGTCGAACACCCGCACCACGTGCTCGAGCACCACCCGGCGCTTGCTGCGCTGCGCGGGGATCGTCGTCAGCCGCCCGTCGCGGATGAAGGAGGCGAGGACGGCGGACTCGGCGGGGTCGTCCGACAGCGGCTCCGGTGGCGGGGCGGCCTCGGCCGCGGCCCGGGCCGCGGCACCGAAGCGCTCGGTGAGCAGCTCGAGGGCGTGGCCGTCGCGGCGCACCAGCCCGGCGCGGGCCAGCCGGCGGGCGGCCAGCGCGACGTCCTTCAGCGGCAGGCCGCCGGCGACGGCGACCTCCTCGATCGTCCCGGCCCCCAGGGCGAGCGCGGCCACCACCTTGAGCCGGGTGGGGTCGGCCAGCAGCCCCACGATCGTCGTCGCCTGCACCCCCAGGACGGTATCCGCGCATCGGAGTAGCGGGGCGGGGGTAGGCCGACCGGCATGGTGAGCCCCATCGACATCCAGAAGGCCCTCAAGGGCATCGACTACCCGGCCACGAAGGAGCAGATCCTCGAGCACGCCAAGGGCGGCGGCAAGGACGTGGTCGAGGCGCTGCAGAAGATCGACGACCGCGAGTACGAGGGGCCCAGCGGCGTGAGCGCCGCGGTCTTCGACTGACGCCCCGCTAGGTTCGGTGCCCATGACACCGGGCCGGGACTACACGGGGGACATGCACCTCGCGCACGTGCTCGCCGACCAGGCGGACTCGCTGAGCATGGACCGCTTCCGGGCGCTCGACCTCACCGTCGAGACCAAGCCCGACCTGACGCCGGTCACCGACGCCGACCGCGCCGTCGAGGAGCAGCTGCGGATCACCCTCTCCCGGGCCCGCACCCGCGACGCCGTCCTGGGCGAGGAGTTCGGCGTCACCGGGCACGGGCCCAGGCGGTGGGTGCTCGACCCCATCGACGGGACGAAGAACTTCATCCGCGGCGTGCCGGTCTGGGCCACCCTGATCGCGCTGTTCGACGGCGACGAGCCGGTGGTCGGCCTGGTGTCGGCGCCCGCGCTCAACCGCCGCTGGTGGGCGGCCAAGGACGTCGGCGCCTGGACCGGCCGGCGGCTGGAGTCGGCCACCCGCTGCCGGGTCTCGGGCGTCTCCGACCTCGGTGACGCGAGCCTGTCGTTCTCCAGCCTGTCCGGCTGGGAGGAGCGCGGCCTGCTCGACGGGTTCCTCGACCTCACCCGGTCGGTCTGGCGCACCCGGGCCTACGGCGACTTCTGGAGCTACGTGCTGCTCGCGGAGGGCGCGGTCGACGTCGCCTGCGAGCCCGAGGTGTCGCTGTGGGACCTCGCTGCCCTCGACGTCATCGTCCGCGAGGCCGGCGGCCGGTTCACCGACCTGTCCGGCGTCCCCGGGCCGGCCGGGGGCAGTGCGCTCGCGACCAACGGCGCGCTGCACGACGCCGCGCTGTCTCACCTGCGGCTGCCCGACCCGGCCTAGCGACGGACGAGGGTGGCCCCCCTGCAGGGTCCCGCCGCGAGCTCGCGAGCGGCGGGGGGCAAGGGGGTCCTTCCTCAGACCGTGGGGGTGGTCCCGCCGCCGCTGCCGGTGCCGCGGCCGCCGGAGAACCGGCGGCGGGCGTCGTCGATCCGGGCCTTGGTCTTGGGGTCCTTGGCCATCCGCTGGGCCTTGTCGGACACCTGCCGCAGCGCCTGCTGGCCCTTCGGGCTGCGGGCGAACTGGGCCACCTTGTCGAACACCGACGCCATGTCGTGCGCCTCCTCTCGCCGGGCCCCGTGCGGGGCCCCTCGTCCCGGTCAACGGCCGTCCGACCGGCACCGTTCCGCAGGGAGGGTCAGGCCCGCGGCGTCACCGGCGGCGACGGCGTCCGCTGCGGCTCGACCGGCCGGCCGACGCCGCGCCCGGCCAGCACCGCGGCGCCGACGGCCGACGCGCTGCGCAGCGGCAGGTAGACCACCGGCCGGTCGAGTGAGTCGGCCAGGAGCTGCCGGACCAGCGGCACCCGTCCCCCGCCGCCGGTGAGGACCACCGGCCCGCGCGGCGCCCCGCCGAGCAGTCCGGCGGCGGCGGCCACGGCCGAGAGCACCCCCTCGACGGCGGCGCGGGCGAGGTCGGCGCGGGTGGTCCCGGCGGACAGGCCGGTCCACCCGGCGCGGTCGTCGGGGCCGGCGACGCCGCCGCGCTCGCCGGTGAGGAACGGCCGGAACACCGCTCCCCCGGCACCGGGCCGCGCGGTCGCGGCGAGGTCGAACAGCTCCGCGGGCGCCACCCCGAGCACGCCCGCGACCCACGTCCACGCCGAGCCGCCGTTCTGCAGCGCCGCCATCGCGTACCAGCCGTCGCCGGTGTCGGCGTAGCCGTGCACGGGCGGGTCGTCGGCCGGCACCGGCGTCCAGCCGGGGCGCAGCACCTGCGCACCGGTACCGAGGTTGACCTGCAGCGCCCCGCCGGAGCCGGCCGCCAGCATCGCCAGGGGCGTGTCGGCACCCCCGACGACGACCGGCACCTCGGCACCCCCGAGCACGGCGGTACCCGCGATCCCCGCCGACGGGCGCACCACGGGCAGCAGCGACGCCGGCACGCCCGCCGCGGCCCGGGCGGCGTCGGACCAGCCGTCGGCGACGACGTCCCACAGCAGCGTCGCCGAGGCGTCGCTGCGGTCGGTGACCCGCGGGTCGGCGCCGGGCAGCAGGGTGGCCCGCAGCGCGTCCTTGGGCAGCACGACGGCGGCCGCGCGCCCGACCAGGTCCGGCCGGTGGGCGGCGAGCCAGGCGAGCACCGGACCGGTCATCCCGGGGACGAGCGGGTTGGCCAGCGCCGCCCGGTCGGCGGCCGGCATCCCCCGCCAGCGGGCGACCTCCGCGGTGGCCCGCCGGTCGGGCCACAGCACCGCGGGCGCCAGCGCGGTCCCGCCGTCGTCGACCAGGACGGTGCCGTGCATCTGCCCGGCCAGCCCCAGCCCGGCCACCGGGCGGCCCCCGAGCAGCGGCAGCAGCCGGGCCAGCGCGTCGTCGAACGCCGCCCGCCAGGTGCCGACGGCGCACTCGGCCCAGCCCTCGTGCGGCTGCTCGACCGGGTAGCCGGCCTCCGCCTCCGCGACGAGCCGGCCGTCCTCGCCCAGCGCGACCAGCTTGAGCCCGCTCGTCCCCAGGTCCGCGCCGAGCAGGACGGCGCTCACCGCGGGCGGTGGGCGGCTCCGCCGCTGCGGCCGTTGCGGTCGGCGAGCAGCCCGGCCAGCGTGCTCAGCGCGATCTCCGCCGGGGTGCGGGAGCCGATGTCCAGGCCGATCGGCCGGTGCACCCGCGCCACCTCCTCCGGCGGGACGCCGAGGGCGGCCAGCGCGGCCACGTGCGGACCCTCGTGCCGCGGGTTGCCCATCACCCCGACCCAGCGCACCCGCCGGGCCAGCGCGTCGCGCAGCACCTCGCCGAGCTCGGGCCGGTGGTGGTCGGTGACGACGACGTCGGCGTCGGACAGGTCCTCCGTCAGGTCGGCCAGCCCGGTGACCCCGGCACCGCGGGCGGGGTCGGGGTCGAGCAGCACGGTGCGGAAGCCGAGCTCCGGCGCCCACCGCAGCAGCACCGCGGCCACCGGCGAGTCGAACACCGCCACCAGCACCCGCCCGGCTCCCCCGCTCACGACTCCCCCAGGAAGGCCACCAGCGCCGCGGCGAAGGCCGGCGCCCGGAGCACGGTGGAGTGGTCGCCGGGGACGACGGTGACCCGGGCACCGGGGATGGCCCCGGCCAGCACCTCGGGGCGGGCCGCCAGCGGGTCGGCGTCGCCGGCGAGGACCAGCGTGGGCGCGGTGATCGCCGCGAGGTCCGCGTCGCGGGTGTGCACCGCCCGGGCGTGCGCGGCCAGGGCCATCCGGTCGGCGGCGAGGGCGTCGGCCATCCGGCGGAAGAGGACGGTGGCCGGGTCGCGCACGTCGGCGACGTCGGCCGCCTCGAGCGCGGCGGCCAGCTCCTCCATGAGGACCCGGTGCCGCTGCGCACCGCCGGGCTCGACGAGCGCCGCGCCGGCGCCGCCGACCACCAGCCGGCGCACCCTCCGGTCGGCGGCGGCGACCAGCACCGCGACCGTCGCGCCCATCGAGTACCCGGCCAGGTCGAAGGCGTCGTGGCCGAGCGCGTCGGCCACCCCCCGCAGGTCGCCGGCCATGCGGAGCTCGCCGTAGGCGGCGGGGTCGTGCGGCTTGTCCGACCGGCCGTGCCCGCGGGCGTCGATCCCGACGACCTCGCGCCCGGCCGCCAGCAGCGCCGCGACCGTGCCGGTGCCGACCCAGTTGAGCCGGGTGTCGGCGACGAAGCCGTGCTGCAGGTAGACCGGCGGGAGCGCGCCCGGGGTCCCCCACCGGTGCACCGCCACCGCGACGCCGTCGGCACCGGGCACCCGCCGGGGCGCGGTGGTGGTCACGGCGGTGGTCGTCGCGGTCACGCGGCGCCCCGCTCCGGGCTGTCGCCGTAGGCGTAGGAGGAGTCGACGTAGCGGCCGCCGACCGCGACGCCGGGTGGGGCGATCTCCCCGAGCCTGGCCAGGTCGCCGGCCGACAGCGCGACGGCCAGCGCGCCGGCGTTCTCCTCCAGGTACGGCCGGCGCTTGGTGCCGGGGATCGGCACGACGTCCTCGCCCTGCGCGAGCACCCAGGCCAGCGCCAGCTGCCCGGGCGTGCACCCCTTCTCCTCGGCCATCGCCTGGACGGCGTCGACCAGCCGCAGGTTGGCCGCGAACGCCTCCCCGGTGAAGCGGGGGTGGCCGCGGCGCCAGTCGTCGTCGGCGAAGTCCTCCGGGCCGCGGATGGCGCCGGTGAGGAAGCCGCGGCCGAGCGGGCTGAACGGGACGACGCCGATGCCGTGCTCGCGGGCGACGCCGAGCACCTCCGCCTCGACGTCGCGGGTCCACAGCGACCACTCGCTCTGCAGCGCCGCGACGGGGTGGACGGCGACCGCGCGGCGGACCGAGGCGGCCGAGGCCTCCGACAGCCCCAGGAACCGGACCTTGCCCTGCGCCACCAGCTCCGCCATCGCCCCGACCGTGTCCTCGATCGGCACCCGCGGGTCGACCCGGTGCTGGTAGTACAGGTCGATCACGTCGACCCGCAGCCGGCGCAGGCTCGCCTCGGCGCAGGCCCGCACGTTCTCCGGCCGGCCGTCGATGTCCATGCCCCCGCGGTCGTTGCGCCGCAGCGAGAACTTCGTCGCCAGCTGGACCTCGTCGCGGCGGCCGCGGATCGCCTCGCCGACCAGCTCCTCGTTGTGCCCGTCCCCGTAGACGTCGGCGGTGTCGAGGAAGGTGATCCCGAGGTCGAGCGCCCGGTGGACCGTCGCGATCGACTCGTCGCGGTCGGCGGTGCCGTACATCTGGCTCATCCCCATGCAGCCCAGGCCGAGGGCGGAGACGACCAGGCCGTCCCGGCCGAGCGTGCGGGTGCCGGCGGAGGGGGAGGTCATGCCCGCATCCTCGCCCCGCCGTCGCCCGGTCCGCCAGCGGCCGTCCCGCCGCCGTCCCACGGCCGTCCCGCCGCCGTTTCCCGGTCGCTGCCCCGGGTAGCCGCCCCGGGCACCGACCCCGGGAGGACCCATGACCGCCCGATCCGCCCCCCGCCGCACGGGCCGCCTGCTCGGCCTGGCCAGCCTGGGTCTGGGCACCGCGATGCTCGTCTCGCCCCGGGAGGTGGCCCGGTTCGCCGGGGTCGACGACTCCCCCGTCGCGCTGCCGGTGGTCACCGCCGTCGGCGCCCGCGAGCTCGCGCACGCCGCGGGGCTGCTCGCCGGGCGCCCCGGCTGGGCCTGGACGCGCGTGGCCGGCGACGTCGTCGACCTCACCGCCCTGGGCATCGCCCTCGGCAACCGCAGCGGCGAGCGGCAGCGGCGGCTGGGCAACGTCGTCGTCGGCGCCTCGGCGCTGGCCCTCCTCGACCTGCTGACCGCGCTGCGCTCCCGCCGATCCCGGCGCCGCCGCACCGCCACGCCGAACCCGACCCCGGTCCGCCGACCGACGACGGGGATGGTGGCGCCGATGGTCGACGTCCGCCGCGCGCTGGCCGGCGAGCCCCGGACGCCGGTGGCCCCGCGGTCCTGACCGGCTCAGCGCCGCGAGAGGCCGTCGACGCGGGCCACCTCGTCGGCGGTCAGGGAGAACCCCCCGATCTCGAGGTTGGCCCGGATCCGCTCGGGCGTGGCCGACTTGGGGATGACGACGACGCCGTGCTCGACGTGCCAGCGCAGCACCACCTGCGCCGGGGTGACGCCGTGCGCGTCGGCGACCTCGCGCAGCACCGGGTCGCGCAGGTCGGTGTTCTTGAACGGGCTGTAGCCCTCCAGGACGACGCCGCGCTCGCGGTGGCCGGTCTCGACGGCGGCGTCGAACAGCGCCGGCGCCCAGTTGACCTGGTTCACCCGCGGCGTCACCCCGGTGGCCGCGGTCAGCCGGTCGACCTGCTGCAGCGAGTAGTTGCTCACCCCGATCGCCCGGGCCCGCCCGGCCTCACGTGCGGCGACGAAGCGCTCCCACAGGTCCTCCCCCGCGCCGCCGGGCGGCCAGTGCACCAGCCACAGGTCGACCGCGTCGAGCCCGAGCGCGCCCAGCGACGCGGTCAGCGTCCGCTCGGCGCGGCCGGCCTCGCGGGGCGGCAGCTTGGTGGTGACGAAGACCTCGTCGCGGTCGACGCCGGAGTCGCGCAGCGCCCGGCCCACCTCGGCCTCGTTGCGGTACATCGTCGCGGTGTCCAGGTGCCGGTAGCCGGCGTCCAGCGCGGTCCGGACGGCGTCGTAGCAGGTCGCACCGGTCATCTGCCAGGTGCCGAACCCGAGCAGCGGCATGGCGCCGCCGCCGGTCAGCGCGGCGGCGGGGATCGCGTCGGTCATGCCGCTGCCCTGCCCGCCTCCCCGCGCGCCGACACCCGCGGCGCCGTCCCCCGGGTGACCGGGGACCGGCGCGCGCGCCCGCACCCGTCCCGGGTGGTGGGATGGAGAGGCGAGCGCCCGCCCGGGGCGCCGCCGAGGAGGTCCGAGTGCAGTACGCCGAGTCCGTCGTCGACCTGATCGGGGGCACGCCGCTGGTCCGGCTGTCGCGGGTGACCCGCGACCTCGGACCGGACGCGCCCCTGGTGCTGGCCAAGGTCGAGTACCTCAACCCCGGCGGCTCGGTGAAGGACCGGATCGCCGTGCGCATGGTCGACGACGCCGAGGCCAGCGGTGAGCTCAAGCCCGGCGGGACGATCGTCGAGCCCACCAGCGGCAACACCGGCATCGGGCTGGCGCTGGTCGCCCAGCAGCGCGGGTACCGGTGCGTGTTCGTCTGCCCCGACAAGGTCAGCCAGGACAAGATCAACGTGCTGCGGGCGTACGGCGCGGAGGTGCACGTCTGCCCCACCGCCGTCGACCCGGCCGACCCGCGCTCCTACTACTCGGTCTCCGACCGGCTGGCCCGCGAGACCCCCGGCGGCTGGAAGCCCGACCAGTACGCCAACCCGGCCAACCCGCGCTCGCACTACGAGACCACCGGCCCGGAGATCTGGGAGCAGACCGAGGGCCGGGTGACCTGCTTCGTCACCGGCGTCGGCACCGGCGGCACCATCAGCGGCATCGGCCGCTACCTCAAGGAGGCCTCCGACGGCCGCGTCCGCGTCGTCGGCGTCGACCCGGAGGGTTCGGTGTACTCCGGCGGCACCGGCCGGCCCTACCTGGTCGAGGGCGTCGGCGAGGACTTCTGGCCCGACGCCTACGACCGCGGGATCGCCGACGAGATCGTCCCGGTGTCCGACGCCGACTCCTTCCACATGACCCGCCGGCTGGCCCGCGAGGAGGGCCTGCTGGTGGGCGGCTCCTGCGGGATGGCCGTCGCCGGCGCGCTGCGCGCGGCCGAGAAGCTGACGAAGGACGACGTCGTGGTGGTGCTGCTGCCCGACGGCGGCCGCGGCTACCTCAACAAGATCTTCAACGACCAGTGGATGGCCGACTACGGTTTCCTCGACGTCACCACCGGTGGCGAGACGGTGGGCGAGCTGCTCCAGGCCAAGTCACGGGACGGGGCCGGCGCCACGCCCGTCCTCGTGCACACCCACCCCAACGAGACGGTCCGCGACGCCATCGACATCCTGCGCGAGTACGGCGTCAGCCAGATGCCCGTCGTCAAGGCCGAGCCGCCGGTCACCGCCGGCGAGGTGGTCGGCTCCGTCGACGAGAAGGTGCTGCTCGACGCGCTGTTCGCCGGCCGTGCGTCGCTGTCGGACCGGGTGGAGAGGCACATGTCCGCACCGCTGCCGATCATCGGCTCCGGCGAGCCGGTCAGCGCCGCGGTGGCGGAGTTCGGCGAGGCCGACGCGCTGATCGTGCACGTCGACGGCAAGCCCGCGGGCGTCGTCACCCGGCAGGACGTGCTCGGCCACCTGGCGGGGGTGACCCGGTGAGCGAGTTCTCCGGCTTCGACACCCGCGCCATCCACGCCGGGCAGGACCCCGACCCGGCCACCGGCGCGGTCGTCGTCCCGCTGCACCTGGCCACCACCTTCAAGCAGGACGGCGTCGGCGGGCTGCGCAACGGCTACGAGTACGCCCGCAGCGCCAACCCGACCCGCGACGCGCTGCAGGACCTGCTGGCCTCCCTCGAGGAGGGCACCGCGGGCCTGGCGTTCGCCTCCGGCCTGGCCGCCGAGGACACCCTGCTGCGCACCGTGTGCCGGCCGGGCAGCCACGTCGTCCTCGGCGGCGACGCCTACGGCGGCACGTTCCGGCTGATCTCCAAGGTCGTCTCCCGCTGGGGCGTCGAGCACACGCCGGCCGACCTCAACGACCCCGACGCGCTGCGCGCCGCCATCCGGCCCGGCTCGACGCGGGTCGTGTGGTGCGAGACGCCGACCAACCCGCTGCTCAACGTCGCCGACATCGCCCTGACCGCCGAGATCGCGCACGAGGCCGGCGCGCTGCTCGTCGTCGACAACACCTTCGCCTCGCCCTACCTGCAGCGGCCGCTGACCCTCGGCGCCGACGTCGTCGTGCACTCGACGACGAAGTACCTCGGCGGGCACTCCGACGTCGTCGGCGGGGCGCTGGTGGTGCGGGACGAGGAGCTCGCCGCGGAGCTGGTCTTCAGCCAGAACGCGATGGGGGCGGTCTCCGGCCCGCTGTCGGACTGGCTGGTCCTGCGCGGCATCAAGACCCTCGGCGTGCGCATGGAGCGGCACCAGGCCAACGCGGCGCGGATCGCCGAGTACCTGTCGGAGCACCCGGCGGTGTCCTCCGTGCTCTACCCGGGCCTGCCCGACCACCCCGGTCACGACATCGCCGCCAAGCAGATGTCCGGCTTCGGCGGGATGCTGTCGTTCCGCCTGGCCGCCGGCGAGGACGCGGCGCTGCGGGTCTGCGAGCGGGCGCGGCTGTTCACGCTGGCGGAGTCCCTGGGCGGGGTGGAGTCGCTCATCGAGCACCCGCATCGCATGACCCACGCCAGCGCGGCCGGCTCGCCGCTGGAGGTGCCCGGCGACCTGGTGCGGCTGTCGGTGGGCATCGAGGACGCCGACGACCTGCTCGCCGACCTGGCGCAGGCGCTGGGCTGAGCTACTCGACCAGCGCGAGGGCCCCGGTCGGGCACTGGGACACCGCGTCGCGGGCCGCGGCGGCGTCGTCGGGGTGCTCCTGCAGCACCCGGACGGCGCCGTCGTCGTCGACCTCGAACACGTCGGGGGCCAGCAGCTCGCACTGTCCCGAGCCCACGCACACCTCCCGGTCGGCGGTGACCCGCATCAGCGCTCCCCGCCCAGCCGCGCCGGCAGCCGCTTGAGGCCGTTGACGAACGACGACGCCAGCCGGTCCGGCGGGCCGGTGACCTCGAGGTCGGGCAGCTGGTCGAACACCGCGCGGAAGGTCACCTGCAGCTCGCGGCGGGCCAGGTGCGCGCCCAGGCAGAAGTGCGGCCCCTTGGACCCGAAGCCGACGTGCGGGTTGGGGTCGCGGCCGACGTCGAAGCGCTGCGGGTCGGCGAAGACCTCGGGGTCGCGGTTGGCCGCGGCGTAGAACAGCAGGAACTTCTCCCCCGCGGTGAAGCGGTGCCCACCGATCTCGCCGTCCTGGGTGGCGGTGCGCCGCATCCAGGTGACCGGGCTGACCCAGCGGACCACCTCCTCGACGCCGGTGCGGTCCAGCGCGGGGTCGGCCGCCCACCGCGCCCACTGGTCGGGGTGCTCCGACAGCGCGAGCAGGCCCTGGGAGATGGCGTTGCGGGTGGTCTCGTTGCCCGCCACCAGCAGCAGGATGAAGAACGACGCGATCTCCTGGTGCGACAGCTTCTCGCCGTCGACCTCGGTGGTGACCAGGGCGGTGGTCAGGTCCTCGCGCGGCTGCGTCACCCGCTCGCCGGCCAGCCGCTCCATGAGCGCGGCCAGCTCCATGCCGGCGGTGAGGAAGGCGGTCAGCGGGTCGTCGTTCTCGATGAGCTCCGGGTCGCCGCCGGAGAGGATGACGTTGGAGTGCGCCAGCACCGCGGGCCGGTCCTCCTCCGGGACGCCCATCATGTCGCAGATGACCCGCAGCGGGATCGGCGCGGCGATGTCGGCGACGACGTCGATCGCCCCGCCGTCCGCCGCCGCCGTCGCCCGGGCGCGGGCCAGCACGTCGTCGACGACGGCGCGCACGGAGTCCAGCGTCCGCTCGAGCATCCGCGGGGTGAACGTCTTCGAGACGATCCGGCGGATCTTGGCGTGCCGGGGGTCGTCCATGCTGATCAGCGAGCCGTAGAACTCGTTGAGCTCGGAGGGCATGTCCTGCATGGACACCGCGCCCCGGCCGGAGCAGAACAGCGCCGGCTGCGAGCTGATCGCCTCGAGGTCGGCGTAGCGGGTGACCGCGTGGTACCCCGGGCCGGCCGGGATGCCGGGGATCTCGGGCTCGGCGAAGAAGGCGAACGGGCGCTCCTGGCGCAGCCGGTCGAAGGCCGCGTGCCGGTAGCCCGGCGGCGTCGTCCACCAGTCCCGGTCGGACAGGTCGACGGTGCCCATGTCGACGTCGGCGGGCTCGGCCGGGGGCACGGCTGAGATGGTCACGGACGACTCCCTCGTCGAAACGGTCACCGTTGACCGCACGCTAGAGAGACGCCCCTGTGGCAGGCAACACATCCGGGCGCGTCGGGCGGGTCACCCTCCGACGCCGTCCGCCGGTCAGGAGTCGTGCGCGACGAGGTCCCGGTACTCGGGGTGGCGGTCGATCCAGCCGCGGACGAAGGAGCAGTGCGGCACCGCGCGCAGCCCCCGGGACCGGACGTCGTCGAGGGCGCCGCGGACCAGCGTGCCGCCCAGCCCCGAGCCCTCGGCGTGCGGGTCGACCTCGGTGTGGGTGAACACCACCTCGTCGCCGCGGCGCCGGTAGGCGGCCAGGCCCAGCAGGCGGTCGCCGTCGCGGATCTCGTAGCGCTCGGCGTCGGGGGCGTCGTGCACGGTGGGCTCCATGTGCGGGCCAACCGTCCGCGGCGGCGCCCTGTTCCGGCCGCGGAGACGACGAGCGCCCCGGAGCGTGTGCTCCGGGGCCCTCGTGCGGTGGTAGCGGGGACAGGATTCGAACCTGTGACCTCTGGGTTATGAGCCCAGCGAGCTACCGAGCTGCTCCACCCCGCGTCGGTGACCCCACTGTACACGTCCCCGCGCGGGTGCCGGCGGGCCCCCGGTGAGGGGCCCGCCGGACCGCTCAGTCGCCGACGGGGCGCGGGCGCGCGGCCGGCCAGTCCTCGACCGGGCGGACGAGCGCCGGGCGCAGGAGCAGCACGGCCAGCAGGCTCACGACCAGGCCGGCGGCGACGACGGCCCACCCGATGCCGGTGAGCGCGGGCAGCTCGGCGCCGATCCGGGCGCGCACGTCGACCCCGGGGGAGCCGTCGGCGTCCATCACCACGAACACCCAGTCGCCGTCGGCGGGGTCCCAGGTCAGCTGCTGCGGTCCGGTGCCGGAGACCTGCACGGTCCAGAAGTCCTGGTCCCCGGGCGGCCCGGGCGGCGGGCCGCCGGGGATCTCGTCCTCGGCGTCGGCCGGGCCGTCGAAGCCGAGCCCGTCGACGGCGGTCCGCCGGACGCCGTCGAGGTAGGCCCGCGCGTCCGCGGCCGGCGCGATCCCGACGAAGACCTCCTCGGCCGTCTCCGGGGTGACCTCGAGCCGGGCGGTGCCCAGGGCCGAGCCGACCGGCAGCCAGTCGGGGCCGGCCCGCAGGTCGATCCGGTCGCTGACCAGGGCGGCACCGGGCGACGTGAAGCGCTCCTCGGGGCTGGTGACGAAGCCGCCGGAGCGGTGCGCGTCGGCCCACAGCAGCACTCCCCCCGCGGCCCCCAGGGCCAGGCCGGGCAGCAGGAGCAGCACGCCGAGGACGAGCGCGGCCGCCCGTCCGGCACGGCTGGCCCGGCCGGGTGGGGTCCACGTGGGCTGTCGGACGTCGGTCACGGGGCACCTCCAGGAGGAAGGGCGTCGCGCTCCCGCGGCGCCGCGGTGCCCGAGCGTGGCGCCGCCGCGCTGCCCGCCACGAGCCCCGCGCGGGTCCCGTGCGGTCCCGCGGGAGTGGTCCGCGGCGCGCGGCGGGCGCCCCGGTGGGGGACCGCGGCTCCCTCGCGCGAGGGAGCCGGACGGCCCGCGCGGGTCTCCCCCGGGCCGCCCGCCGGCGGGACGATGGGAGGTGTCGCCGTCCACCTCCCCCGCGCCCGGGACCGGCGCCGTGAGCCGCACGGACGCGGCGCTCGCCGGCGTCCTGGTCCTCGCCACGGTCACCGTCACCCTCGCGGTGCCGGCGGGCCCGCCCTACCGGCCGGTGGACGCCGCGGCCGTCGCGCTGGCCGCGGCCGGGCCGCTGACCCTGCTGTGGCGGCAGGCCGCGCCGCTTGCGTCGCTCGTCGCCGCCGACACGGTCGTGGTGGTCAACGCGGCGGCCGGGTACGCCATCGGCTACCTGCCCTGGCCGGCCTGGATCGCGCTGTTCACCTGCTTCGCCGTCGGCGGGCGGCGGCTGCGCCTGGCGGCCGGCGCGGTCGCCGTCCTGGGCGCCGCCGGGTACGTGACCCTGGACCGCGTCGACTCCCTCGCCGCCCTGCCCGACATCGGGATGACCTCGCTGGTCGCCGTGGTCGCCGGCGAGCTCAGCCGGCGGCGCGCCCTGGCGGCGGCCGCCGGCGCCCGGGAGGCGGCGGAGAGCCGGGCGCAGGCGCTCGCGGCCGAGCGGCTGCTGCTGCAGGAGCGCGGGCGGCTGGCCCGCGAGCTGCACGACTCCCTCGGGCACACGGTGAACGTCATGGTCATGCAGGCCGGGGTGGGACGGCGGGTGTTCGACGACAACCCGGCCTTCGCCCGCGAGGCGCTGGGGTCCGTCGAGTCCGCCGGGCGCTCCGCGCTCGACGAGCTCGACCGGCTGCTGCGCGTGCTGCAGCCGCTGGAGCGCCGGGCGGGGGCGGGACCGTTCGCCCCGACCGTGGCCGACCTGGAGGAGCTCGCCGACCGGATCCGGGCGACCGGCCGCCCGGTCGAGCTGCACACCGACGGCGGGCCGCTGTCCGCGGGCGCCGCGCGGGCGCTGTACCGGATCGTGCAGGAGGCCCTGACCAACGCCGTCCGGCACACCCCCTCCGGCCCGATCCGGGTGGAGGTCTCGCGGGTGGCCGACCGGGTGCTGCTCGACGTCACCAACGAGGGGCGCGACCTGCCCGACCCGGTCCCGGGACGCGGGCTGGTCAACATGCGCGAGCGGGCCCGGCTCGAGGGCGGCGAGCTGGAGGCCGGCCCGGTGGAGGGCGGGTTCCGCGTGCACGCGGTGCTGCCGGCCGGGACGGGGGTGCCGGCGTGATCCGCGTGCTGCTGGCCGACGACGACCGGCTGGTGCGCAGCGGCCTGCGCGCGCTCCTCGACGCCGAGGACGACCTGACCGTCGTCGGGGAGGCGGCCGACGGCCGGGAGGCGGTCGACCGCGCCCGGGCGCTGCGGCCCGACGTGGTGCTCATGGACGTCCGGATGCCCCGGGTCGACGGCGTCGCCGCCACCCGGGAGATCGTGTCCTGGCCGCGACGCCCGCGGGTCCTCGTGCTCACCACCTTCGACCTCGACGAGGTCGTCGACGACGCGCTCGACGCCGGGGCGGACGGCTTCCTGCTCAAGCGCGCCACCCCGGAGCAGCTCGTCGACGGCATCCGCACGGTGTACGCCGGGGACGCGCTCGTCGCCCCGGCGGTGACCCGCCGGCTGCTCGCCGTGCACGCCGCCCGCCGGCCCGCCGACCCCGAGCGGCTGCGCGTGGCTGCCGCGCTCACCGAGCGCGAGGTGGAGGTGCTGCGCGCGATGGCCGAGGGGCTGTCCAACGCCGAGATCGCCGCCCGGGTGTGGCTCTCGCCCGAGACGGTGAAGACCCACGTCAAGGCCGTCCTCGGCAAGCTCGGCGTGCGCGACCGCACGCAGGCGGTGGTGTGGGCCTACCGGACCGGCTTCGTCGGCCCGGGGACCGACTGAGCCGGGACCGCGCGCGCGGCTCTCCTCCGCCACCCCGGATCCCTGGAGGGACCGCCGCCGGCTGACGGAGACCCGGGCGGGGTCTGCACCCCGTTCCGTCACCATCCCGACCGGCTCGGTAGGATCGCCCCCGACCATCCAGAGCGGCCGAGAGACCTGGCTCGACGACGTCGCAGCAACCCCCCGCCCCGTGCGGACGAGGGTGCCACCGCCAGGATCGATGGAGGACCGATGACCCACGCCGAGCTCACCTGGGCTCGCCGGCACGTGGACCTGTGCCGGACCGCCACCGCCCTGTGTCGGCGCTGACGCCGCGAGTCCGCTCCCGCTAGCTGAGGGGCACGACCCCGGCGCGGCACGTGCCGCCTCGGCGGCCTCCCGCGACGCCGGGAGCACCCCGACCCGGCGGTGACCCGGCTCTCCCGCGCGCGGGGCCGTTCCCCGGTGTCGTCGACCGCGCCCGGGACCGCCGTGCGGGCCGGCCCCGATCCGCAGGGATCCCGGCCGCGCGGCCGCCCCGTCCTGCCTCCCGCACCGACCCCTGCGGTGTCCGGCCGTCGCGACCGGACGCCTGCGCCGAGCCCCGGCGCCCCTCCCCCGCACCCGTCCCGAGGACCCAGCCTGTGATCGAACTGAACGACGTCCGCAAGGTGTTCCCTGCCCGGGGACGGATGGGCGAGGTCGTCGCCGTCGACGGGGTGAGCCTGCGCGTGGCGGCCGGTGAGTTCGCCGGCGTCGTCGGCCCGAGCGGCTCGGGCAAGAGCACGCTGGTGCGCCTGGTGAACCTGCTCGAGCGCCCGACGGCGGGATCGGTGAGCGTGGACGGGCGGGTGCTCACCGACCTCCCGGACGACCGGGTCCGCGAGGCCCGCCGCTCCATCGGCATGGTGTTCCAGCACTTCGAGCTCCTGGACTCCCGCACGGCCGCAGGCAACGTGGAGCACCCCCTCGAGCTCGCCGGCGTCGGCCGGGCCGAACGCCGCCGGCGCGCCACCGAGCTGCTGGACCTGGTCGGGCTCGGGGAGCGCGCCGGTGCCCGCCCGGCGCAGCTGTCCGGCGGGCAGAAGCAGCGCGTGGCCATCGCCCGGGCGCTCGCGGGCCGTCCCCGGGTCCTGCTGTGCGACGAGGCCACCTCCGCCCTGGACCAGGCGAGCACGAGCAGCGTGCTGGAGCTCCTGCGGCGGGTGCGCGCCGAGCTGGGCCTGACCGTGCTGTTGATCACCCACGAGATGGCCGTGGTCAAGGCCGTCTGCGACAGCGCCGTCCTGCTCGACCGGGGACGCGTCGTCGACGGCGGCCGGCTGACCGACGTCCTGACCCGCGAGCACTCCCCGCTGGGCGAGGCCCTGCTGCCCGCCCCGGTCGCCGACGCCGGCGCCGGGCACGGCGGAGCCCTCGTGCGGGTGACCGTCACCGACCGCACGCCGGAGACCGCCGTGCTGCAGGCCCTCGTCGGGGAGCTGGGGCTGGCGGTGGAGGTGGCCGGCGGCTCGGTCGAGACGGTCGCCGGAGGGCGCTACGGCCGGCTGCTGCTGCGCGTCACCGGGGACGGCGGCACCGAGGGCATGGACCGGCTCGACGCCGCCCTGCACCGGATGCGGTCCGACGGCGTGCTCGTCGAACGACTGCACGCCGGTGCGGCCGCCACGGCCGGAGCGGGGCGATGAGCGACTGGAGCCGGGTCTGGCCGCAGCTGCTCGAGGCCACCGGCGAGACCCTGTACATGGTCGGCGCCGCCGCAGTGCTCACGGTGCTGCTCGGCGTCCCCCTGGGCGTCCTGCTCACCGTCACCGCCCCGAGCGGGCTGGCCCCGCGGGGAGCGCTGAACCGGTCCCTCGGCCTGGTCGTCAACCTGGGCCGCGCGCTGCCGTTCATCATCCTGCTGGTGCTGGTCGCCCCGGTGACGCGGGGCATCGTCGGGACGACGATCGGCTCGACGGCCGCGATCGTGCCGCTGACCATCGGCGCCGTCCCGTTCCTCGCCCGCCTGGTGGAGACCAGCCTGCGGGAGGTCGCCTCCGGGAAGGTCGAGGCGGCGCTGTCGATGGGCGCGCGCCGTCGGGACGTGGTCCGCACCGTGCTGCTGCCGGAGGCGCGCCCCTCGCTCGTCGCCGGGGTCACCGTCACCGTCGTCGCGCTGATCAGCTACTCCGCGATGGCCGGGGCCGTCGGCGGCGGCGGGCTCGGCGACTTCGCCATCCGCTTCGGCTACCAGCAGTTCCGCACCGACATCACGCTGGTCACCGTCGCCCTGCTGCTCGTCGTCGTGCAGGGCCTGCAGTGGGCCGGCGACCGGTGGGCCCGCAGCCTCGCCCACGTCTGACCCCCTCGCCGGCGGCCGTCCGGCCGCCGGCCCCCACCGCACCACCCCGAAGGAGAACCACCACCATGCGCTCCCGCTCCACCCTGCTCCTGGCTGCGACCGCCGCGACCGCCCTGCTCACCGGGTGCGGCGGTGGGGACGCCGAGCTGTCCGCGGCCGACGAGCCGCTGCGGGTCGGCGCCTCCCCGGTCCCGCACGCCGAGATCCTGCGCTTCATCGACGAGAACCTGGCCGAGGACGCCGGGCTGGACCTCGAGATCGTCGAGTTCACCGACTACGTGCAGCCCAACGTCGCCCTCGACGACGGCTCGCTGGACGCCAACTACTTCCAGACCATCCCCTACCTGGAGGAGCAGGAGACCAGCGGCGGCTACGACTTCACCCCGCTGGACCCGGTGCACATCGAGCCCCTGGGCATCTACTCCCAGTCGCTGACCGACCTCGCCGCGCTCCCCGACGGCGCCACCGTGGCGATCCCGAACGACCCGACCAACGCCGCCCGCGCGCTGCGGCTGCTCGAGGCCAACGACCTGATCACCCTGGCCGACACCGGTGACGCCGCCCCGACGTCCCTGGACGTCCAGGACAACCCCAGGGACCTGCAGATCTCCGAGGTCGAGGCCGCGCAGGTGCCCCGGTCCCTCGCGGACGTCGACATCGCGGTGATCAACGGCAACTACGCCATCGAGGCCGACCTGGTCCCCGCCGAGGACGCCCTCGCGCTGGAGGAGGCCGAGGACAACCCCAACGCCAACCTGGTCGTCGTCCGCACCGGCGACGAGGACGACGAGCGGATCCAGGAGCTGGAGGAGCTCATCCACTCCGACGAGGTGCGCCAGTTCATCGACGACACCTACGAGGGCGCCGTCATCCCCGCGTTCTGAGCTCCCGGCAGCCGGGGGCCGGCCGGGGAGCCGGCCCCCGGCGCGGCCGACCGCGGACGTCGTCCCGCAGCCGTGCCCGGGGCCGGGCGGGACCGCCCACCGGCTGGGGAACCGGCCCGAAACGCAGAGGAGGCCGGCGCGTTCGCGCCGGCCTCCTCCGTCAGGGGCCGATCTCCGGACCCTCGTGAGTAGCGGGGGCAGGATTCGAACCTGCGACCTCTGGGTTATGAGCCCAGCGAGCTACCGAGCTGCTCCACCCCGCGTCGGTGAGACCACCATACCCCCTCGGGTCGGGGGCCCGCAGGCGGGGGCGCACCGGGCCGGTGCGCCCCCGCCGTGCGCTCAGCCCGTCGGCGTCGCCGGTGCGCCGCCCGCCGCGGCCCGGGCGGCCTCGTAGGCCTGCACCGCCGCCTGCAGGTCGGCCAGCGCCTGACCCTGCGCGGCGAAGTCGCCGTTGCGCTGGGCGTCCTCGAGACGCTGCAGCGCCGCGTCGACGTCGCGCACCGCCTGGTCGAGCTCCGGCGTCGTCGCCGTGCCGCCGTCGGCCGGCGGCGTGGTGGGCTCCACCGGCGTCGTGGGCTCGGTGGGCTCGGTCGGGGTCGCCGGCTCCTGGGTGTCCGGGGTGGTCCCGGCGTCGCCGGAGTCGGTGGCGGTGTCACCCGCACCGGCGCCGAAGACCTCGTCCAGGGCGTCGGAGAGGGTGTCGGCGTAGCCGACCCGCCCGCCGTAGTTGACCAGCACCTTGCGCAGCAGCGGGAAGGAGTTCTCCCCGGTGCCCTCGACGTAGAGCGGCTGCACGTAGAGCAGGCCGTTCGCGCCGATCGGCAGGGTGAGCAGGTTGCCGAACACCGCCTGCGAGTCCTCGCTGTTGAACAGCGTCAGGTCACGCGCGACCTCGTCGTTGGTGTTGAACGACTGCTGCACCTGCTGCGGCCCGCGGAACGGGGTGTTGCCGGGCAGCCGGAGCACCTGGATCTGCCCGTAGGTGTCCGGGTCGCTGGAGGCGGAGATGAACGCCGAGAGGTTCTGCCGGCGGAACGCGTTGAGCGCGCTGGTCAGCTGGAACGTCGCGCCCGGCTCGTCGGGCCGCGCCGCGAGGATGTAGTACGGCGGCTGCGCCTCGTCGGCCGCCGTCGCCTCCTGCGACTGCGTCGGGTCGGCCGGGACCGCCCACCGGTCGTTCTGGCTGTAGAAGTCGCTCGGGTTGCTCACGTGGTACCGGGTGAGGATGTCCCGCTGCAGCTTGAACAGGTCCTCGGGGTACCGCACGTGCTCGACGAGCTCCTGGCTCATCGACTCCCGCGGCTCGATGACGCCCGGGAAGGCGGCGGTGTAGGCCTTGAGGACCGGGTCCTGCTCGTCCCACTCGTAGAGCGTCACGGTCCCGTCGTAGGCGTCGACGGTGGCCTTGACCGAGTTGCGGATGTAGTTGAACTGCTCGTTGGGCAGCGCGGCCGTGCCGGTGCCGGTGAGCGCGTCGGTCGCGGCCTCGCCGAGCTCCATCCGCTCGGAGTACGGGTAGGCGTCCGACGTCGTGTAGCCGTCGAGGATCCACACGACCCGCCCGTCGATGACCGCCGGGTAAGGGTCGCCGTCGACCTCGAGGAACGGCGCGGCCTTCTCCACCCGCTCGCGCGGGTCGCGGACGTAGAGCACCTTCGAGGCGTCGTTGACCGCGCCGGAGAGCAGGAAGTTGCGCTCGCGGTAGTAGATCGCGAACGTCAGCTGCCGGAAGAAGCTGCCGATCGCGACGCCGCCCTCGCCGTCGTAGGTGTTGTTGACCTCGCCGTCGGAGCCGTCCTCGGGCCGGTCGAACTCGCGCGGGGTCGCGTCCTCCGGCGCGCCGACGACCGAGTAGTCCTCGATCAGCTCGCCGTAGTAGACGCGCGCCTGGTCGACGTCGATGTCGCCGACGGTGGGCAGGTCGCGACTGGTGAAGTTCGGCTCGCCGCCCTCCTGCCCGGTGACGACCTGGTTGGCCGGCGCGGCGACGAAGCCGTTGCCGTGCGTGTAGACCGTGTGCCGGTTGATCCAGGTGTCCTGGTTCTCCGAGAGGCTGTTGCTGTCGAGCTCGCGGACGGCGACGACGTAGTCGCGGGTCTCGCCGTCGATGGTGTACCGGTCGATGTCGAGCTTCTCGGGGAAGCCGTACACGTTGCGGATCTGCTGGCGCGCGGTGAACGTGCCGGCCAGCACGTTGGGGTCGAGCAGCCGGGCGTTGGGGATGGTGGCGTCGTCGGCGCGCAGCTCGGCCAGCGCCGCGTCGGTGTCGACCTCGTCGCCGGTGTTGTCCTCCGCGAAGTCGACGTAGTCGACGTCGGAGAGCCCGTAGGCGTCGCGGGTCGAGGCGATGGCCCGCTCGATGTAGTCGGCCTCGCGCTCGTTGGCGCTGGGCCGCACCACGAACTGCTGGACGATCGCCGGGTAGGCCACGCCGATCACCAGGCTCGACAGCAGCAGCAGCACCAGCGCGGCGGCCGGCAGCCGGAAGTTGCGGACGACGACGTTGGCGAAGAACGCGATGGCGCAGAACGCCGCGGCGAACACCAGGATCGTCTTGGCCGGCAGCAGCGCGTTGACGTCGGTGTAGCTCGCGCCGCTGAACAGCTCACCGCGGTCGGAGTAGACGAGGTCGTAGCGGTCGAACCAGTAGGCCACCGCCTTGAGCGCCACGAACAGGCCCAGCAGCACCGACAGCTGCACCATCGCCGCGCCGGTGAGCTTCTGCCCCGGCGTCTGCAGCCGCAGGCCGCCGAAGACGTAGTGGGTGAGCAGCGAGCCGATCAGCGCCAGGATGACGATCGCGAAGGCGAAGCCCAGCAGCAGCCGGTAGAAGGGGTACTCGAAGACGAAGAACGACAGGTCCAGGCCGAACTGCGGGTCCACCCGGCCGAAGGGCACCGCGTTGCGGAAGGTCAGCCAGGTCTCCCAGCTGCCCTGCGCGGTGAAGCCGGCGAACAGGCCGACCACGACGGCGACGGCGGTGAGCACCAGGGTGCGGCGCGGCTCCAGCGACTGCCGGTAGCGCTCCAGGTTCTGCTGCTCCAGCGACATCGGCCGGAACGCGGGCCGGAAGCGGTAGGCGAGGTACACCGCCAGCGCGGTCAGCCCGCCGGTGGCCACGCCGGCCACGGCGAACAGCAGCGCGCGGGTCTGGAGCTCGGTCCAGAACACCTCGGTGTACCCGGTCTCGTCGAACCAGAGGTAGTCGACGTAGACGTTCGTCAGGGTGCCGATGGCCGTGAACAGCACCAGCAGCACGGCGATGGACCCGATGACGACCTTCGCCCGCCGCGACAACGTCGGCACGGACACGGGGGGCCGCATGGCCACGAGCGGTCTCCTTCAGTTGCAGGTGCGGCGCCGCACCCGGGGGGTGCCACGCCGCGGTGGGGCGACCGCGTGCGGTCGGACGGACGTCGTCGCCGACGCCGGCACGGGCCCGTCGTGAGGCAGGTGCCGCCCCGACCAACGACCGGCGCGGCACCGGGTTCCCGCGGGGCCGGTGCTGCCCGACAGCTTCCCCCACGGACGGGGGTCCGTGTCGGGGCCGTCGTCCGGGAGGGTCAGCACCCCGCGGGCGTGCGGCCGGCGCGGAGGTCCTCGAGGGCGGTGAGGGCGTCGTCGAGGTCGCCGACGCGGGCCAGGGTCAGCCCGGTGGCCGGCGAGCCGAGCGCGTCGGCGCAGTTGTCGGCCGGCACGAGGAACAGCTCGGCGCCGATGTCCTCGGCGGCGACCATCTTCAGCTGGATGCCACCGATGGGGCCGACCGTGCCGTCGGCCTGGATCGTGCCGCTGCCGGCGACGACCGCGCCCTCGGTGAGGTCGGTGTCGCCCACCAGGTCGAGGATGCCCAGGGTCAGCATCAGGCCGGCCGAGGGGCCGCCGACGTCGGCGACGTCGATGTCCACGTCGAAGGGCGCCGAGGGCTGCTCGCGCACCGCGATGCCGAGCACCGAGCCCTCCCGGTCCGGCGCGCCCGTCGTCGTCACGGTGGCGGTGCCCGGCTGTCCGAGGCGGGTGTAGGCGACCTCCACCTCGGTGCCGGCCGGGATCCCGGTGAGGACGGACACGAGGGTCGCGGAGTCCGGTGTCGGCTGCCCGGCCACCGACTCGAGGGCGTCGCCCTCCTCCAGCAGCCCCTCCGAGGGCGAGTCCTCGCCGCTCACCCCGCGGACGACGACCTTGACCGGGTAGCCCAGCTCCCCCAGCGCCGCGGCCTCGGCCGACTCCTCCGAGGTGAGGAACGCCTGCCGGTTGGCCTGCTCGATCTCGTCCTCGGTCTTGTCCGGCGGGTACACCGACTCCTCCGGGACGATGCTGACCTCGTCGTCGAACCAGCCGCGGACGGCCTCGACCAGGCTCAGGCCGGCCCGGCCGACGCCGACGGTGGTCAGGTTCAGGTTGCCGCTGACGTCGTTGCGCTCCCGGCCGCGGACGCTGATGACCGGGTCGCCGTCGATGTCGCCGAGGGTGTTGAAGGTGGGGCCGGGCACCTGGGCCACGTAGGGCACCGGCAGCGCCGCGCCGAGGACGCCGGCGACCAGCAGCAGCACCACACCGACGGCGAGGACGGCGATCCGACGGGTCACGACGGGCCAGGGTATGTGGTGGCGCTGGCAGCGTCCGCCGAGAGCGGACGGCCGGGGTGCCGATCCGCCCGCGACCGGGTGATCACGCGTCTACCGTGGGACCCATGAGCGACCTGCCGTTCGGCTTCGGGCTGCCCGACCGCGACCCCGAGCGACGCGACCAGCCCGGCTCGAACGACCCCTTCGGCCTCGGCGCCCTCTTCGGCGCCGGCGGCGCGGGCGCCGGCACGCCCGAGGAGCTGCTGGGCAAGATGCCGCTGTTCGCCGAGCTGCAGAAGCTCATGACCTGGTCGGGCGGCCCGGTGAACTGGGACCTCGCCCGGCAGGGCGCGATCAGCACCCTGGCCACCGGCACCCAGCCGACGTCGGAGGCCGAGCGGGCCGCCGTCACCGAGGCGCTGCGGCTGGCTGACCTGTGGCTGGACCAGGTGACCGACCTGCCCTCCGGCGTCGACCGCGCCGTCGCCTGGTCGCGGGTGGAGTGGGTGGAGCAGACGCTGCCCGCCTGGACGGCGCTCATCGACCCGCTGGCCGAGAAGGTCGTCGCGGCGATGACCAGCGCCCTGCCGCAGGAGGCCATGGCGATGGCCGGCCCGCTGGCCGGGATCATGGGCCGGATGGGCGGGCTGATGTTCGGCGCTCAGGTCGGGCAGGCGATGGGCCGGCTGGCCGGCGAGGTCCTCACCGGCACCGAGGTGGGGCTGCCGCTGGCCCCGGCCGGCTCCGGCGTGCTCGTGCCGCAGAACGTCGCCGCGTTCGCCGAGGGGCTCGACCGGCCCGCCGACGAGGTGCGGCTGTTCCTCGCGCTGCGCGAGGCGGCCTCGCTGCGGCTGTTCGCGCACGTGCCGTGGCTGCGCCAGCAGCTGCACGACGCCGTCCACGCCTACGCCCGCGGCATCACCATCGACCGCGAGGCCATCGAGCGCGGCCTGAACGACGCCATGGGGTCGATGGGCGGCGGCTTCGACCCGTCCAACCCGGAGGCCATCCAGGAGCTCCTGGGCAGCGGGGTGCTCGAGCCGGAGGAGACCCCCGAGCAGCAGATGGCGCTGCGCCGGCTGGAGACGCTGCTGGCGCTGGTCGAGGGCTGGGTCGACGCCGTCGTCGCGGCCGCGGCCGGCGAGCGGCTGCCCGGGCACGGGGCGCTGGCCGAGACGATGCGCCGCCGTCGCGCCTCCGGGGGCCCGGCCGAGCAGACCTTCGCCACCCTGGTCGGCCTGCAGCTGCGGCCGCGCCGGCTGCGGGACGCGGCCACCGTCTGGGGCGCGATGGAGCAGCGGTACGGCGCGGCCGAGCGCGACCGGCTGTGGTCGCACCCCGACCTGCTGCCCACCTCCGACGACCTCGACGAGCCGCTGGACTTCGTCGCCCGCCAGGGCGCCGACGACGAGCTGCGGCGGCTCACGGCCGAGGCCGGGGAGCCGGCCGGCGGGGACACCGACGACAGCACCGACGGCGACGCCACCGACGGCGACGGGGAGACCCCCACCCGCTGACGGCGCCCCGGGAGGCGCCGGGGGGCGGGTCCGCCGTCAGTCGACGAGGTCGCCCTCGTCCGGGTCCGCGGGCTCGGCGCCGTCGGCGCGCGCGGTCTCGACGCCCTCGAGGAAGCCGCGGGCGCGCTCGGCCCGGGGATAGCGGGCCACCAGCGCCCAGAAGCGGGCGTCGTGGCTTGCCTCGAGCAGGTGCGCCAGCTCGTGGACCAGCACGTAGTCGACCACGTAGGCCGGCATCGACCGCAGCCGGCTCGACAGCCGGATGCTGCCGTCGGCCGGCGTGCACGAGCCCCAGCGGCGCTGCTGGTTGTCGACCCACCGGACGCTGGTCGGCCGCGCGGCGCCGTCGAGGTGCGCCTGCGACAGCGTCCGGGCGCGGGCCATCAGCTCGTCGTCCCCGCCCATCGACCGGCGCCGGCGCTCCTCGCGGGTCTGCAGCTTGGCCACCATCTGCGCCACCCAGCGCCGCTCCTCGGCCGGCGTGAACGCCGCGGGGATGAGCACGACCGTGCGCCCGGACTCGCGGTAGGCGGTCACCGTCCGGCGGCGGCGGGCGCTGCGACGGACCTCGACCGGCCCGGGCGCGGACGAGGGGTCGGGGGTCGTTCCGGGCACAGCAGGACCGTAGCCAGCGGCCGGGGTCGACGCGCCCAGGGGCACCACCCACTCGGGTACGAGTCGCACGGACGGTGGACAGCCCGCCGCCCTCGGCGGCGGAGCGTCCGTCCACAGCCGTGTCGCGGCATCACCGCAGGTGACGGCCCCGCGACGGCGCCGTCCGGGCGATCCGCCTCGGGGGTCGTCCCCGGCTTGCGCACAGGGACACGCCGCCGGGTCCCCACGCTGCCCACAGCCCTGTCCACAGGCTGTGGGTGGGCTCCCCCACCGGGTCGGGCCGCCGCGGCGGGCGGACCGTGCGGTCCGGGTAGCGTTCCCCGCGACGGCGCCCGGAGCGGGGGTCGAGCAGCCGGAGGGAGAGACACGGTGGCGGAGAGCTACAACGGCTACTGCGTGAAGTGCAAGGAGAAGCGGGACTTCGACGGCGAGGTCAAGGTCAGCGAGTCCGGCCGCCGCATGGCCCAGGGCACCTGCCCGGTCTGCGGCACCAAGATGAACCGGATCCTCGGCAAGGCGTAAGGCGCTCGCACCGCCTCGACGGCGGCGTCCGCACGGCGGGCGCCGCCGTCGCCGTTCCCGGGCTGTGGACGACCGGAGCGCACCGACGCCGCCGGCTGACACCCTGCGCCGGTGCCCGATCCCGCCCACCCGCTGCTCCCGCCCGGCACGCCGCTGCTCCGCCGCGCGCCCGACACCCTGCAGGTCGGCGGTGTCGACGCCACCGGCGCGGTGCTCGCCGGGGCGGACGTGGCCGCCGTGACCGCGCTGCTGCGCGGGCTCGACGGTCGCCGCACCCAGCGGGCCGTCCTCGCCGACGCCGCCGCCGCGGGCCTGGACCCGGGCCCGGTCGGCGCCCTCCTCGACGGGCTGCGCGGCGCCGGTGCCCTCCTCGACCTCGACGCCGCCGACCTGCTCGCCGCCGACGCCGGCCCCGCCGCCACCGCCCGCACCGCCGCGGAGCTGCCGGCCGCCCGTGACGGGCGGGGAGCCTCCCGCTGGCGGGCCCGGCGGGCGGCCTCGGTCGTCGTGCACGGCGCCACGCGGGTGGGGGTTCCGCTCGCGGCACTGCTCGCCGCCAGCGGCGTCGGCCGGGTCACCGTGGACGACGACGGCGTGGTCGGTGCGGCCGACGCGGTCGTGGGCGGGCTGACCGCCGAGGACGAGGGGCGCCCGCGCGGGCCGGCCGCCGCCGACGCCGTCCGCCGCGCCAGCCCGCTCACCGACCTGCGTCCCCTGCCGCAGGGCGTCTCCCCCGACCTCGTGGTGCTGTCCCGGCCGTGGTCGGCGTCCGACCCGCTGGTCGCCGGCCTCCGCGACACCGGCGTGGCCCACCTCGTGGCGACGGTGCGCGGCGAGACCGGCGTCGTGGGGCCGCTGGTGGTCCCCGGGGTCACCAGTTGCCTGCGCTGCGCCGACCTGCACCGCCGCGACGCCGACCCGCGGTGGCCGGCGCTGGCCGCCCAACTGACCGGCGGCGCGGACGCCCCGAGCGGGTCGACGCTCACCTGCTGGGCCACCGCGCTGGCCGCCGCCCAGCAGGTGCTGGCCTACCTCGACGGCAGCGGCAGCCCGGCCGCGCTCTCGGCGGTCGTGGAGCTGCGCCCGCCGGACCTGGCGCCGCGGCTGCGCCCCTGGCCGCGGCACCCGGGCTGCGGCTGCACCGGCACGGGCGCGGCCGCCCGCTCTCCCGGGTGAGGGCGGCTCCCGTCCGTCAGCGGCCCGTCGGTCCCTCAGGGGACAATGGCCGGGTGAGCGACGACGCACGGGGGATCCCGCGGGGCTCGATCTCGCGCACGGCGAGGTTGGCCTCCCTCCCCCTGGGGGCCGCCGGTCGCGCCACGCTCGGCATCGGCAAGCGGCTGTCGGGGCAGTCGTCCGAGGCGGTCAACGCGGAGCTGCAGCAGCGCACCGCCGAGCAGCTGTTCGCCGTCCTCGGCCAGCTCAAGGGCGGGGCGATGAAACTCGGCCAGACGCTGTCGGTGTTCGAGGCGGCCGTGCCCGACGAGGTGGCCGCCCCCTACCGCGAGGCGCTGGTGAAGCTGCAGGAGGAGGCGCCGCCGATGCCGGTGCGCACCGTGCACGCGGTGCTCGCCCAGCAGCTCGGCGGGACCTGGCGCACCCGCTTCCGCGAGTTCGACGACCAGCCGGCCGCCGCCGCCAGCATCGGCCAGGTGCACCGCGCCACGTGGCGTGACGGCCGCGACGTCGCCGTCAAGATCCAGTACCCGGGCGCGGCCACCGCCCTCATGGCCGACCTCAACCAGCTGGCCCGCTTTGCCCGGCTGTTCGCCGCGGTGTTCCCGGGGCTGGACGTCAAGCCGCTGATCGCCGAGCTGCGGGCTCGGGTCATGGAGGAGCTCGACTACGGCCTGGAGGCCGACGCGCAGCGG
This sequence comes from Geodermatophilus sp. SYSU D00814, assembly GCF_054050055.1. Lineage (NCBI taxonomy): Bacteria > Bacillati > Actinomycetota > Actinomycetes > Geodermatophilales > Geodermatophilaceae > Geodermatophilus > Geodermatophilus sp. SYSU D00814. The sequence continues at coordinate 164,222 of NZ_JBJGYP010000001.1, forward strand.
CAGTTCGCGGCGGCCTACGCCGGTGACGGCCAGATCGTCGTCCCGCGGGTGGTGGCCAGCGCGCCGAAGGTGATCGTGTCCGAGTGGCTCGAGGGCCTGCCGCTGTCGCGGGTGATCACCGATGGCACCGCCGAGCAGCGGGACCGGGCCGGCCACCTGATGGCGGTGCTGCACTTCTCCGCGCCCTCGCGGGCCCGCCTGCTGCACGCCGACCCGCACCCGGGCAACTTCCGGCTCGTCGAGGGCGACCGGCTCGGCGTCATCGACTTCGGCGCCACCGCCCGGCTGCCCGACGGGCTGCCCGAGCCGATCGGCCGGCTGGTGCGGTGGGCGCTGGAGGGCCGGGCCGAGGACGTGCTCGCCGACCTGCGCACCGAGGGCTTCGTCCGGCCGGGCGTGGCGGTCGACGCCGCCGGGGTGCTCGACTACCTGCGGCCGATGCTCGAGCCGATCGTCAGCCACAACTTCCGCTTCACCCGCCGGTGGATGCAGGAGCAGGCCGCCCGCCTGGCCGACCCCCGCAGCGAGGCCAGCCGGCTGGGGCGCCAGCTCAACCTCCCGCCGGCCTACCTGCTCATCCACCGCGTGACCGTCGGGTCGATCGGCGTGCTGTGCCAGCTCGACGCCGCCGCCGACTACCGCAGCGTGCTCGAGGAGTGGCTGCCCGGCTTCGTCGGCTGAGCGCCCACGGACAGGAGGCCGGGTCCCCGACGCACCGGGAGCGTCGGGGACCCGGCCTCGGCCGGTCGGCCCCGCTGCAGGGCCCCGCCACGAGCTCGCGAGTGGTGGGGGGGCAGCGGGGTCCTTCGTCAGCGGACCGCGGCGCTGGCCCGCGCGGCACGCCGGCTGGCGTACTCCGCGCGACGGGCCCACCGGCGGGCCGCCCGCAGCCGGCGCGTGCGCCCGGCGGCGTCGGCCTCGGCACGCAGCTCGCTCAGCCGCGTGACGGCGAGGTCGTACTCGTACGTGGTCATCTCGGTTCCTCACGGTCTCTGGTGGAACGTCTTCCGGTTCTTGTCGGCCCCGTCCCGAGGCTCACCCCGAGCCTGCGAGGGGTGAGGGGGACGGGGTCCTTCGTCACGCCGCGACGACCTTGCGGGGACGACCCCGCGGTCGCTTGCGCGGGATGACGACACCCCGCTCGAAGATCTCGCCGCCCCAGACGCCCCAGGGCTCGCCGCGGTCGAGCGCACCGGCCAGGCAGGCGTCGCGGACCGGGCAGTCGCCGCACAGGACCTTGGCCTGCTCGAGGGCCGCGGGGCTCTCGGCGAACCACAGGTCCGGGTCGTCGGTCCCGCGGCACGGCAGCGGTCGCCGCACCGGGGCCGGGGCCAGGGGCGTGTGCGGCGTCCTCGGCGGGGCGCCACCGGTCCGGGGGAGCCCGGTTCGGCGGTGGGACGTCGGGCGGTCGATCGTCTGTAGCACTGCCGCTCCTCCTCGTACTCGTCGTCTGCGCGGCCGGCGGGGCCCGCCGACCGGGTGGTCGGGGCCGGGTGCCGCGGAGAAAGACGAAGGCCGCGGATCCCGGGTTCGGGTTCCGCGGCCTCGAGGAGGACCGGTCGAGCGGCTAGCTCTGCGGTCTCCCCGGGGAGTGGATCCCGAGGGTGGTGCGCTGCGTGGAGATGTGGGTGTCGAAGACGTCGGTGCCGGTGACGCGGGTGCCGAACGGCGCGGCGGTGCCGCCGACGGTGGGCACACCGGTCCCCTGGACCGGGGCGTCGGGCGCCGTGCAGGCGCCGCCGATCAGCTCGGAGGGCACCAGGGCACGGACGAGCGCGTACCGGTCACGGGTGGGCGGAACCGCACCGGTGCCGGCCGGACGCACGTCGAGGGCGCCCCAGGCGGAGACCCCGGCGGGGGCGAGAGCGAAGCGCGTGTCGATCATCGGAACCCCTCCTCCCGGGGTCGGAGCCGGCTGTCGCACCGGGCTCGGTCTGGCGCGCCCGTGGTGGTCCCTCGGGCGCAGTCAGGACAGTAGGGAAGGTCGCGCGGGCGGCGCAACGCATTTAACGGGCGGGTCGCCCGACGGGTGGGCGCGTCCGCCGCGGACCGACCCGTCGGGACGATCCGTGACCGCTCAGCCGCTGAGGGTGGCCAGCACGTCCTCGCCGTAGAGGTCGAGCTTGCGGGCGCCGATGCCGGGCAGCCCGGAGAGCTCGCGCAGGCTCGAGGGCCGGGCCTCCGCGATGGCCTGCAGCGTGGCGTCGGTGAACACGACGTAGGCCGGCACCGAGGCGGCCTGGGCGGTGGAGCTGCGCCAGGCCCGCAGCCGCTCGAAGAGCTCACCGGCCTCGCCGTCGAGGACGACCTTCGCCTTCTTCGCCTTCCGCGGCGGCGCCGGAGCGGTGGGCGTGGACCCGGGGACGAGCCCGTCGAGGAAGCGGCTGCGCGGGCGGGGCCGCTTGGCCCCGGGGTTGCGGACCAGCGACCACGACAGCGTCAACTGCTCCCGGGCGCGGGTGACGGCGACGTAGAGCAGCCGCCGCTCCTCCTCCACGGCGTCGGGCCGCGACAGCGACTGCGCGATCGGCAGCACGCCGTCGACCAGGCCGACGACGAACACCGCGTCCCACTCCAGGCCCTTGGCCGCGTGCATCGAGGCGAGCGTGACGCCCTGGACGGTCGGCGCGTGCTGGGCGTCGGCCCGCTCGGCGAGGTGGGCGACGAAGCGCGGCAGGTCGGTGGTCGGGTCCTCGGCCACGAGGTCGACGGCGAGGTCGACCAGGGCGGCCAGCGACTGCCAGCGGTCGCGCGCCGCTCCCCCGGGCGGCGGGCGGTGCTCGACCCAGCCGGTGGAGGCCAGCACGTCGCGCACGGTGGTCACCAGGGCGCCCGGCTCGCTGCCGCCCGCCGCGGCGCCGCGCAGCAGGACGACGGCCTCGCGCACCTCGGGCCGCTCGAAGAACCGCTCGCCGCCCTTGAGCACGTAGGGCACGCCGGCGTCGGCCAGCGCGGACTCGTACACCTGCGACTGCGCGTTGATGCGGAACAGCACGGCGATCTCCGACGCCGGCGTCCCGGCCTCGATCATCGCCCGGCAGGCCTGCGCGACGGCGGCGGCCTCGGTGGGCTCGTCGGGGTGCTCGAGGAAGCGCGGCTCGGGGCCCTCGGCGCGCTGGCCGAGGAGCTTGAGCCGGAAGGTGCTCCTCCGCTCCGGCGCCTGCCCGATCAGCTTGTTCGCCAGCCCCACCACCTGCGGCGTCGAGCGGTAGTCGCGCTCGAGCTTGACCACCGCGGCGTCCGGGAAGCGGTCGGCGAACCCCAGGAGGTAGTCGGGGTCGGCCCCGGTGAAGGAGTAGATGGTCTGGTTGGGGTCGCCGACGACGCACACGTCGGCCCGGCCGCCCAGCCACGCGTCGAGCAGCCGCTGCTGCAGCGGGTTGACGTCCTGGTACTCGTCGACGACGAAGTGCCGGTACTGGCCGCGCACCTGCCGGGCGACGTCGGGGTGCTCCTCGAGGGCGTAGGCGGTGACGAGCAGCAGGTCCTCGAAGTCGAGGACGCCGTCGCGCTGCTTGGCCGACTCGTAGGAGGCGTAGACCCGGGCGACGGTCGCGGCGTCGAACGGCGGCTCGCGGCCGGCGGCCTGCGCGCGCTTGGCGTAGTCCTCGGGGGTGGCCAGGGTGGTCTTGGCCCACTCGATCTCGCTGGCGAGGTCGCGCAGGCTGGTGCGGTCGGTGGTCAGCCGGGCGCGGGTGGCCGCCGACGCGACCAGGCGCAGCTTGTTGTCCACCAGCGGCGGCATGGGACCGCCGAGCACGCGCGGGGCGAAGTACCGCAGCTGGCGCATGGCGGCGGCGTGGAAGGTGCGGGCCTGCACCCCGCCGACGCCGAGGCCGGCCAGCCGGGACCGCAGCTCCCCCGCCGCGCGGGCGGTGAACGTCACCGCCAGCACCTGCTCGGGGACGAACGCGCCGGCGTGCACGCCGTAGGCGATGCGGTGGGTGATCGTGCGGGTCTTCCCCGTGCCGGCACCGGCGAGGATGCAGACCGGGCCGCTGACGGCCGAGGCCGCCTCGCGCTGCTCGTCGTCGAGGCCGGCCAGCACCGCCTCGGCGCCGGCGGAGGTGGCCGGGGACCCGGGCAGGTCGGCGGTCCGCGGCATGCGGGAGGTCTCCTCGGGGGACGGGGCGGGCGGTCGGCACCGAGTGTCCCAGCCGGTACCGACACTGGGCCGGGACACCCCGCGGGCACGGGAAGGTCCGCCCGCCGGTGCGCGTTCCTGACCGAGGGAGCACCGCTCCCCGAGCCGACGACCCCTGGAGGACCCCGAGTGACTGCCGCACCCGCCGCCGTGACGATGTACACCACCACCTGGTGCGGGTACTGCGTGCGGCTCAAGAAGCTGATGCAGCGCGAGGGCATCCCGTTCGCCGAGGTCGACATCGAGCGCGACGCCGCCGCGGCCGACGTGGTCATGCAGGCCAACGGCGGCAACCGCACCGTGCCCACGCTGGTCTTCGCCGACGGCACCGCGCTGACCAACCCCAGCATCGACCAGGTGCGCTCGCAGCTCGACCGGTTGCCGGAGGCCTGACCGGCGGGTGCTGCCGAGGATGGGGCCGGTGGCGGTGCATCATCGTGGCCGCGCGGGTCGCGACCGTGACCCCCACCCGACCACCGGCCACCGGGCCGCACACCTCGCGGGAGCCGCTGTCGTGACCTCGGACTCCGTGCCGTTCCCCGCACCCGGCCAGCCGGCCGACTCGCCGTCGGTGGTCGTGGCCCGCACCGGACGCGGCTGGCGGGTGTTCGCGCCCGGGTGCGCCCAGGACGTCGACGACCTGCTCGAGGGCCTGTCGCTGGCCGACCTGGTGGCCGAGGAGCTCGGCTCCCAGGCCGAGCCCGACCGCGCCGCCCGCCGGGCCGCCCGCGGTGCGACCGGCGACGCCGACGCCGAGGACCCGCGCGACGCCCGGATCGCCGCGCTGGAGCGGACGGTGGCCCAGCTGGAGCACGCCCTCGCCGCCCGCGTCGTCACCGAGCGGGCCATCGGCGTGCTCGCCGAACGGCACGCCACCGCGCCGCGGTCGGCCTTCGAGGTGCTGCGCGGTCAGGCCCGCTCGCTCGGGCGGCCGGTGCACGAGCTCGCCCGTGAGGTCATGGCGACCCTCGACCGGCTCGCCGACCCCACCCCGCAGCCCGCGGCCGACGCCGTCCCGGCGCTGGCGGCGGTCCCCCGCCGGACGGGGCCCCGGCGGGTCGAGCGCGGGTCCCTGCGTCCCGGCGCCTCCGTCCCGGCGGACGGCCGCCCCTGAGGTCGCCGCAACCGCTGACCCCGGGCGCGCTGGCCGACCGGCTGGCCGCCCTCCTCGCCGACGCCGAGCCGCTGCCCGGCGCGGCCGCGCTGCGGGTCGGCGTCGACGGTCCCGACGTCGCCGACCCGGAGACGCTGGCCCGCGACGTGGCCGCGCGGCTGCCGGCGCTGGGCCGCCCGGCGGTCGTCGTCCCCGCCGCCGGGTTCCTGCGGCCGGCGTCGCTGCGCTTCGAGCACGGCCGCACCGACCCCGACGCGCGCTACACCGACTGGCTGGACACCGGCGCGCTCGCCCGGGAGGTCCTCGACCGGGTCGGGCCGGGCGGTCCGGGCGAGTACCTGCCGGTGCTGTGGGACGTCGAGCGCGACCGCGCCGCCCGTGCCGGCTACGAGGCGATGCCGCCGCGCGGGGTGCTGCTGGTGCCCGGTGCGCTGCTGCAGGGTGCCGGGCTCGCCCTCGACGTCGTCGTGCACCTGCGGGTGGCCCCGCTCGCCCGGCGCCGGCGCTGGCCGGGCGACCTCGCCTGGGAGCTGCCGGCCTTCGACCGCTACGACGACGAGGTCGACCCGGCCGCGCTGGCCGATGCCGTCGTGCTGGCCGATTCTCCCGGGCACCCGGCGCTGGTGCTGCAGGGCCGGTGGGCGCCGTCCGGGGATCAGGTGACCTGATCGTGGCGGGTCCTCCCCCACGGTGGGACGTGCGGGAGGACGCCCGGGGGTGCGGGAGGACGTCGCCGGGAGGCGGGTCAGCCCAGCTCGCCGTCGACCCAGCGGTCGATGAGGTGGCGGGCGATGGAGACCGGCGGCGGCAGCGCCTCGGGACCGCGGCCCGCGCGCAGCTCCTCGCGGGTGAACCAGCGGGCCTCCTCGATCTCGGTGGGGTCCAGGCGCAGCGTGTCGTCGCCCACCGCGCGCGCGACGAACCCGAGCATCAGCGACTGCGGGAACGGCCAGGGCTGGCTGCTCACGTAGCGGACGTCGGTGACGGCGAGGCCGACCTCCTCGGCCACCTCGCGGGCCACCGCGCCCTCGGCGGACTCCCCCGGCTCGACGAACCCGGCGAGGACCGAGTACCGCCCGGGCGGCCAGACCGCCTGCCGGCCGAGCACGCAGCGGTCCCCGCCGTCGTGGACGAGCATGATCACCGCGGGGTCGGTGCGCGGGAACAGCTCGGTGCCGGTGACCGGGTCGCGCTGCACCCAGCCGGCCCGCTCGATGGTCGTCGGCGCCCCCGACAGCGGGCTGAACCGCGCCCGCTCGTGCCACTCGAGGATGCCGATGGCCTCGGCGAGCAGGCCGGCGTCGAGGTCACCGAGGACGGCGCCGAGCTCGCGCAGCCCGGTCCAGACGTCGACCGGGCGGCCGTTGACCGTCAGCGCGCGCTCACCGCGGACCGCGGCGTAGGGCGTGCCGTCGGCCTCGCCCAGGTAGACCGCGCCCAGCGGCAGCTCCGGCTGCTCGTCCCAGACCAGGGCCGGGCCGTCGGCACCCTCGGCCACCGGCACGGTGCGCCGCTCGTCGACGGTGAGCACCCGCACCGGCCGGCCGCGGGTCGGGTCGGGCAGCGAGCGGCCGAGGTGGTCGCGGTCGTGCGCCGAGCGGGACAGCACCGGGACGGTGCCCGTCGTCCGCGGGGTGCCGGCCGGCCAGGCCCCCCGGGAGACGACGTCGACCGGCGGGTTGTCGGCCGGCGTGCTCCCGCCCGGCGGGACGCTCACGCCGGGTCCGCCGCCGCGCTCGCGGTGACGTCGACCGGGCCGAGGGCACGCAGCGCGTCGGTGACCCGCTCGGCGTCGCCGACGACGACGCCGGTCAGCGCGGCCGGTGCCAGGTACCGCCGGGCGGCCTCCTGCACCTGGTCGACGGTGACCTCGGCCAGCGCGCGCTGGTGGTCGGCGAGCCACTCCGCCGACAGCCCCGACCCCGCCAGCGCCGAGAGCGTGCTGGCCAGCCCGGCGTGCGTGGCCGTGGACAGCGCCATGGACCCCAGGACGTAGCGGCGGGCGGCGTCGAGCTCGGCCTCGGTGACCGGGGTGAGGGCCATGCGGCCCAGCTCGGCCCAGGTCTCGAGGAAGGCCGGGGCGGTCACCTCGGTGGCGACGTCGGCCTCGACGAGGAACGACGACGCCGCGGCGAGGTGGTCGACGGCGCTGCGCGGGCTGTAGGAGTAGCCGCGCCGCTCCCGGATGTTCTCCACCAGCCGCGAGGAGAAGTAGCCGCCGAAGACCATGCTGGCCAGCCGGACGGCGGGCAGGTCGGGGTCGGTGCGCCCGGGCGCCGGCCCGCCGAGGCGGATGTTGGACTGCACCGCGCCCGGCCGGTCGACGACCTCCAGGTGCCCGGGGGCGAGCGTGGGCGCCGGGGGCGCGCCGACGGCGGAGCCCTCGCCGGTCCACTCCCCCAGCGCCGCGGCGACGGCGTCGGTGGCCCCGGCGGCGTCGAGGTCGCCGACGAGCACCAGCGTGCTGCCGGCCGGCAGCACCCGCTCGCGGTGCAGCCGGCGCAGCGCGGCGGCGCCGACCTTGCCGACCAGCTCCGGTGCCGGCAGCTGGGCGGCGTAGGGGTGGGCGCCGTAGCGGCGGGCGGCCAGCGCCGACCGGGCGATGACCCCGGGCTGGGAGCGGGCGATGGCGATCCGCTCGGCCACCCGGTCGCGCTCGGCCTCCACCCGGTCGGCCGGGTAGGCGGCGGCGGTGAGCACCTCGGCGAGGACCCCGAGCACGGGGGCGAGGCCCTCGGCGAGCAGGGTGGTGGAGAACAGCAGCCGGTCGGGGTCGGCGGCCACCGTCAGCTCGGCGCCGTGGCCCTGCAGCGCCTCGGCGATGCCGGTGGCGTCGTGCTGCGCGGTGCCGAGCAGGACCGCGCCGGAGAGCACCGACGCGCGGGCGGTGTGCTGCGCGGCGCCGCGCGGGGTGCCCGCGGCGAAGGGCACCCGCAGCCGCAGCTCCACCAGCGGGACGCCGGGCCGCGGCACGACGACGACCTCCAGCCCGCTCGGCAGCGTCGTCGTCGCCACCTCGGGGACCGGCTGCGGACGCGGCTCGCCCAGCGGGGGGATCAGGTCCAGGTCGAGGACCGGCGCGCTCACCGGGCACCCCCGGTGGCCCGCAGCTCCAGCACGGCGGCGGTGCCGGGATCGAGTCCCCGGGCCGCGGCCTGCACCTGGTCGGGGGTGACCGCGGCCAGCCGGGCGGCCAGCTCACCGGCCAGCTCGGCGCGACCGTGGACCAGCTCGGCCGCACCGAAGGCGAGCGTGCGGCCGAGGACGGAGTCGGCCTGGCGCAGCAGCTGGGCGCCGGCGCGGGCCTGCACCCGGGTCAGCTCCTCGGCCGTCACGCCCTCGCCGGCGACCCGGCCGATCTCGTCGTGGACGGCGGCGAGCACGTCGTCGACCGGGACCGACGCCGGGTGGTGCACCTGGGTGGTGAGCAGCGTGGCGTCGCGGACGTCGAACGGGTCGCCGAACAGGCCCACGTAGCTGCTCTGCGCCACCGCCAGCCGGTCGTCGTGCACCAGCCGCCGCTCGAGGCGGGAGGCGTCGCCCTCGCTGAGCAGCTCGGCGAGCAGCACGGTGCCGAGGTAGGTGTCGAGGTCGCCGACCGGGTCGGGCACCCGCCAGCCGAGCGCGACGGCGGGCGCGGGCGCCAGCCGGTCCTCGACGACGTCGCGGCGCACCGTCGTCGGCGAGGGCTCGCCGGTGTGCGGCGTGGGCGGCACGTCGCGGGCCTCGACCGGGCCGAACCAGCGGCGGACCAGCCGCTCGGTCTCCGCGACGTCGAGGTCGCCGCCGATGCACAGCACCGCGTTGCCGGGTGCGTAGTAGCGGGAGAAGAAGTCGGTGGCGTCGGCGACGGTGGAGCTCTCCAGGTCGACGAAGGACCCGTAGCCGTCGTGGGTGTTGGCGAAGCTCTCGAACGCGATCTGCGGCAGCTGCAGCCAGGGGAAGGCGCCGTAGGGGCGGTTGAGCACGTTGACCCGGATCTCCTCCTTCACCACGTCGATCTGGTTGCGGAGGTTCTCCTCGGTGATGGCCGGCGCCGCCATGCGGTCGGCCTCGAGGAACAGCGCGCGCTCGAGCGCCTCGGCCGGCAGCGCCTCGTAGTAGTTCGTGTAGTCCTGGTGGGTGGAGCCGTTGAACGTGCCGCCGGCGGCCTGCACCAGGCGGGCGTGCTCCATCTTCGGCACGTGCGCCGAGCCCTGGAACATCACGTGCTCGAAGAGGTGGGCGAACCCGGTGCGGCCCTCCGGCTCGTTGCGCATGCCCACGTCGTAGAAGACGGTCACGGCGACGACCGGCACGCTGCGGTCGGGCGCGAGGACGACCCGCAGCCCGTTGTCCAGCGCGAGGCGCTCCACCGGGTGCCGCAAGGTCAGATCGGCCCCGACTGCTGTCACGGACCGACCCTAACCACGTCCGACGACGCGGCGCCGGGCGGCCGACGACCCGGACCGCGCGGTCACAGCACGTCGATGTCGCCGACCACCCGGTCGATGACGCCGTAGAGCTCGGCGTGGGTGTTCGGGATGGAGAGGTACAGCAGCGCGGGGTCGGGCCGGCCGACGTCGACGACCACCAGCGCCGCCCGCTCGCCGGTGGAGTCGTAGCCCTCGACGTCCCAGGTGAGCTGGAACTCGATCAGGTGCGCGGCGTGCCCGTCGACGGTGAGCGCCTCGTCGCGCAGCACCTCGCGCTCGTTGGGGAACGGGTAGTAGGCCGTGCGGACGCTGTCGGCCAGCGCCGTCACGGTCGCCTGCTCGCTGCCGGGCCCGCTCCAGCCGTAGCCGTCGCTGACCGGGCCGGAGGTGCACTGGGCGATGAAGTTGCCCCCGGTGGGGATCTCCTCCTGCGTGACGAAGTACTGCCCGGCGATGGTGCGGGTCTCGGGCATGAGGCCGAGGTCGTACTCGAACCAGCCGTTGCCGAGGAACGGGTAGGAGATGCCCGACTCCTCGTCGACGATCCGCACGGTGCCCGGCGGGAAGGGGGTGCCCGACGGGCCGGCGGACACCGGCGGGTCCTCGGGCACCGGGGGGGTGCCGGCACCGGAGAAGCCGACGACGAGGGCGACCACCACGACGGCGACCACCGCGAGCACCGCGCCCCCGAGCCACCACGCCGTCCGCGGGCGCGGGGGCGGCGGCGAGGACGGGCCGGCCTGCCAGCCGCTCCCCTGCCCGGCGTCCCACCCCGGCGGCGGCAGCGCCGGGGCGGCCACCGGTGCGGCCACCGGTGCGGCCTGGACCGCCACGCCCGGCCCCGCCGGGGTCGTGACGTCGGACCAGGTCTGCCCGTTCCACCAGCGCACCGTGCCCGCGGCGCCGTCGGGGTCGGGGTACCACCCCGCCGGTGCGATGGTCTGGCCGGGTCCGCTCACGCGGTCAGGGTAGGACGACGAGGGCGCTGAGCAGGGCCGCCGCGGCGCGCGGCGCCCCACACGGCGGCCGGTGCGGTCAGCGCGCGGCCAGCTCCCGCCACAGGTGCGCGGCGGCCTCCGCCCCGCGGTACAGCATCGGCAGCAGCACCCGCTCGTTCGGCGAGTGGATGCGGTCGGTGGGCAGGCCGGCGCCGAGGAACACCAGCGGGGCGCCGAGCTGCTCGACCAGGTCGGCCTCGGGCCCGCTGCCGCCCTCGCGGAGGAACAGCACGTCGGCGGGGTCGGTGTCGAAGGCCTGCCCGATGGCGCGCAGCAGGGCGTCCACGTGCGGCGAGTCCAGGTCGCTGGCGCACGGGGCGACGCCGCCGGGCGGGGTGTGCACCTCGGCCTCGATCCCCTCGGGCAGGTGCTGGTCGACCCACGCGCGCAGCAGCGGGCCGACGTCCTCCGGCCGCTGGTCGGCCACCAGCCGGAAGGTGAGCTTGGCGTGCGCCTCGGCGGGGACGATCGTCTTGTGGCCGGGGCCGGTGTAGCCGCCCCACAGGCCGTTGACCTCGGCGGTGGGCCGGGCGCCGATCCGCTCCAGCGTGCTGAACCCCTCCTCGCCCGCGGTCGCGCGGGAGGCGGCCGGGCCGGCGAGCCAGGCGGCCTCGTCGAAGGGCACCCGGGCCACGAGCTCGCGCTCGCGGTCGGTCAGCGGGCGCACCCGGTCGTAGAAGCCGGGGAGGGTGACCCGGCCGTGCTCGTCGTGCAGCGCGGCGAGCAGGGACGCCATCGCGTGCAGCGGGTTGGGGACGGCGCCGCCGAAGGACCCCGAGTGCAGGTCGACGGCGGGGCCGCGCAGGGTGATCTCGGCGTCGGCCAGCCCCCGCATGGCGACGACGGCGCTGGGCACGTCGGGGGCGGCCATGCCGGTGTCGCTGACCACGACGACGTCGCAGGCGAGCCGGTCGGCGCGCTCGCGCAGCAGGTCGGCGAAGTGCGGGGAGCCGGACTCCTCCTCCCCCTCGACCAGCAGCTTCACCGTGACGGCTGGGGTATCGCGGCCGGTGGCGGCCAGGTGCGCGCGGATGCCGAGCAGGTGGAAGGCGACGTTGCCCTTGTCGTCGATGGCGCCGCGGGCGTGCAGCTCGGGACCGTCGGGCCCCTCGACCCGGGTGGGCTCGAAGGGCGGGTGCACCCACAGCTCCGGCGGGTCGACCGGCTGCACGTCGTGGTGGCCGTAGACGAGCGCGACCGGGGCGCCGGGGTCGGCGCTGGGCCACTCGGCGAACACCGCCGGCGCGCCGGGGGTCTCCCACACCTCGACGGTCGGGAAGCCGGTGCGGCGCAGCGCGTCGGCCAGCCACTCGGCGCTGCGGGCGACGTCGCCGGCGTGCGCCGGGTCGGCGGAGATCGACGGGATGCGCAGCCAGGCGTCGAGGTCGGCGTGCAGGTCGTCGAGGTGGGCCAGCACGAAGTCGCGTTCCGGGCTCGTCACGGTCGCCGACGGTAGCGGCGGGCCGCCACCGGCCAGGTCCCGGGCCGGACCGGCCGCTAGGTTCGGCGCCGTGGCCGGAGAGCTGTTGCGGGTGGACGTCGGTGACCTGACCTTCGAGGTGCGGGCCGACGGCCCCGAGGACGGGCGGCCGGTGCTGCTGCTGCACGGCTTCCCCGAGACGTCGCTGTCGTGGGCGGCGGTGCAGCCGCGGCTGAGCGAGGCGGGCCTGCGCAGCTACGCCGTCGACCAGCTCGGCTACTCCCCCGGCGCCCGGCCGCAGGAGGTCGACGCGTACGCGCTGACCAACCTCGCGCAGGTCACCGCCGACCTGATGACGGCCCTGGGCGCGCCGGTGGCCGACGTCGTGGGGCACGACTGGGGCGCCAACGTCGCCTGGGGGCTGGCGGCGTGGCACAGCGACCGCGTGCGGTCGCTGACCGCCGTCTCGGTGCCGCACCCGACGGCGTTCACGATGGCCTGGCGCAGCGACCCGGAGCAGAAGGAGCGCTCCTCCTACATCCGGCTGTTCTGGCAGGAGGGCAAGGCCGAGGAGGTGCTGCTGGCCGACGGCGCCCGGCGGCTGCGCCGGATGTACGGCGACGCGGTCGACCCGGAGGCGGTCGAGGAGTACGTGGCGGTGCTGTCGGCGCCGGGCGCGCTCACCGCGGCGCTCAACTGGTACCGGGCGATGTCCTCGGCGACCCCCGTCGCCGACGTCCCGGTGCCGACCACCTTCGTGTGGAGCGACGCCGACATCGCCATCGGCCGGATCGCCGCCGAGGGCTGCTCGTCCCACGTGAACGCCGACTACCGGTTCGTCGAGCTGGCCGGCGTGAGCCACTGGATCCCCGAGGAGGCGCCCGACGCCCTGGCCGCCGCGATCCTGGACCGCATCGCGTCCAGCTGAGGGCGCTCCGCCCTCGGCTCGCGGTGCCCGACCTCGCTCGCGGCGCCGTCACCCGAGTCCCGGGTCCTCCGGCGGGGGCGGCAGGTCGTCGTCGTCGGGCTCGGGCGGCAGGTCGTCCGGGGCCTCGGGCTCCTCGCCGTGGACCGCCCGACCGGTGACGAGGGCCAGCAGGCCCGCCTCGTCGAGCAGGTCGACCGGGCGCACGGTGACGCCGGCGGCGACGTGGTGGAAACCGGCGCTGACCCGCTCCACGGGGACCCCGGTCAGCCGCGACCAGCCCAGCCGGTAGGCGGCCAGCTGCACCGCCGCGGCGGCGAGCTCCCGCCCGGCCGGCGGCGGGCCGGTCTTCCAGTCGATCACCTCGTGGCGGCCGTCGGCGTCGGTGAAGACCGCGTCGATCCGCCCGCGCAGGGTCAGCGGGCCCAGCGGCGTCTCGAAGGGCACCTCGACCTCGACCGGCTGCCGGTCGGCCCACGGGCCGGCCAGGAACGCCCGCTGCAGCTCGCCCAGCGCGCCGTCGGGGGCCGCGGACTCGTCGCCGGAGCCGGGCAGCTCGTCGAGGTCGAGCAGCCGCGCGACGCCGAAGCGCTCCTCCAGCCAGGCGTGGAAGGCGGTGCCGCGGCGGGCCAGCGGCGCGGGCGCCGTGGGCATCGGGCGGCGCAGCCGCCGGGCCAGCTCGGCCGGGTCCCGGCGCAGGGTCACCAGCTCCGACACCGACAGGTGGCTGGGCAGCGGCACCTCGACGCTCGGCCGGGCGGTGCGGCGCCGCTCGCGCAGCAGCAGGTCGGCGTCGCGCACCCACTGCTCGACCACGGGGTCGCCGGCGCCCAGCGTGGCCGCGGCCTCGAGCGGGTGCGGGGCCGCGCCCGCGACCAGCTCGGCGGCGGCGGCGAGCGCGCGGCGGCGCGGCGGGGACAGCGGGTCGGCCGGCCAGACGCCGACCGGCCACTCCTCCAGCGCCGGGTTGGTGGCCCCCTCCTCCGGCGGCTCGGCCCACGCCACGACGACGCCGGCGCCGGCGGTGCAGGCGCGGCGGACGGCGTCGAGCAGCACCGACGGGCCGTTGGGCTTGACGCCGTCGCGCCACCAGCTGCCCGAGCAGACCAGCAGGTGCCGGGCCCGGGTGACCGCGACGTAGCCGAGCCGGATCTCCTCGGCCTCGCCGAAGCGCTTCCACTCCTCGACGTAGTCCTCGAGGGCGGCGCGCACGGCGGCCTGGTCGCCGGACCCGGGGACCGGCAGGCGCAGCTGCGGCAGCTCCCCGCGGTCGGTGGTGCGCAGGTCGACCGGGACCGCGCCGGGGTCCCTGATCCAGGAGTCGGCGGTGTCGGTGCGGGCCGGGAACTGGTCGGCGGTCATGCCGGGCACGGCGACGACGTCCCACTCCAGGCCCTTGGCGGAGTGGCCGGTGAGCAGCTGGATGGACTCGGGGTCCACCGCGACCTCGCCGGGCTCGAGGCCGCGCTCGCGCTCCTCGGCGTCCTCCAGGTAGCCGAGGAAGGCCGGCAGCGAGGGCAGCTCGGCCAGCTCGGTGAACTGCGCGGCGACGGCGTGCAGCGCGTCGAGGTGCGCCCGCGCCGATCCGGGGCTGACGCCGGGCGTGCTGGCCAGCTCGGTCTCCAGGCCCAGCACGCGGACGACGTCGTCGACCATGTCCGGCAGCGACTCCCCCAGCCGGCCGCGCAGGTGCGCCAGCTCCGCGCCCAGGCGGCGCAGCCGGCGGTACGCGGCGGCGGAGTAGGCCGCGGGGTCGCCGAGGTCGTCGAGGGCCTCGACGATGCTGCCCCGCTCGGACGGCCGCCGGTCGTCGTCCTCGCGGTCGGGCCGGCGCGAGTGCACCAGCGCGCGGGCCCGGGCCTCCAGCGCGGCGAGGTCGCGCGGGCCGATCCGCCAGCGCGCACCGGTGAGCAGCCGGCCCAGCGCGTCCCCGGCGGTGGGGTCGACGAGCACCGTCAGCGTGGCGACGACGTCGGAGACCTCGGGCACCTCCAGCAGCCCGCCGAGGCCCGCGACGGTGACCGGCAGGCCGCGGGCCCGCAGCGCGGCGGCGATGCCGGGCAGCTGCTTGCGGGTGCGCACCAGCACCGCCGTCGTGGGCGGGCGGCCGTCGGGGCGCGGCGGCAGGTCGGGGTCCTCCCCGCGCCAGCAGGCGGCCAGCCGGTCGGCCAGCGCCTCGGTCTCCTCCGCGACGGTCGGGTAGAGGCCGGCGGTGACCAGCCCGTGCGCGGCGCCGGGGGCGGGCGCGAGGTCGGGCAGCGGCACCGGCGGCGCCGGCAGCAGCCCGGCGACGTCGTTGGCGACGGCGAGCACCGCGCCGTCGTTGCGCCAGCTGGTGGCCAGGGTGAGCCGCTGCGCCTCGGCACCGCGGGTGCCGGGGAAGGTGCGGTCGAAGCGCTCTATCGTGCCGGCCGAGGCGCCGCGCCAGCCGTAGATGGACTGCCGCGGGTCGCCCACGGCGAGCACCGAGTGCCCGGTGGTGCGGCCGAACAGCGCCTCGAGCATCCGCAGCTGGCCGACGCTGGTGTCCTGGTACTCGTCGAGCAGCACGATCCGCCAGCGGGCCCGCTCGCGGCGGCCGACCTCGGGCGCGCTGACCGCCACCCTCGCCGCCAGCGCCACCTGGTCGGAGTGGTCGATGGCGCCGGCCGCCCGCTTGCGCGCCTCGAACGCCTCGACCAGCGGCAGCAGCGCCACGCGGGCGCGCTGGCGGGCGAGCACGTCGAGCACCGTCTTGTAGGGGCCGCGCTTGCCCTTCGCGTCGGGGTAGCCGGCGATCCGCCGCTCCAGCTGCGCGGTCCACGCCCGCAGCCGGTCGGGCTCGATGTCGTGCTCGCCGAGCTCGCCGGCCAGCGCCAGCACGTCCTCGACGGTGGTCAGCGGGCTGAGCGGGACGTCGTCCATGTCGCCGGTCCAGCTCGACACCACCGACGCCGCCTGCCCCCAGCACATGGCCGGCCCGAGGACGCCGGCGCCGGGCTCGACGCCGATGCGCAGCCCGTGCTCGCTGACCAGCGACGCCGCGTAGCCGTGGTAGGTCGACACCGTGGGCATCGCGACGCCCAGCCGCTCCCGCAGCTCCGGCTCGGTCTCCGGGTGCCGCGCCAGGGCGCCCAGCCGGATGCGGATGCGCTCGTTGAGCTCGCTCGCGGCCTTGCGGGTGAAGGTCAGGCCCAGGACCGCGTCGGGCGCGACCTGCTCGTTGGCCACCAGCCAGCACACCCGCGCGGCCATCGTCTCGGTCTTGCCCGACCCGGCCCCGGCGACGACGACCAGCGGCCGGTCGGCCGGCGCCGCCACCACCCGCGCCTGCTCGTCGGAGGGCGCGTAGGCGAGCCCGCAGCGCTGCGCGACCTCCGCCGGGCCGAGCACCCGCCGCTCCCGCACCGGCTCCGGCGCGGTCCCGAACAGGGCGTCGTCGAAGGCGAGTTGGTCCTCGACCGGGGTGGGGGTGCGCCGGTTCACGAGGTGACCTGCCGGCCGCGCTCGTGCAGCGGGCAGCTGCGCCGGGCGGGGCACCGGGTGCAGTGGCTGCCGGTGCGCACCTCGAAGGTGCCCGCGCCCATGCCGTCGCCGACCTGCGCGATCAGCTGCCCGGCCCAGGTGCCGGTGAGCGGCACGTCGGCCGGCAGCGGCTCCTGCGCCTGCTCCTTGGCCTTCGTCCCCGAGCCGACCTGCAGCAGCGAGGCGCCGCCGGGGGCGTCGCCGTGGTCGCCGAACGCGCCGGCGGCCACGGCGACCTGGTAGGCGGCCAGCTGCCCGTGGGTGTCGACGTCGCGGGCCGGCGTGCGGCCGGTCTTGAGGTCGACGACGACCAGCCGCCCGGCGGCGTCGCGCTCGAGCCGGTCGACCTGCCCGCGCAGGCGGGCCCGGCCCACGGTGACGTCGAAGTCGGCCTCGGCGGCCAGCAGCTCCCGGCGGTTGGCGGCGTGCCAGCCGAGGAAGCGCTCGAGCATGTCGCGGGCGGCGACCCGCTGCCGCTGGTCGGCCCAGCCGGGGCCGAGGTCGAGGGCGTCGAGCTCCTCGGCCAGCGCCGCCCGCGCCTCGCCGGCCGGCAGTCCCTCGGCCACCTTCTGCGCGACGGCGTGCACCGCCGAGCCGACGCTGCGGGTGGTGTCGGGCGAGGCCTCGGCGCCGACCGCGCCGAGCACCCAGGTCAGCGGGCAGCGCTGGAAGGTCTCGATCGCCGACGGGCGCACCCGCACCGGCGCGCCGTCGGGCACCAGCGGGGCGTCGTCGGACAGCGGCGCGAGGCCCCACCAGTCGTCGGGTGCGGCGCCGGGCACGCCCTCGTCGGCCAGCCGGCGCAGCACCGCGGCGGCGGCCGACCGGCGCGGGGGCTCGGTCTGCGGGTCGCTGACCGCGCGCCGCAGCTCGGCGACCAGCGCCGGCAGGGTCAGCGAGCGCGGCAGCGGGGTCAGCGGCCGGCCCTCCTCGGGCGGGGCGGCGACGAGGTCGAGGAAGCGGGAGGCGGTGGCCCCCGCGTCGGGCCCGGCGAGGGCGCCCTCGACGGCGGTGACCACCAGCCGGCGGCGGGCGCGGGTGCAGGCGACGTAGAACAGCCGCCGCTCCTCGGCCAGCAGCTGCACCCGGCGGTCGACGACGGCGCCGTCGATGCCGGCCACCCGCTCGACGAGCAGCTCGGTGCCCAGCAGCGTGCCGCGGTCGCGCAGGTCGGGCCAGATGCCCTCCTGCACCCCGGCCACGCAGACGACGTCCCACTCCAGGCCCTTGGCCGCGTGCGCGGTGAGCAGCCGGACGGCGTCGGCGACCGACCCGCGGCCGGCGTCGTCGAGGCCGGGCAGCTGCTGGGCGGTGAGGTGCTCGACGAACGCGGCGACGGTGGCCGAGGGCAGCCGGTCGACGAAGTCGGCGGCGGCGTCGAACAGCGCGACGACGGCGTCGAGGTCGCGGTCGGCGACCGCGCCGGCCGCACCTCCGGCGGCGCTGGCCCGCGCCCAGCGGCCGGCCAGGCCGCTGCGCTGCCACATCGCCCAGAGCACGTCCTCGGCCGAGCCGTCGCGGGCGAGCGCGACGCGGCCGGCGGCCAGCACGCCGGCGACGCGGCGGGCCGGGCGGGCGACGGCCTCGGGCAGCTCCTCCAGCAGCGCCTCGTCGGCCAGCGCGGTGGCCAGCGGCGCGCCGCGCTCGTCGGCGTCGACGCCGCGCTGCGCCTGGGCGATGCGCACCGCGCGGCGCAGCCGGCGCAGGTCGAGCACGGTGGCGTTGCCGAGCGCGGAGGCCAGCAGCGCCTCGGCGCCGGTCTCGTCGAGGGCGAGCGCGCCGGGCTCGTCGCCGGGCCGGGGCAGCAGGGCGGTGAGCGCGGCCAGCAGCGGCGCGACGGCGGGCTGCGCGGCCAGCGGGAGTTCCTCGCTGCCGACCTCGACGGGGACGCCGGCCGCGGTGAGCGCCCGCCGCAGCGGCCCGATCGCCAGCGCGGTGCGCACGACCACGGCCATCTGCGACCACGCGACCCCGTCGACGAGGTGCGCCCGGCGCAGGGTGTCGGCGACGTAGGCCGCCTCGACCGCTGCCGAGCCGAACACGTGGACCTCCGCGGCGCCCTCGTCGACCCCCTCGGCGGCGGTCAGCCGGCGGTGCTCCCAGGGCCCGGGCAGCGTCTCGGCCACCCGGCGGCTCACGGCCAGCAGCGCCGGGCCCGAGCGACGGGAGACGCCGAGCGACAGCCGCGGCGCGGGCCGGCCGGTGACGGTGCGGAGCCGGTCGGGGAACTCGACGATGCCGCGCGGCTCGGCGCCGCGGAAGGCGTAGACCGACTGGTCGGGGTCGCCCACGACGACGAGGTCACCGCCGCCGCCGGCGAGCAGCTGCAGCAGCTCCACCTGGGCGGGGTCGGTGTCCTGGTACTCGTCGACGAACAGCCAGCGGGCGCGCTCGCGCTCGGCGCGCAGCAGCGCCGGGTCGTCCTCGAGCTCGGCGATCGCGGCCCGCACCAGCTCGGCGGGGTCGTAGCCGGACGCGTCGCCGCCGCCGGCGGTGGAGAACGCGGTGACCGCCTCGTACTGCTCCTGGAACGCCGCCGCGTGCAGCCAGGCCTCGGTGCCGGTCTCGCGGGCCCACTCGGCCAGCGTCTCGGGGCCGACGCCGCGCTCGGTGGCCCGCAGCAGCAGGTCGCGCAGCTCGTCGCGGAACCCGGCGGTCGACAGCGCCGGCAGCAGCGAGGCCGGCCAGCGCACCGCGCCCTCGCCGGCGAGGTCCCCGCGCAGCAGCTCGGCGACGACGGCGTCCTGCTCGGCGGCGGTGAGCAGCCGGGGCGGGGCCTCCCCGCGCAGCAGCGCCGCGCGGCGCAGCACCCCGTAGGCGTAGGAGTGGAAGGTGCGGGCCAGCGGCTCGCGGATGGTGCGGGCGACCCGCGCGGTCACGCGGTCGCGCAGCTCGGCGGCGGCCCGCCGGCTGAAGGTCAGGACGAGGACCTGCTCGGGGTCGACGCCGCGCTCGATCCGCGCGGCGACCGCCTCGACGATCGTCGTCGTCTTGCCGGTGCCGGGACCGGCGAGCACCAGCAGCGGCCCGCCGGGGTGGTCGACGACGGCCTGCTGGGTGGGGTCGAGCCGCGGCGGGGGCGCCGGCGTCGCCGTCGGGTGCACCAGCCGGTACACCGGCCCCGACTCGTCCCCCCGCAGTGCCACCCTCCGATGACACCACGGCGAGCCGACACCGTCGCGGAGCCGTCGGTCACGCCGCCGCGGGATGTGCACGCAGCGCGGCCGACGGGCGCCGCCGGCCGCGCGGTGTGCACGTTCCGCGGGCGGCTCAGGGCCAGGCCACCGCGGCGAGGTCGACCCGCCCGCCGCGCACCGGCACGCCCTCGGCCGCCAGCCGCGCGAGCTGCTCGACCCGCACCGGCTCGGCGCAGGTGCCGTCGGCGCGCACCACCCGGTACCAGGGCACCGCCGCCCCGCCCGAGGACAGTGCGCGGGCGACCCGCCGGGGGCCGACGCCGACCAGCCGGCCGATCGCGCCGTAGGTGCTCACCCGCCCCGGCGGGATGCGCTCGACGACGTCGAAGACCGCCTCGTCGACGTCCTCGGGATCGGGACGGGGCGTGTGGGCGCCCGGGGGCCGCGGCTCCCCGGGCGCCCGGGCGCTCACAGCTGGTAGTCGCTGTTGGCCGACCACCACGTGTAGAGCGCGGCGAGGTCGGCCTGCGTGGTGCCCGGCGCCACGACGATGCCCTCCACGAGCGCCGCGTCGTCGGTCCAGGTGATGAGGACCGCGCCGTTCTCGGTGTCGATGGCGCACGCCACCAGGCCGCTGTTGGTCCCCCCGCCCCAGGAGCCGACGCCGGTCGCCGCCGTGCAGTCCTGGCCCTCCGGCAGGTCCGACAGGCCCTGCGCCGAGGCGTCGTTGGTGAAGACCGAGTCCATCGTCCCCTTGTCGGGGTACTGGAAGAAGTCGGCCGCCTGGGGACCGGGCTGGGTGGTGCTCGCGCCGCACGTCGCGTGCGCGACGTCGCCGTCCCCGGCCAGCTCGGCCTCCGTGCAGTCGGTGAAGTCGGCCGGCAGCACGGCCAGCAGGTCACCGCCGGTGCCGGACCCGCCCGTCGACGACGGCGCGCTGGTCGTCGGCGGGGGCGCGCTCGAGGACGTGCTCGGGGACGGCCGCGACGACGTGCTGGTGGACGCGCTCGACGACGACGTGGGCGTGGCGTCGGCGGCCGGGGCCGGGTCGTCGTCCCGCAGGACGAAGAACAGGGTGACCGCGACGGCGACCAGGACGACCAGACCGGCGACGAGGCCGATCACCAGCCCGCGCCGCCCGCGACCCGGTCCGCCCGGTCCGCCCGGCTGCCCGTACTGGCCGGGCTGGCCGTACTGACCCGGCTGTCCGTACGGCCCCGGCTGGCCGTACTGCCCCGGCTGCCCGGGCTGGCCGTAGGGGTTCGGCTGCCCCGGCTGGCCGTAGGGGTTCGGCTGGCCGGGCTGGCCGTAGGGACCGGGCTGACCCGGCTGCCCGTACTGGCCGGGCTGGCCGGGCTGGCCGTACGGCGGCTGCCCGGGGCCGTCGGGGTACTGACCCGAGGGCGGCTGACTCATGGCGTCCTCCTGCTGACGTGAGCCCGCAGGATAGGGACGTGGAGCGCGCGGCGGCCCGCATCCGGGGCCGGCGACACACCGACGGGCTAAGCCCGGCGGCCGAAGCGGGCCAGCAGCCGTACCTGCGGCGGGGCATCCGCGGGCACGTCCAGCTGCGCGGCGAACAGGCCCGGGACGCCGTCGCGCGGCAGCCGGGCGGCCATGCCCTCGGCGGCGCGGACCAGTGCGGGGTCGAGCACCTCGTCGCCGCGGGTGGCGCGGGCGAGGTCCCAGGAGTGCACGGTGAGGTCGGCGGTCAGCTCGTCGACGTACTCCCACGCCGGCGTCGGCCCGCGGGAGAGGTGCACCGTGCCGCCGGCCAGGTCGGCGGTGGCGACGGCGGCCAGCGCCTCGTCGGCGGCGGCCTCCCACGCGGTGAGCGGGTCAGGTGCCAGCAGCGGGTCGGTGCCCTGGGGCACCCGGGCGGCGACGTCGTCGTAGGGCTCCCCGGCCAGCAACCCGGGCACCCAGTGCGCCTCGCCGACGAGGTGGGCGACGAGGTCGGCGACGGTCCAGCCGGGCAGCGCCTCGAGGTCCCACTGGCCGGGCTCGACGGCGTCGACGCGGTCGGTGAAGGTGGCCTGCGCGCGCTGGTAGAGCTCCAGCAGCTCGGTCGGGGACGGCGTCGACTCGGGCACCCGCCCAGTCAACACGGACGCCGAGGGCCCGGCACCCGCTGCGGGGTGCCGGGCCCTCGGTGAGGAACCGGAACGGCCTCGTCCCAGGGTCCCGCGGCGCGCGGAGCGTGTCGTGGGGAGGGACGAGGTCCTTCCTCAGTACGTGGGCAGGGTCTTGTCGATGCGGGTGGCCCACGCCGTCACGCCGCCCTGCACGTGCACGGCGTCGGAGAAGCCGGCGTTCTTGACCGCGGCGAGCACCTCGGCCGAGCGGACGCCGGTCTTGCAGTGCAGCACGATCGGCCGGTCCTGCGGCAGCCGGGCGAGCGCCCGGCCGGAGAGGATCTCGTCCTTGGGGATCAGCGTCGCGCCCGGGATCGACACGATCTCGTACTCGTTGGGCTCGCGGACGTCGATCAGCTCGAAGTCCTTGCCGGCGTCGATCATGTCCTTGAGCTCGTCGACGGTGATCGTCGAGCCCGCGGCCGCCGCCTGGGCCTCGTCGGAGACGACGCCGCAGAAGGCCTCGTAGTCGATGAGGCTGGTGATCGGCTCGGCCTCGGGGTCCTTGCGCACCTTGATCGTGCGGAAGGTCATCTCCAGGGCGTCGTAGACCATCAGCCGGCCCAGCAGCGTCTCGCCGATGCCGGTGATCAGCTTGACCGCCTCGGTGGCCTGGATGGCGCCGATGGTCGCGCACAGCACGCCGAGCACGCCGCCCTCGGCGCAGGAGGGCACCATCCCGGGCGGCGGGGGCACCGGGTAGAGGTCGCGGTAGTTGGGCCCGTGCTCGGCCCAGAAGACCGACACCTGACCGTCGAAGCGGTAGATGGAGCCCCACACGTAGGGCTTGCCGAGCAGCACGCACGCGTCGTTGACCAGGTAGCGCGTGGCGAAGTTGTCGGTGCCGTCGACGATCAGGTCGTACTGGCCGAAGATCTCCAGGACGTTGTCGCTGTCCAGCCGCGTCTCGTGCAGCCGCACGTCGACCAGCGGGTTGATCTCCTCGATCGAGTCGCGCGCGCTCTCGGCCTTCGACCGGCCGACGTCGGACTGCCCGTGGATGATCTGCCGCTGCAAGTTCGACTCGTCGACGACGTCGAACTCGACGATGCCGATCGTGCCCACGCCGGCCGCGGCGAGGTACATGAGCACCGGGGAGCCCAGGCCGCCGGCGCCCACGGCGAGCACCTTGGCGTTCTTGAGCCGCTTCTGCCCGTCCATCCCGACGTCGGGGATGATCAGGTGACGGCTGTACCGGCGCACCTCGTCGATGGACAGGTCGGCCGCGGGCTCGACCAGGGGCGGCAGGGACACGCTTGCTCCTCGGGGTTTCGCGGACTCCGGCGCGGGCCGGTGTTGGTGCCGACAACAGCGTCCCAGCCGCCGCTGTTCCCTCGTCCGCGAGCCCCGGCGGGCGCCTCAGCCGCGCAGGTCCCGGCGGGCGTACCCCGCGAGACCCGCGGCCGCGAGTGCGAGCGCGACGACCAGCATCCCGACGAGGCCGGCGACGTCGAGCGGGTCGGCGGGCACCGCCGCCAGGTGCGCGAACGGGGAGAGCCCGCGCACCCAGGACGGCCAGCCGAAGCTGTCGGCCAGCACCAGCAGCAGGTACCCCCCGGCGGCGGGCAGGACGCCGACGGCCAGCACCGCCTGGGGGAACCAGCCCAGCGCCAGCAGCGCGGCACCGAGGCACAGCAGCGCCACCGGGACCACCGACAGCGCGCCGCCGAGGGCGCTCCCGAGGCCGAGCCCGGCGTCCACCCAGGACGCCCCCGCCCAGGTGGCCAGCCCCCCGACCGCGGCCACGACGACGGTGCCGGCGGCGACCGCCGCGACCTCCCAGCCCGCCCAGCGCACCCGCCCGACCGGCCGGGAGTACAGCAGCGTCAGCCGCGACGCCGTCTCGTCGCCGGCCACGGCGGCGACCCGCGCGGCGGCGAACGCGCCGACCGGCACCGCGAGCAGGCCGAACAGCGAGGCCGCGTAGCCCTCGACCGACGCCAGCCGGGCGAAGCCGGCGTCGGCCGCCAGGTCCGCGAAGACCGGGTTGTCCCGCAGGAAGTCGAGCATCGCGGTGGCCAGCAGGCCGATGAGCAGGTAGTAGGCGCCCACGCCCAGCGACCAGGTCAGCGTCGGCCGGCGGACCCGGTGCACGGCGAAGCCGGGCAGCGACCGCAGCAGCCGGCTGGAGGTGCGGGCCCGGTCCCGGCCCCGCCACCGGCCGCTGCCCACGTCCCGGCCCCCGGCGAGGACGGCGGCCAGGACGGCCGGCACGGCCACCAGGACCGCGAGCACCAGCAGCGGCGCCACCCGGTCGGCGGCGTAGGGGGCGACCCGGCCGAGCAGCCCGAACGGGCTCAGCCACTGCAGCCACGACAGGGACGCCACCCCGTCGCCGACCATGCGGGCCAGCAGGCCGGCGAGCAGGACGGCGACGGCGAGCCCCGAGGCCGAGCGGCGCTCGGTCACCAGCTGCCCGGCCAGCACGCCCAGCGCGCCGCCGGCCATGGCGGTGCCGCCGACCAGCGCGCCGAACAGGACCGCCCCCGTCGCCGCGGTGCCGGCGGCCAGCATCCCCGCGACCACGGCGGCACCGACGACGGCGCCGGCGGCGAGCAGGACGCCGAGCGCGGTGCGCACGAGGGCGGCCGGACGGACCCGGCCGGCCAGCAGCAGGTCGGCCCGGCCGGCCTCCTCCTCGCCCCGGGTGACCCGCGTGCCGGCCAGCGCCGCCCACACCCCCCCCAGGACGGCCGCGACGGTGCCGGTGCGCCACACGGTGAACCCGCCGGGGTCGTCGAGGGCCAGCGCCGGGCCGAACAGGGTGCGGATCGCCGGGTTGTCGGCGAGCGCGGCCAGCGAGTCGACCCCGACCGCGCCACTGAGGGTCTGCTCGTACTGCTGCGCGACGAACGCGGTCAGCCCACCGCACAGCAGCGCGACGACGAGCGTCCCCCGCCGCACCTGGCGGACCGCCAGGCGGCGGACGGCGGTGCCCGGGGAGGCCGGCGCACCCGGCCGCGCGGCGGCGGCGGTCCGCGAGGGCGTGCGGGTGGTCACGCCGCGGCCCGCCCGTAGTAGTCGAGGAAGATCTCCTCCAGGGAGGGCTCCCGGACGTCGAGCCGCACGACGTCGACCTCGCCCAGGGCCCGCAGCACGGCACGGGGCGGGCCGGTCAGCGCCAGGGTGAGCTGCACCGGCGTCGTCCAGCGGACGTCGGCGACCCCGGGCAGCCCGGCGATCCGCTCGAGGCCGGGCGCGGGACGGGCGAGCTCGACGGTCACCTCGGAGCGGCGCAGCCGGCGCAGGTCCTCCAGCCCCGCCACCTCGACCAGCCGGCCCGCCCGCAGGATGCCCACCCGCGTGCAGACCGCCTCCACCTCGGCGAGCTGGTGCGAGCTGAGGAACACCGTCTGCCCGCGTCCGGCGGCCTCGGCGATGCAGCGCCGGAACTCCCGCTCGACGAGCGGGTCCAGCCCGCTGGTCGGCTCGTCGAGCACCAGCAGGGGCGCCCGCGTGGCGAACGCGGCGACCAGCGCGACCTTCTGCCGGTTGCCCGTCGAGTAGGCGCGCGCCCGCTTGCCGGGGTCCAGACCGAAGCGCTCGACCAGCTCGTCGCGGTAGGCCGGGTCGGTGCCCGGCCCCACACCGGCGAGCAGCTCGAGGCACTCGCGGCCGGTGAGCCCCGGCCAGAGGGCGACGTCGGCCGGCACGTACGCGAGGTGGCGGTGCGCCCGCTCGACGTCGTCGGCCGCGTCGCCGAAGACCTCCGCGCGGCCGGTGGTCGGCCGCAGCAGCCCCAGCAGCAGGCGGATGGTGGTCGACTTCCCCGCCCCGTTGGGCCCGAGGAAGCCGAAGACCTCGCCGGCGGGGACGGCGAGGGAGAGGTCGACGACCGCCTCGGTGGCGCCGAAGCGCTTGCCCAGGGAGTCGAGGAGGACGGCGGGCGCGGCGGACGGGGCCATGGCACTCCGATCGGAGCCGTCGGGATCACGACTGCCGGTCAGGCTCCCGCGCCCACCGCGGTGGCTCCCAGGGCCGCGGGTCCGCCCGGAGGGGGTCCTTCGTCACCGCGACGGGGTCAGGGGAACGGCCAGGCGTTCCGCGTGCAGCCGTCCAGGCGCAGCGTCTGCTGCTGCATGACCGGCGCGGGCTGTCCCGGGCCCGGGCAGGGCTGGTGGCCGTTGCCGAGCGCGTGGCCGACCTCGTGGTTGACCACGTACTGGCGGTAGGTGGCGACGTCGCCGTCGTAGTGCGGGACGGCGGTCTCCCAGCGGGCCAGGTTGATCACCGCGCGCTCGCCGTACCGGCAGGAGGTGTAGCCGCCGGTGCCCACGCCCGGGCAGTAGCGCTCCATGCTGCCGGGGCTGACCAGGCTGACCCGGAACTCGTAGCCGTCGGGGTCGGTGCTGTCCACGCGCTGGAAGGACATCCGCCCGCCGCTGCCCCACGAGCGCGGGTCGCCGAGGGTGGCCTCCACCGCGGCGGCGAAGGCCGCGCCGTCGACGCCGATGCCGTCCTCGACCTCGACGACGAACCGCTGCAGCGGCCCGCTGCCGTAGACGGCCGACGAGCCGGGCACGACGCTCACGCTGCCCGCACCCTGCTCGACGTAGGTCCCGGTCGCCGGGGTCGGCGGGAGCCCGGTCGGTCCGACGTCGCCCTCGGCCGGCGCGACCGGCGAGGGCGTCGGGTCCGGGGTCGGCGGGGTCGACTCCGCGGCCGTCGACGCCGGCGCCCCCTCCGCCGGCGCGGACGCCTGCCCGGCGGCCGAGGAGGTGGCCCGTCCGGCGGAGACGACGTCGACCAGCGCGAGGACGGTGGCCACGGTCAGCAGCGGGATGGCGTAGGCGCGCCACCCGTGGCGGGCGACGAACCGTCGCAGCCGGCCCGGCCGCGACCGGCGGGCAGCGGGCGGGCGCGCGTCGGGCGGGCGGCCCGCGGAGAGGCGGTCGTCGACCTCGGGGGACCGCGGACGGCGTCCCGACGGGGGCACCGGCGGCGGGACCGGCGGCCGGTGGCGGGCAGGATGCGGGCCCGGCCGGGGTGGCGGGGCGGGACGGGCACCGGGACGAGGAGCAGGACGAGGACCGGAGCGAGGACCGGGCGGCAGACCTGTCACGGTGCCGCCTCCTCGCGGTCGTCGTCGCATCGCGCGGTGCCCCGGGTGGCGGCTCGCGCACGTCCGGGAGCCAGGCTCTCACGTCCTCCGGGCCCGCCCGGCGTGTCCCGGAGGAGGGCGCGTCGGGTGCGGCGCTCAGCCGGCCCGGGCCCGCGCCGGGTCCGGGGTCCCGCCGCCGGCGTCCTGCCGGGTGTCGCCGCCGGTGTCCTCGAGCAGGCCGAGCACCGCCCGCGCGGTCTCCTCGGGCGCCTCGAGCATCGCCACGTGTCCGACCGTCTCGAGCACCAGCAGCCGCGCGCCGGGCACGGCGGCGGCCAGCCGGGGCGCCAGGCGGGGGTCGACGAGCCGGTCGCGGTCGCCCCACACCACCAGCGTCGGCACCCGCAGGGACCGGGCCAGCCGCCAGGCGTTGGCCCGCCCGACGCGCAGG
This sequence comes from Geodermatophilus sp. SYSU D00814, assembly GCF_054050055.1. Classification (NCBI taxonomy): domain Bacteria; kingdom Bacillati; phylum Actinomycetota; class Actinomycetes; order Geodermatophilales; family Geodermatophilaceae; genus Geodermatophilus; species Geodermatophilus sp. SYSU D00814. Next base: position 191,506 of record NZ_JBJGYP010000001.1, read on the forward strand.
TAGGAGGTGATCAGGCCGCGCATGCTCAGCGCCAGCGACCGGTTGGCCCAGGTCTGCGCCGCGCGCTCGCGGGCCTCCTCGACGGCGGCGTCGAGCCGCTCGCGCGGCACCCGGGCGGGCTCGCCGAAGCACACCGCGAGCACGCCGCGCACCGTCTGCTCGGGCGGGACGCGGGCCAGCCGTCGCTCGGCGAGGGTGGGCACGCCGGGGAGCAGCAGGAGCAGCAGCGCCCGGCCGAGGGCCTGCGGCACCCGGTAGACCGGCATGGCCGGCGAGACCAGCGTGAGCGTGGCCACCAGGTCCGGGCGCCGGGCCGCGGCGAGCAGGCTGACCAGCCCGCCGAGGCTGTTGCCGAGCAGGTGCACCGGGCGGCCCTGCCCCGGCCCGGGCTGCGCCACGACGTGCTCGAGGACGTCGACGACCGCGCGCACGTGGCCACGGACGGAGTAGGAGCCCGACGACGGCGGCCGGGAGCGGCCGAAGCCGGGCAGGTCCAGGGCCCAGCCCTCGCAGCGCACCGCCAGCAGCCCGGCCAGGTCGGTCCAGTTGGTCGAGGCGCCGCCCAGCCCGTGGACGTACAGCGCCCGCTCGCGCGGGGCGTCCGGGGGGCCGGCGAAGGGCGTGGTGCGCACGAACACCGCGCCGCCGGTGACCGGCACCTCCGCGCCCGGCCAGGCCGGCGGAGGGGACGGCGGGACGGTCAGGTCCGCCGTGGACAGCCGCGCGGTGGACGACGGCGCCACGGCCGGGGGCGCGAGGGTCCGGCGGCGGCGCGCTCGGGAGGCCTCGGGCACCCGGCGACGGTAGATCAGGCAGCCGCGCCGCGTGTGCCGGGTGACCCGCCGGTAACATCCCCGGCGCCATGCAGCCCTCCCGTCCGGTCCCCGTCCGCCGCACCTCGCGGCTGCCGCGCGGCGCCCGGCGGCTGCAGCTGCTGCAGGCGGCGCAGGAGGTCTTCGTCGCGCAGGGCTTCCACGCCGCGGCGATGGACGACATCGCCGACCGCGCCGGCGTCAGCAAGCCGGTGCTCTACCAGCACTTCCCCGGCAAGCGGGAGCTGTACCTGGCGCTGCTCGAGCAGCAGGTCACCGAGCTCAGCGAGCGGCTGCGCGAGGCCATGGGCGACACCGAGGACAACCGGCAGCGGGTCCACGGCGCGGTGGGCGCCTACTTCGACTTCGTCGACGCCGAGGGCGGCGCCTTCCGGCTGGTCTTCGAGTCCGACCTGCGCAACGACGAGGACGTCCGGGCGCTGGTCGACCGCGGCAACCGGGCCTGCGTCGAGGCGATCGCCGAGGTCATCGCCGGCGACACCGGCAGCTCCCCGCAGCAGGCGCACCTGCTGGCCTCCGGGCTGACCGGCCTGGCCGAGGCCAGCGCCCGCTGGTGGCTGGCGCAGAAGGGCACGGTGTCCCGCGACGAGGCGGTGTCGCTCATGGCGTCGCTGGCCTGGCGCGGGATCTCCCGCTTCCCGCTGGTCGAGGGCGACCCGGCCGCGGGCTGAGCCCGCTCGCCGTCGACTCGTTCGCTGACGGCGCACCTCCGCGACGGGGCCTGCCCACCCGCGCTGGACTAGCGTGGACGGCAGCCGTGCAACCCGAGGAGGCATCCCGAGTGGAAGTCAAGATCGGTGTCCAGCACTCCCCCCGGGAGCTGGTCGTCGACAGCCCGAAGACCCCCGACGAGATCGCCGCCGACGTGGCCTCCGCCATGTCCGGCGGCACCAAGGACGGGCTGTTGACCCTCGAGGACGAGCGGGGCCGCCGCGTCCTCGTCCCGGTCGACCGGATCGCCTACGTCGAGATCGCCCAGGCCGACCAGCGCCGCGTGGGCTTCGTCGCCGGCGCCTGACGACGGACCCCTCTGCCCCCCACCGCTCGCGAGCTCGCGGCGGGACCCTGCAGAGGGGCCGACCGCACCCCGACCGGGGCGTCCCCGCACCGCGGGGGCGCCCCGTCGTCGTCTCAGGGCTTCAGGCCGAGGGTGCGCATCCGCTCGGTGTGCGCGGCGGTGATCCGGTCGACCAGCCGGGCGATGCCGGTGAGGTCACCGGTCCCCTCCATGATCAGCTGCGCCAGCCCCTCGCGTTCGGCGATGACCGCCTGCGACTGCGAGATCGCCTCCCCGACCAGCCGCCGCCCCCACAGGGCCAGCCGCCCGGCCAGCGCGCGCTGCGAGCGCAGGGCGGCACGCACCTCGCGGACGGCGAACTCCGCGTGCCCGGTGTCGGCGAGCACCTCGAGGATCAGCGAGCGGTCCGGCTCGGGCAGGAAACCGGCGATCTCGCGGTAGAAGTCGGCCGCCAGCCCGTCCCCGACGTAGGCCTTCACCAGGCCCTCCAGCCAGGTCCGCGGCCGGGTGCCCTCGTGGAAGCCGTCGAGGGCCGGCACGAACGGGGCCATCGCGACGGCGGGGTCGGCGCCCAGCTCCCGCAGCCGCGCCGCGAGCCGGTCGTGGTGGCCCATCTCGGCGGCCGCCATCCGGGCCAGCGCCGCCCGGCCCTCGAGCGTCGGCGCCAGCCGGGCGTCCTCGGCCAGCCGGTCGAACGCCGTCAGCTCGGCGTAGGCGAGCACACCGAGCAGGTCGACGACGGCACGGCTGTCGGCCGCGGTCACGGGCACCTCCGAGCGGGATCGGGACCGGCGGACACCGGCCGGAACGCCCGCCGCGGGGCCGGACAGGGAGCGGGTCGCCCCGCGCGGCGACAGAGGCTAACCGCTGCCCGCGCTACCATGGGAACAGGCGAGCCGCCAGGTTCGCTGGTATCTGTGCGCTGACGATCGCCCGCAGACGCCCGCGGAGCCCGTGACCGGGCACACCGGGCCGTCGCCCGGGAGCAGATCGAACCCCGGTCCGCTGGCCGCGTCGGCGCTGGACACGCATCCCGCGACACCCGACCGCGGAGCGCCCGGACGACGCCGTCGTCGCCCGCCGGCCGCTCCCCCAGCCGACCAGAGGCGAGAGCACTGACCTCCACCGAGAACCCCCCCACCGAGAGCACCCCCACCACCCCCGAGCTCGAGCACGCCGAGACCGGCGCGCCGGCCCCCGAGCAGGTCGAGCAGACCGTCGAGGCCCTCGGCGGCGCCCCCGTCGAGGAGACCGCACCGCTGTTCAGCGACTTCGACGTCCACCCCGACGTCGTCGCGGCGCTGGCCGAGGTCGGCATCACCCGGACCTTCGCCATCCAGGAGCTCACCCTCCCGCTGGCGCTGGCCGGCAACGACCTCATCGGCCAGGCCCGCACCGGCACCGGCAAGACCCTCGGCTTCGGCGTCCCGCTGCTGCAGCGGGTCGTCCCGCCGGCCGAGGGCGGCGACGGCGTCCCGCAGGCGCTGGTCGTCGTCCCCACCCGTGAGCTGTGCGTGCAGGTCGCCCGCGACCTCGCCACCGCCGGGAAGAAGCGCGGCATCCGCGTGCAGGCCATCTACGGCGGCCGCGCGTTCGAGCCGCAGGTCGCAGCACTGCAGGCCGGCGTCGAGGTCGTCGTCGGCACGCCCGGCCGGCTGCTCGACCTCGCCGAGCAGGGCCACCTGGTCCTGGGCAAGGTCGGCGTGCTGGTCCTCGACGAGGCCGACGAGATGCTCGACCTGGGCTTCCTGCCCGACATCGAGCGGATCCTCGGCATGGTCCCGGCGAAGCGGCAGACGATGCTGTTCTCGGCCACCATGCCCGGCCCGATCGTCACGCTGTCGCGGTCGTTCATGACCCAGCCGACGCACATCCGCGCGCACGGCAACGACGAGGGCTCGACCGTCCCGCAGACGACGCAGTTCGTGTACCGGGCGCACAACCTCGACAAGCCCGAGCTGCTCGCCCGGGTGCTGCAGGCCCGCGGTCGCGGCCTGGCGATGGTCTTCTGCCGCACCAAGCGCACCGCCCAGAAGGTCGCCGACGAGCTTGTCGACCGCGGGTTCGCCGCCGCCGCGGTGCACGGCGACCTCGGCCAGGGCGCCCGCGAGCAGGCGCTGCGCGCGTTCCGCAGCGGCAAGGTCGACGTCCTGGTCGCCACCGACGTCGCCGCCCGCGGCATCGACGTCACCGGCGTCAGCCACGTCGTCAACTACCAGTGCCCCGAGGACGAGAAGACCTACGTGCACCGGATCGGCCGCACCGGCCGTGCCGGGCGCGAGGGCGTCGCCGTCACGCTGGTCGACTGGGACGACATCCCGCGCTGGCAGCTGATCAACAAGGCGCTGGACCTGCCGTTCGTGGACCCGCCGGAGACCTACTCCACCTCGCCGTGGGTCTACACCGACCTCGACGTCCCCGAGGGCGCCACCGGCCGGCTGCCGCGCGCCCAGCGCACCCGCGAGGGCCTCGACGCCGAGGTGCTCGAGGACCTCGGCGAGACCGGGAAGAAGACGACGGGCGCCGGCCGCGGCCCGGCCCGCGAGCCCTCCCGCGACTCCGCCCGCGAGGGCGGCGACCGCCCGGCCCGCTCGCGCTCCCGCCGCCGCACCCGCGGCGGTGAGTCCGTCGACGCGACGGTCTCCCCCGAGGCCGGCGCCGAGGCGGGCACGGCCGAGCCCGGCACCGCCGACACCGCGGGCGAGCCCGCCGGCGAGGGCGCCCCGCGGCGTCGTCGCCGCCGTCGCGGTGGCTCCCGCCGCGGCTCGGGCCGCTCCGCCCAGGGCGCCGGTCCCGACGCCGGCGGCGACGGCGGCGACTCCGAGTCCGCCGCCTGAATGACGGACCACCCTCCACCCCTCGCCTCGCACGCTCGGCGCGGGCCCGTGGAGGGTGGCCGTTCCAGCACGTCACCACGGCGGCGCACCCCGCCGCTGCGGGTCTGGGTCTGGACGGCGGCCACGCTCGCGCTGGCGCTGGTCGCCGTCCTGCTCTGGCGGGGGTCCAGCGTCGCGGCCACCGACAGCACCACCGCCGCGCCGTCGCAGGTCCCTGACGCCGCGCCCGCCGGCGAGCTGACGCAGGCGTGGTCGGTGGCTGCCGACGCCGGGCTGCCGCGCCGGGTCGTGGAGAGCGGGCGGGTCGTGGTGCCCGACGAGCGCGGCCTGACCGCCGTCGACGCCGTCACCGGGGACGAGGCCTGGCACTACCGGCGGGCCGACGCCCGGCTCTGCGGCCTCACCGCCGTCGACGGGCTGGTCGTCGCCGTCTTCCGCACCGCCGACCGCTGCGACGAGGCGCTGGCGCTCGACGCCGCCACGGGGGTGCGCCAGTGGACGCGCAACCTCAGCCTGCGCGGTGACGCCACGATCGCCGGCACCGAGCAGGTCGTGCTCGCCGGCAGCCCCACCGGGATCGTCGTGCTCGACCCGGTGGGCGACAACGTCCGCTGGCGGGTCGCGGCGGGCGAGGGCTGCCGGATCGCCGCCACCGACGTCGGCAGCGCCGGGGTCGCCCTGCTGCAGCGCTGCCCCGGCACGGCGGCGGTGCAGCTGCGGCTGTTCGACCCGTTCTCCGGCCAGCCGCGGTGGACCCGCGACCTCGCCGTCCCCGAGGGCGCCCCGGTCCGGCTCGTCGGCGCCGACCGTCTCGTCACCGTCGCCACCGGGGACGACCTGCTGGTGCACTCCCCCGCCGACGGGAGCCTGCTCCGGCAGCTGCCGCTGCCGGCCACCGCCGGCGACCCGGCCACCGAGCCGCTGCTGCAGGGCGGCACGGGCGACCTCGCGCTGGTGTGGGCCCGCGGCACCCTGTGGGCGCTGGACGGGGCGACCGGGCAGGCGCGCTGGCAGCTGCCCGCGCAGGGGCTGCCGAGCGGCGACGCCGGCACGGCCGCGTCCGGCGCCGTGTGGGTGCCCGAGTCCGGCGGCTTCGTGCTGCGCGACCTCGCCACCGGCGCCGAGACCGGCCGCGCGGCCGTCGACAGTGGGCTGGACCCCGGCGGGCAGACCTCCGTCGTGGGACCGGTGCTGGTGTACCGGCTGCCCGACCGGGTGCTCGCCTTCTCCTGATCGGAGGACCTCGCTGCGGGGAGGCCGGAGCGGAGGTTGACTGGGCGCATGGTCCTGCCCGGGAACCCCGCGCCGCCGTCGGTCACCCTCGCCGTCCCCTCCGACGACCTGCGGCAGCTGGCCGACCACGACGCCACCCCGCGGACCCTCCCGGGCCGGGCCGGTCCGCTCGCCGCGCTCGACACCGGCGGGGAGGGACCCCGCGGCACGGTCCTGCTGGTCCCGGGCTACACCGGCAGCAAGGAGGACTTCGCGCCGCTGCTGGCGCCGCTGGCCGGCCGCGGCTACCGGGTGGTGGCGATCGACCAGCGCGGGCAGTACGAGTCCCCCGGGCCCGACGACCCCGCCGCCTACACCGTCGCCGAGCTCGCCGCCGACGTCGTCGCCGTGGCGCACCTGCTGCGCGGGGAGACCGGCGTCCCGCACCTGGTCGGGCACAGCTTCGGCGGTCTGGTCGGCCGCGCCGCCGTCCTCGCCGACCCGGCCGCGTTCCGGTCGCTGACGCTGCTCGGCTCGGGGCCGGCCGCCCTCACCGGCCCGCGCGTGGCGCTGCTGGAGCACCTCGGTCCGCTGCTGGACCAGGGCGGCGTCGCGCTGGTGCAGGCCACGCTCGAGCAGCTGGCCATGACCGACGAGCGCGCGCTGGCCGTGCCCGCGCCGACCCGCCGCTTCTACGCCCACCGCTTCCTCGCCAACAGCGCCGCCGGGCTGCGCGGCATGGCCGCGGCGATGACCACCGAGCCCGACCGGGTGGCCGAGCTGGCCGCCACCGGCGTCCCGGTGCTGGTCGCCCACGGCGAGGCCGACGACGCCTGGTCCCCCGCCGACCAGGCCGACATGGCGCGGCGGCTGGGTGCCCGCCACGAGGTGGTCCCGCAGGCCATCCACTCCCCCGCCGTCGAGAACCCCCTGCGCACGCTGGACGCGCTCGAGGGCTTCTGGACCTCGCTGTGAGCCGGACGCGGCCCTCCGCGCGGGACTGGACGCCGGAGGAGGACCGGCTCGGCTTCTTCGGCCCCGACAGCGTCACCTGGCGGGTGCACGCCGACCCCGTCTACAGCGTCGGCGGACTGCGGGCGCTGCTGCTGCAGGCCCTGCACCCCGTGGCGATGGACGGCGTCGCCCGCAACTCGGTGTTCCGCGAGTCACCGTGGCAGCGGCTGACCCGCACCGCCGAGTACGTGGACACGCTGACCTTCGGCACCCGGCGGGAGGCCATCCGGCAGGTCCGCCGGGTGCGCGGGATGCACCGGCGGCTCGGCGGCACGGAGGCGACGACCGGCCGCGCGTACCGGGTCGACGACGCCGACCTGCTGCTGTGGGTGCACGCCTGCCAGGTCGACTCGCTGCTCGACGTCGCCCGTCGCGCCGGCGTCGTCACGCCCGCCGAGGCCGACCGCTACGTGGCCGAGCAGGTGGTGGCCGCCGAGCTGATCGGCGTCGACGCCGCCGACGTGCCTGCCTCGGTCGCCGACCTCGCGGCGTACTTCGAGCGGCTGCGCCCGGTGCTGGCCCTGACCCCCGACGCCCGCGACGCGTGGCGGTTCATCGCGTTGCCGCCGATGCCGCGCTGGGTGCAGGTGCTGACCCCCGCCCGGCCGGCGTGGGGGTCGCTGGCGTCGCTGGCGGTGGCCACCCTGCCGCCGTGGGCGCGCCGGCTCGCCTCCCTGCCGGGCCTGCCGGTCACCGACGTCGCCGCGACGGCGGCGCTGCGGGCGTTCCGCACCGGCGTGCTCGCGCTGCCCGAGCGGACCCGCCGGTCGCCGATCGTGCGCGCCGGGTTCGAGCGGACGGCGTCGCCGACGGCGCTGGGCGCCTAGCCGCCGGGCTGGTCGAGGGTGCGCCGCGCCGCCGCGAGCACCGCCGCGGCGACCCGGTCCAGCGTCGGCGAGCGCAGCTTCCACTGCTGCCAGTGCAGGGCGACGTCGACCGCGCCGGCCGGGTCGAGGTCGACGAGCTCCCCGGGCGGCTCCTGCTGCGCCGGGAGCATCCCCCAGCCGAACCCCAGCCGGATCGCGGTCACGTAGTCGGCCGAGGCGGGCACGTGGTGCACCGGCGGCGTGCGCTCGTCGACCCCGCGGGAGCGCAGGTAGCGGTACTGCAGGTCGTCGGTGCGGTCGAAGACCACGACCGGCGCCCGGGCCAGCGCCGCGGCCGTGACCCCGTCGGCGAACCACCGCCGGGTGCAGGCCGCCGTCGCCACGGGCCGGTAGCGCATGCTGCCCAGCCGGGTGACGGTGCAGCCCGGGACCGGCTCGGCGTCCCCGGTGATCGCCGCGGTCACCCGCCCCTCCCGCAGCAGCGCCGCGGTGCGCTCCTGGTCCTCGCGGTGCAGGTCGAAGGTGACCTCCCCGGCGAGCGGGGCCAGGGCCGGCAGCACCCAGGTGGCCAGCGAGTCGGCGTTGACCGCGATCGGCAGGGCGACCGGCCCCTGCTCGACGTCCCCGACCAGCTCGCGGGTGACGTCGGCGGTGAGCAGCGCCACCTGGCGGGCGAGCCGCAGCACCGCCTCTCCGGAGTCGGTGACCCGGACCGGCTTGCTGCGCACCAGCAGCACGCGGCCGGTCGCCGTCTCCAGGGCCCGGAGCCGCTGGCTGATGGCGCTGGGCGTGAGGTGCAGCGCCCGCGCCGCGCCGTCCAGGGTGCCGGCGGTGACGGTCGCCTCCAGGGCGCGCAACTGGCCGAGGTCGAGGTCCACCGCAGCATCAGACCAGCTACAGATCCTGCAGGATCGTTGAGCGCGCTTTCCGCCGTCGGTGCCTAGCGTCGCCGTCGTGTCCCCCGCTCTCCTCGCCGCCGTCTCCGGTCTGGGCCTCGGCCTCTCGCTCATCGTCGCGATCGGCGCGCAGAACGCCTTCGTGCTGCGGCAGGGGCTGCGCACCGAGCACGTGGCCGCCGTCGTCGCGGTGTGCCTGGTCTCCGACGCGGTGCTCATCGCCGCGGGAACCGCCGGGGCGGGCACGCTGGTCAGCCGGGTGCCCGGGCTGCTCACCGTCGTGTGCTTCGCCGGGGCGGCGTTCCTCGCGGCCTACGGCCTGCTCGCCGCCCGCCGCGCGGCCGGGACGGCGGCCCTGGTCCCCGACGCGAGCGGGCGCCGCGCCGGGCTCGCGGTCACGCTGACCACCTGCCTGGCGCTCACCTGGCTCAACCCGCACGTCTACCTCGACACCGTGGTGCTGCTGGGGTCGCTGGCCGGCACCTGGGGCCGGCTGCGGTGGTGGTTCGCCGGGGGCGCCGCGCTGGGCAGCGCCGTCTGGTTCCTCGCCCTCGGGTACGGGGCCCGGCTGCTGCGGCCGGTCTTCGCCCGCCCGGTGGCGTGGCGGGTGCTCGACGCGGTCATCGCGGTCGTCATGCTGCTGCTGGCGGTGTCGCTCGTCGTGCAGGGCGTTCGCGGGAGCTAGACCTCCGCGCCGACCTCGGCGGGTTCGTCCTCCGGCAGGAAGCTCCACGTCTCCCGCGACGGCGTGGCGGCCCGCCCGGCGGCGCAGCTGGGCCGGAAGTCGCACCAGCCGCACTGCCGGCCGGTCACCGTGGGGAACGCCTCGTCGGGGTGCACGCCGTCCTCGAGCCGCCGGGTGGCGGCGCCGATGTCGGCGGCGACGTCCTCGGCCCGCCGGACGTGGTTGGCCAGCGACCGCTCGGTGTGCTCGAACGCCGCCACCGTGCCCGAGGGCAGGTGGTGGAGTTCGACGCGGCGGCAGGGCCGGCGCAGCGTGCGCTGCACGCCCAGGACGTAGAACGCCAGCGCCGGTGAGCCGCGTGCCTCGTCCTCGGTGCTGGGCACCCGGCCGGTCTTGTAGTCGACGACGACGAGCTCCTCGCCCCGCTGGTCGATCCGGTCGACGCGGCCCGACAGCGCCAGCGCCGAGGTGGTGGCCGCGACCTGCCGCTCCAGGCCCACCGGCTCGTCGTCGGGGTCGACGCCGGCGAGGTAGTCGGTGAGCCAGCCGGCCGCGCGGGCGCGCCACCGCGCGGACTGCTCGGCGTCGCGGAAGCCGGTGTCGGACCAGACGCCGTGGAGGAGCTGGCGCGCGGCGACGGCGGTGCGGCGCCCGCGCGGTGCGTCCCACCACGAGCGCAGCGCCGCGTGCACCGCCGAGCCGACCGTGTTGTGGGCCCACGGTGGGCCCTTGGGTGGCGTCGGGCGGTCGACGTAGGCGTGCCGGTAGCGGCGCGGGCAGTCGGCGAACGTCGCCAGCTTGCTCGGCGTGGCGGAGAACAGCCGCCGCGGCATGCCCGGCATCTCCAGCTGCTCGCCTCCCATGCCGGCCACGCTAGCCGCCGGAGGGCCCGTTCCCGTGCCGATCGGTGAACGGCGCGCTCCCCGTGGCCGCGGCGAGCAGCGCCTCGAACTGTCCGGGGTCGGTGGTACAGGCGCCGATGGGCGTCGTCTTGTTGGTGCCGTGGTAGTCGCTGGACCCGGTGGTGAGCAGGCCGAGCTCGCGCGCCAGCCCGCGCAGGTGGTCGCGCTCGGCCGGGCTGTGGTCGGGGTGGTCGACCTCCAGGCCCAGCAGTCCCGCGTCGGCCATCGCGGCGATCGCGGCGTCGTCGACCACCCGGCCCCGGCGGGTGGCCAGCCCGTGGGCGAAGACCGGCACGCCGCCGGCCGCGCGGACCAGCGCGATGCCGTGCCGGACGTCGGTGTCGGCCTTGGGCAGGTGGTGCGGGCTGCGGTGGTGCAGCAGGGTCGCGAACGCCTCGTCCACCGACGCGACGACGCCGGCGTCGACCAGCGCCCGCGCCACGTGCGGCCGGCCGACCACCCCGCCGCCGGAGGTCTCGACCACCCGCTCCCACGCGACCGGGTACCCGGCCGCGGCGAGCCCGGTGACGATCCGCTCGCCGCGGCTGAGGCGCTCGGCGCGCAGCCGGGCGAGCTCCTCGGCCAGCGCGGGGTGGGCCGGGTCGAACAGGTAGGCGAGCAGGTGCACGCTGACCGGCGGCCGGTCGGCGGGGAACCAGCGGCAGGACAGCTCCAGGCCGGGGACGACGGTCAGCCCGGGCGGGCGGGCCGCGGCGGCGGCCGCCCACCCGGCGGTGGTGTCGTGGTCGGTGAGCGCCACGACGTCGAGGCCGGCGGCGCGGGCGGTGGCCACCAGCGCGGCCGGGGTGTCGGTGCCGTCGGAGACCGACGAGTGGGTGTGCAGGTCGATCAGCATCGGCGTCCAGCCTCCCCCAGCGGCGGGCCGGCCGCGCGGGGCCTCAGCGGGGCGCGGCGGGAGGGTCCTGCCGCGGAGCGCCGGGGATCGGCTGGGTGTCGCGCTGCGGCCGCTCGTCGGCGGGCGGTTCGGGGTTGCCCTCGTCGTCGCCGCCGCTGCCCCAGTCGCTGCCGAACAGCAGCCCGCTGACCTCCCGGTAGAGCAGGTCGGCGCGCGGCAGGAAGGTGATCTGGGACAGCGCCTGCTGCTGGCCGGCGGACTCGAAGCGGAAGGTGCCGTAGCCGAGCACCTGGCCCAGCACCGTCTCCTTCCAGGTCAGGTCGGTGATCCGGCGCAGCGGCAGCAGGGTGACGGTGCGCGCGATGATCCCCGAGGTCAGCAGCACCCGGCGGCGGGTGACGATGAAGTGGCGCATCCACCACTCGCCGGCGCGCAGCGCGAACGTGCCGAGCGCGCCGAGCACGACGGCGAGCCCGACGGTGGCCGACACCCGGTTGTCCGGGTCGAGGGTGAGCACCCACACGCCGACCACCAGCACCGGCAGCGTCCGGGCGGCCGGCGCCAGCAGCACCGCCCAGTGGCGGCGGGTGGCGACGACGGCCTGCTCGCCGGGGAGCAGGTACTTGGCGGCGTCCTTGGCCCACTGCGGCGGGCGGCCGTCGGCCGGGCCGGTCACGGCCGCCTAGACGAGCGAGGTGACGAAGGCGGCGATGGACGAGGCGGCCTCCCCGAGGGCCTCACCGGCGCTCTTCACCATCTCCGCCGAGGACTCCGGCTGCTGGATGACGTACCAGACGACGAAGGCGATGGCCAGCCAGACGAGGACCTTCTTCAGGTTCACCGTCACCTCCGGGGATGCGCTCGGACCGGCGGGCGCGGTGCCCGCACGGATCGGCCCGGAGGCCGGTCCCATGGGTAACACAGGCACCACCGGGCGCCTGCCGGACACGCCGGGTCGGCGCCGGCCGTTCACTCCCCCGGCAGCAGGTGCTCGCTCGGCGGGCCCAGCGGCAGGTCGGGGTAGAGCCGTTCGCGCAGGTCCAGCAGCCGCCGCGGCTCGACGAGCAGCCAGCCGGCCGACATCGGCCAGGTCACCAGCCACAGCCACACGCCGTAGGCCTCGCCGACGAAGGCGGCCCGGTCGTCGGAGGTGGGGATCGCCCACAGCGGGGCGTGCTGCCCGGCGGCCTCGACCGACGCCGACGACGGCCCGGTGATGACGTCGCCGGGGTCGAGACCGGGCAGGCCCGCGTAGCCGCAGCCCACGCCCATGCCCGGCTCCTCGGCCACCAGGACCATCTCGGCCGACCCGCCCAGCGGCGCCGGGCCGGCGCAGCCGACCACGATCGCCCGCGCGCCCGGCTCCCCGCCCCACGCCAGGCCGGTGACCGACCAGCCCGTCGGCATCGGGTCGGGCACCCACGCGGGGACGCGCGCGTCGGCGGTGACCGCGGCGATGGCGTCGTGCGCGATGAGCGTCGTGTGGTGCAGCGGGGTGACCGCGCCGTGCAGGTGGCACCACGCCACGGCCGAGTCCCCGGGGCGCACGACCAGCGGCTCGCCACAGCGAGGGCAGACCGGGGAGGCGCTCATCGCAGAACACCGTCCTGTCACGCGCGGCTCACGTCAAGCGCGGGCCGACCGTGCCGGGCCCGGCCGCCGTACTCTGCGCGGGTGTCCTCCGCGCCTCCTCCCCCGGCTCGGGAGGGTGCCGCGACGGTGGCCTGCGTGGGCGCGGTGGTGCTCGACGACGCCGGCCGGCTGCTGCTGGTCCGCCGGCGCAACGCCCCCGGTCGCGGGCTGTGGTCGGTGCCCGGCGGGCGGGTGGAGCCGGGTGAGTCCCTCGCCGCCGCGGTGACGCGGGAGGTCCGCGAGGAGACCGGGCTGCGGGTCCGCGTCGGCGCGGAGGTCGGGCGGGTGCAGATCCCCGGCGACGGCGTCGTCTACGACGTCGTCGACTTCGGGTGCACGCTCACCGACCCGCGGGCCGAGCCCGTGCCCGGCGACGACGCGGACGCGGTGGTGTTCGCCGGCCCGGCCGACCTCGACCGGCTGGCCTGCACGCCGCGGCTGCTGGAGACGCTGCGCGGCTGGGGCGCGCTGCCGGCCTGACCGGCCGGGCAGCGCGCCGGTCCGGTCAGGAGCGCGGCGCCGGCTCCGGGCGGCCGGGCTGCTCGCCCCCGCGGGCCTCGCCGTAGGAGCGCTTGGGCACCATGACCTTGCGGCGGAAGACGCACACGACCGTGCCGTCCTGCTTGTAGCCGATGGTCTCGACGTGCACCACGCCGCGGTCGTCGCGCGAGCGCGACTCGGTCTTGTCCAGCACCGTCGTCTCGCCGTAGATCGTGTCGCCGTGGAAGGTCGGCGCCACGTGGTGCAGCGACTCGACCTCCAGGTTCGCGATCGCCTTGCCCGAGACGTCGGGGACGCTCATGCCCAGCAGCAGGGAGTACACGTAGTTGCCGACGACGACGTTCTCCCCGAACTCCGTGGTCTCGGCCGCGTAGTGGCTGTCCAGGTGCAGCGGGTGGTGGTTCATCGTGATCAGGCAGAACAGGTGGTCGTCGTACTCGGTCACGGTCTTGCCCGGCCAGTGCTTGTAGACCGCGCCGACCTCGAACTCCTCGTAGTACCGGCCGAACTGCACGTGTGCGCTCCCGACGTCGTCGTGCGGTGGCAGGGACGGGCGCACGCGCGACGGGCCTACCGGGCGCGGTGCGGCCCGCTGCCCACCACGCGGCGTCGGTGACCCATCTGGACGGCCGCCGATCCTACGATGCCCGGGTGGTCCACCCGCTCCGCGCCGGTGACCCCGCGGAGGGCGACGTCGTCGTGCTGTCCCCCGCCGGGCGCCGCACCCGCCTGGCCGCCACGCTCGTGGTCCTGGCCCTGCTGCTGGCCGGGACGCTGTGGGGCACCGACGCCCACTTCCCGTTCGGCCCGTTCAAGATGTACTCGACCCGCGCCGACAACGACGCGCCGGTCGTCTCCACCCGCGTCGTCGGCCTGACCGGCGACGGCCGGGAGGTGCGGCTGTCCGGCGGCGAGGTCGGGCTGCGCCGCGCCGAGTTCGAGGGCCAGCTCCCGCGGCTGGCCGACGACCCCTCGCTGCTGGTGCTGCTGGCCGACACCTACGCCGAGCACCACCCCGGCGGCCCGGAGCTGGTCGGGGTGCAGGTGGTGCAGCGCCGCTTCGAGCTCGTCGACGGCGAGGCGACCGGCGCGTGGACCGACCGGGTCCTCGTCGAGCAGGAGCTGGAGGTCGGCCCGTGAGCGCCACCCTGCCCCCGTCCGCACCGCCGGCCGCGGCGTCCCGTCACGGGGTCCGCGGCGCCCTGCGCGGGGTGGGCGGCGCCGTGCGCGGGTTCTGGACCCGGCCGGTGCCACTGGCGCGCGTCGCGGTGTTCCGCACCATCGCCTACCTGTTCGTGCCGGTCGACGTCTTCCTCACCACCGCCTGGGTGGGCGCGCACGCCGACGTCCCGACCGCCTACTACCAGCCCCTGGTGATCGGGCAGCTGCTGCCGCTGCCCGTCCCGACCTCGACCGTCGTGCACGTCGTCCAGTGGGCGCTGGTGGCCACCGCGCTGGCCGCCGCCACCGGTCGCGCCCCCCGTCTGCTCGGCTCCGCGGTGTTCCTCCTCTACCTCGAGTGGATGGTCATCGCGATGAGCTACGGCAAGGTCGACCACGACCGCATCGCCTACCTCGTCGCGCTCGCCGTGCTGCCCACGGTCGGCGTGGCCCGCTGGCGGGACCGCCGGTCGTCGGAGGCCGCCGGCTGGGCGATGACCGCGGTGTTCGTCACCGTGGTGCTCACCTACTTCCTGGCCGCCTGGGCGAAGGTGCGCTTCGGCGGCTGGGACTGGGCGACCGGCTCGACCATCACCCGCGCCGTCGTCCGCCGCGGCACGGTCCTGTCGGAGTGGACGCTCGACGTGCCCGGCCTGCTCACGGCCGTGCAGTGGTCGATGCTGCTGCTGGAGTTCGCGGCGCCGCTGGTGCTGCTGGTGCGCTCGGACCGGGCGCGGGTGGCGCTGGTGGTCTTCCTGCTCGGGTTCCACCTGATGGTCTTCGGCGGGCTGCGGATCATCTTCCTGCCGCACTGCGTCGCCATCCTGTCGATCCTGCCGTGGGAGCGGTTCCCCGACCTGGTCGCCGAGGTGCGCCGGCGGGCCGGGCGGCGAGGGGCCCGCGGCCTCCCCGCCGCCCCGCCGGGCTGAGCGCGGATCAGACCAGCGCGCCGATGCGGGCGGCGACGTCGGCCTCGTGCTGCTGGTAGGAGGCGGCGACCGCGCCGAGCAGGCTCCCCATCCCGGTGAGGGCGTCGCTGACCGACTGGGCCGAGGCGCGCCACTGCTCGTAGAGCGCGCTGAACTGCACAGCCGCCTGGCTGTCGGTCCAGCCGTCGAGCACCGAGGCGGTGACGCTGCTCGACAGCGTGGCGTGCCGCGCCGTCGTCTCGGCCGCCTCGGCCTGGCACTGCCCGGCCATCGACTGCAGCGCGGCGATGTCGACCTTCACGTGGGTCCTCCCGTCCGTCCCGGGCACCTCCCGGGATCGGCTGCGGACGCTAGGGCCGGTCGCGCACGGCGGCCCGCAGCCGTCCACAGGCGGGGGTGGTGTCCACAACCGCCGGGACCCGGCGCCGCGACCGGGGTGGGGCCGCGACGGTCGGCGCGTGTCCGCTCCCCCACCTGCCGACGTCGCGCCGCGCTGCTGGACCGTGGTCGGTCCCGAGGGTGCCGTCGACGTCGAGGTCCGCGCCGCCGACGGCGACCGGCTGGCCGCGGTGCTGCCCGCCCTCGCCACCGCCCTCGGCGTCCCACGGGCGTCGCTGTGGTCGGGCAGCACCGCGCTCCCCGCCGACCTGCCGCTCCGCTCGGCCTCTCTCGCGCACGGCGCGGTCCTCGGTCTCGGCCGTCCCGCACCACGTGACGAGCGGCCGGCGCCGAGCCCGCTGGAGCTGCACGTCGTCGGCGGGCCCGCGGCGGGCACGACGGCCGGCCTGGCCAGCGGCCGGCACGTCCTGGGCCGCGGCGCCGACGCCACGCTGCCCCTCCCCGACCCGGGCGTCTCCCGCCGGCACGCCCGGCTCGACGTCGGTGCCGGCGGGACCACGGTCGCCGACCTCGGCTCCACCAACGGCACCCGCCTCGACGACGAGGAGCTGACCGGCGCCCCGGTGTCCTGGCGGCCGGGCGCCGTGCTCCGCCTGGGCGCGACCTCCCTGACCGTCGCTGGTCCCCGGGACGTCCCGGTGGGGCTGCGGCCCGGCCCCGGCGGGCGGTGGCTCGTGCGGCCGGGGACCGCGCCGGCGGCGCAGCGCCCCGAGGTGGAGGTCGCCGTGCCCGCCGCGCCCGACGAGCCGCCCCACCGCCGCCTGGCCTGGGTCGCGGTGCTCCTGCCCGCGGCCGCCGGGGTGGTGCTCGCCTGGCTGCTGTCCACCCCGACGTTCCTCTTCTTCGCGCTGCTGTCCCCGCTGGTCGCGGTCGGCACGTGGGCGTCGGACCGGTGGTCCGGCCGCCGGTCCCGCCGGCGCGCGGCGGCGACCCACACCGCGGAGCTCGCCACCGCCCGGGTCGGGCTGGCCGAGGCGGTGCGGGCCGACGTCCGGGCGGCCCACCGCGCCTGTCCCGACCTCGCCACCCTGGCCACCGCGGCCCGCCGGCGGACCGCGCCGCTGTGGTCGCGCGCCGGCCGGGACGCCGACGCCCTGGTGGTGCGGCTGGGCACCGGCCCGGGGACGACACGGGTGGTCCGGGTCGTGGAGGGCCGCCGGCAGGCCGAGCCGGCCGACGGCCTGCCCGTCGCGGTCGACCTCCGGGCCGCCGGGAGCCTGGGCGTCACCGGCCCGCGGGCACCGGCGCTGGGCGTGGTGGCCGGGGTGCTCGCGCAGGTGGTCACGCTGCTGCCGCCCGGGGACGTCGACCTGGCGCTCCTCACGACGGCGGAGCGCGCGCCGGACTGGGCGTGGGCGCGGTGGCTGCCGCACGTGGCGCCTGGGGCGGTCCACGTCCGCCCGTCCCTGACCACGGCCCGCCGGGACGAGGACGCGCTGCTCGCCTGGCTCGGCGGGGTGGCGGGGCGGGGAGAGGCGGCCCGCCCGGCGGCGCCGCGGGACGGTCCCGGGCGCCTGCTGCTCGTCGTCGACCGGCCGGTGGGCGCCGCCCTGCGTGACGCCCTGTGCCGCTGCCGCGACGCCGGCGCCGTCCTGCTGTCCCTCGGCCGGCGGACCGACGAGCTGCCGGTCCCCGGCGGCGCCGTGCTGCAGGTCGGCGGGGAGACCGGCGACACGGGCCTGCTCGACCGGGGCGACGGCACCGCGCGGAGCGAGCTGGTCGTCGACCGGCTGCCGCGGCCGGTCGCGGGGCGGTGGGCCCGCGACCTCGCCGCCCTGAGCCCCGGCCGCGCCAGCGCGACCCTGCCCCGGACGGTGCGCCTGCTGGACCTGGCCGCAGGCGCACCGGCCGGGGACGGCGTCCCGGTGACGTGGTCGCGGGGACGGACGTCGCTCACCGTCCCCCTCGGACTGGGCGGCGAAGGGGTCGTCGCGGTGGACCTGTGCCGCGACGGGCCGCACGCCCTGGTGGCCGGCACCACGGGCTCGGGCAAGTCCGAGCTGCTGCAGACGCTGGTCGCCGGGCTGGCGCTGGCGCACCCGCCGGACCGCTGCGCGTTCCTCCTCGTCGACTACAAGGGCGGTGCCGCCTTCGCCGAGGCCGCGGCGCTGCCGCACACCGTGGGCCTGGTGACCGACCTCGACGCGGCCGCCACCGGGCGGGCGCTGCGCTCGCTGACCGCCGAGCTCACCCGCCGGGAGGCGCTGCTCGCCGCGGCCGGCGTGAGCGACGTCGGCGCGCTGCCCGACGAGGTGGACCTGGCGCGGCTGGTCATCGTCGTCGACGAGTTCGCCGGCCTCGCGGAGGAGCTGCCGGAGTTCGTCACGGGGCTGGTCGGCATCGCCCAGCGCGGCCGCTCGCTCGGCGTGCACCTGGTCCTGGCGACGCAGCGCCCCGGCGGGGTCGTCTCACCGGAGATCCGGGCCAACTGCTCGCTGCGGGTGTGCCTGCGCACCACCGACGAGGCGGACTCCCGCGACGTCCTCGGCAGTCCGGACGCGGCGCGGATCCCGGCCGACCGGCCCGGCGGCGGGCTGCTGCGCGTGGGCTCGGGACGCCCAGTGCCGTTCCAGACCGCGCGGGTGGCGCTGGGGCCCGCGGCGGCGCCCGGGCCCGCCGTCCGGCGCCGGCCCTGGCCACCGGCCGCCGGCCCGCCCGCCGGTGACGACCCCACGGTGCCCGGCCGCACCGATCTCGCCCGCATCGCCGAGGCGGCCTCCCGCGCCGCCGCCCGGTCGGGCACCCGCGAGCCGCACCGGCCGTGGCACCCCGCGCTGCCCGACTCCTTGAACGTCGCCGACCTGCCCGTGCCCGACGGGGACGGCGCCGACTGCGGGGCGCGCCTGCCCGTCGGCCTGGTCGACCGGCCCGACCGGCAGACGCGGGAGCCGCTGGTGCTCGACCTCGACCGCGGCGGCGCCTGGCTGGCCGTCGGCGGTCCCGGCAGCGGCCGCACCACCCTGCTGCGGACGGTGCTGGCCGAGGCTGTCCACCGCCTGCCGCCGGACCGGTTGCACGTCCACGTGCTCGACCACGCAGGTGGCTCCCTCGGGGCGGCGGCGGCGGGGCTGCCGCACACCGGGACCGTGATCGGCGCGGCCGACGCCCTGCGCACCGTCCGGCTGGTGGCACGACTGGGCGAGGAGATCGCCGCCCGCCGTGCCGGAGCCGCGCCGGGTGACCCGGTCGTGCTGCTGCTGGTCGACGGCGTCGAGTCGCTGCTGGCCCAGCTCGACGAGGCGGTTCCCGGACAGGGCTCGGCGGACCTCCTGCGCCTGGCGCGCGACGGCGCGTCGGTGGGCCTGAGCTGCGTCGTGACCGCCGACCGCGCCGTCCCGGGTGGCCGGCTGGCCGCCGCGGCGGGGACCCGCCTGGTGCTCCCGCTACCCGACCGCGGCGACTACGCCGTGGCCGGCGTGCCCGCCCGGGCGGTACCGGGACACCGGCCGCCGGGACGGGCGCTCCTGGGCGAGGACGCCCTCGAGTGCCACATCGCCCTCCCCCGCCCGCTGCGCCCCCGCCCGGCGCAGGTACCCGCCGTGACGACGGCGCTGCGGATCCCCGAGCTGCCGGCCGACCCCGCGCTGCCGGCCGACGCCCGGGCGGCGCTGACGGCGGTGCCGCTGGGGCCGGGCGGTGACGAGGGGGCGCTGCTGCACGTCGACCTGCGCCGCGGCGGGGGTCTGCTGGTGGTCGGTCCCCCGCGCAGCGGCCGGACGGCCACGCTGCAGGCCCTGGCCACCACGCTGTCCGGCGCCGGGATCCCCGTCGTCGGCCTGGTCCGCAGCCGGCGCGCGGCCGGTCCCGCCCTCCCCGACACCGCCCCGCTCGTCGCCGACGACGTCGCCGGCTGGCGGTCCTGGCTGGCCGGCCTCGCCGACGGCCCGGGGGTGCTGGTCCTCGACGACGCGGGGGCGCTCCCCGAGGCGCCGGTCCTCGCGGCGGCGGCCGCCGACCTCGCCGAGCACGACGTCGTGGTCCTCGCGGCCGGGACCGCCGGTGAGCTCTCCGGTGCCTTCCGGGGGCCGGTCGCCGACCTGCGCCGCAGCCGCAGCGGGCTGCTGCTCTGCCCGGGCCCCGGGGACGCCGACCTGCTGGGCATCCGGCTGCCCCGGGCGCCGGTCCCGGCCCGGCCCGGCTCCGGCTGGCTGGTCACCGCGGGCACGGCCCGGCGGGTGCAGGTCGCCCGCCACCGGGACGGGTCGTGAGCTCAGAGGAGCTCCAGCGCGGGGCCGATCTCCTGGGTCGCGTACCAGGCCAGCTCGTGCCCCTCGGCCTGGTCGACGACGAACTGGGCCTCGTCGCTGCCGAGGTCGGCCTCCAGCACCACCGCGACCGCCGCCCGCACGTCGTCCTCGGCCTCGGCACCGTCGACGTGCGCGCTGGCGACGTCGGCGAGGGTGACGTCGGCGGACACCCGGACCGCACCGGGGTCGGTGTCGGCGTCGTCGACCGGGGTGACCGAGGTGTCGGGCACGTCCGCGGCCAGCACCACGCGGCGGCGGGCGGCCGTGGGGTCCACGTCGAGCAGGCGGAGGCTGGCGCGGGCGGCGGCCAGCAGCGCCGCGTACTCGAGCTCCTCGACGTCGGACGCGGCGTCGCTGAGGGAGTAGGAGTCCCGCAGTCCCGGGGTCACGGCGAAGGCCGTGTGCGGTCCGCCGATCCGGCCCTCGTCGACCAGTCGCCGCAGGACGCTGGTCGTCGCCGGCAGGTAGATCCGCACGCGGCCGCTCCTCTCTGGTGGGGGGAGGCGACGGTATCCCGCGCCGCCGGGCCGGAGGCGGCGCGCGGGTCAGCGCACGGACTCGGCGAGCGCCGAGACCTCCTGCTCGAGCAGGTCGGCCAGCACCTCGACGTCGCCGACACCGTCGAGGTCGGCGTTGAGCCCGACGTGGACCCGCCCGTCGTAGCTGGTCATCCCGACCGACAGCGCCTGACCGCCCAGCAGCGGCACCACCGGGAAGACCTCCAGCATCCGGCTGCCCGCGGCGTACAGCGGCACCTGCGGTCCGGGGACGTTGGTCACCACCAGGGTGAACAGCCGGCGAGACAGACCGCGGGCCGCGCGGGCGCCGAGCGCGTGCAGCGTCGGCGGAGCGAACCCGGTGAGCGCGACGAGGCTGCTGGCCCGCACCGACCGCCCGGAGTCGGTCACGCTGCGCATGGCGTAGCCCAGCCGCGCCAGGCGCACCCACGGGTTGGGCTCCCCGACCGGCAGGTCGACGAGGTGGGCCGACACCCCCCCGCCCGCGGCACCCGGCTCCTCCTGCAGCGAGACGGGCACGAGCGCGCGCACGACGGTCGAGGCAAGCACCGGCTCCCCGCGCGAGAGCAACCAGTCGCGCAGCGCGCCGGTCAGGACGGTGAGCAGGACGTCGTTGACCGTGCCGCCGTGCGCCTTGCGGATCGCCTTCAGGTCGTCGAGGTCAGCGCGGGCGACCGCGACCCGCCGCTGGCTGCCGACCGTCCGGCTCAGCGGCCCGTGCGGTGGCGGGGCGACGGCCGACCCGGCGGCGCGGACGAACCCCCCGGCCGCACTGCGCACCCGGGCCACCGTCGAGCGCAGGTCACCGGCCGCCGACCAGGCGTTCTCCAGCACCGCGGTGGGCCGCTGGACGTACTCGGCGAGCGCGTCCCGGACCAGCTCGACGGGCCCGGGCACGCGGCCGGGGACCCAGTCGTCGACGGCGGGCAGCGGCGCGTCCGGAGTCGTGTCCAGCAGCACCTGGGCGATGTCGACCGCGCCCAGCCCGTCGACGAGCGCGGGGTGGGTCTTGGTCACCACGGCGACCCGGCCCTCGGCCAGCCCCTCGACGAGGTAGACCTCCCACAGCGGCCGCGCGCGGTCCAGCGGCCGCGACGTCACCCGGGAGACCAGGTCGAGAAGCTGCGCCTGCGTGCCGGGCCGCGGCACCGCCGAGCGCCGCACGTGGTAGGCGACGTCGAAGTCCGGGTCGTCGGCCCACACCGGGTTGGCCAGGTGGCCGGGCACCGGCACGACCCGCTGCCGGTAGCGCGGCACCAGCGGCAGCCGCGCCTCGACGAGCTCGGCGAGGGCGTCGAGTCCGCCCTCGACCGGTTCGAGCACGAGCACGCCCGCGACGTGCAGCGGGGCGCCCGCGTCCTCGAGGTACACGTACGACGCGTCCAGGGTGCTCAGCCGCTCGGCCATCGTCCTCCTCCGGCTCGGGGGTCCACGCTACGGCGGCGCCGGCGCCCTCCCCAGCCGGGCGGGGCAGGACGGTCCGCCCGGGCGGAGGGTCAGCCGGCGCGGCGGCGCAGGAGCCGCCGTCCCGGTGCGGGGTCGGGCACCCGGGCGAGCCCGGCGGCCATCGTGCGCAGCCCGGTTCTCAGAGGCGAGCCGGGGGCGACCTCGGCCAGGGTCCGCCCGGAGGCCAGCGCCGCGTCGGTGGCGCCGCGGTCGGCGGGCAGGAAGCCGTGCACGCCGCGGCCGGCGAACCGCTCGAGGGCGTCGCCGATCTCCTGGCGGGGGTCGCCGGGCACGGGCCCGCGGCGGACCTGGTTGACCACCACGGCCGGCTCGACGTCCGGCATCAGGTCGCGCAGCTGGCCCAGCGCCCGGATCGTGCGCTGCAGCGCGACCGGGTCGGCACCGCTGACGCACAGCACGTCGTCGGCCGCCTCCAGCACCGTGACGGTGGCCCCGTTGCGCCGGGGGGCCGCGGTGTCGAAGGACAGCTCCTCGTCCTCCTCGAGGTTGAACGCGCAGTCCACGACGACCAGGTCGGCCACCCGCCGCGCCTCGTCGAGCACCGCCGCGACCGCGCGGGGGCGCAGTTCGGGCCACCGGTCGGCGCGCGCCAGCCCGGTCAGCACCGACAGGTTGGGCCGGACCGACCAGGCCAGCCGCTGCAGCGCCGCCTCGTCCAGCGTGCCGGCGGCCGCCTGCCGCGCGGCGCCGGCCAGTCCCGGCGACTCGTCGAGCAGGCCGAGGACCTGCGCCACGACCCCGCCGTACACGTCGGCGTCGACCAGCAGGGTCGCCACACCCAGGCGGGCGGCCTCGTCGGCGAGGCCGACGGCGACCGTGGTCCGGCCCGGCGCGCCGGTGGGGCCCCACACCGCCACGACCCGGCCCCGGGACGGACGCCGGACCGCGGGCCCGGACCCGCCGCGGCGGGGTGTGGGCAGGGCCGCCCGGGGGTCGGCGACGCCGTGCCCGGCGGCGGGTCCGGTCACGGCCTCGCGCAGCGCCCGGACCACCTCCTCCGGCTCCGCGTCGGCGGGCAGCACGGTGGCCACCCCGAGCGCGCGCAACCGCTCGGCGGCCCGCTCGTCGGCCGGGTCGGCCAGCCCGACGACGGCGACCCCGGCCGCGCCGAGCCGGGCGACGGCGTCGACGTCGAGCCGGTGCAGGTCCGCCGACAGCAGCGCCGCCTGGGCGGTGCCGGTGGCCGCCGCGGCCAGCAGGTCGGAGGCGTCGACGCACCGACGGACCACCGTCACCCCGTGGTCGGCCCGGTCGAGGGCCCCGACCAGCGCGGCCTCCCAGGCGGCGCCGGTGACCGCGGTGACGACCTGGAGCGCCATCAGGGCGTCGGCCCGGCGGGCGCACCGGCGGCGGGGGCGGCAGCGGGATCGGCGGGCGGGACGGGCGGTGCGGCCGGCACGGGAGCGGCGGGCACGGAGGCGGTCGGCGCCGTGGTCGGCACGGTCGGCGCAGTGGTCGGCACGGTCGGCGCGGTGGTCGGTGTGGTGGGCCGCGGGGTGGTCGGGGTGGTGGGCCGCGGGGTGGTCGGCGACGCGCCGCCGTCCACGGCGTCGTCCACGGCGTCGTCCACGGCGCCGTCCACGGCGCCATCCACGGAGCCGTGCACCACCACGACCAGCGGGCGGCCGCCGATCGAGCCCAGCACGTCTGCGGCCTGGGCGGCCGGCACCCCGATGACCACCTGCACGGTCGTGGTCGCCGTGGACAGCACGCCCTCGGCGCGGCCGCTGACGGCCTGCACCGGCGCGGCGGCGACGACGAGTGCCACGCCCTCGCCGGTCGCCGTGCCGGCGGGGTCGGTCACGCCGTAGACGTCGACGACCTGACCGCGGGCGAGTCCGGGCGGCGCGTAGCCGGCCTGCACCGGCAGCGCCACCTGCACCAGGTCGGCCGGCTCCTCCAGGGCGCTGCGGGGCAGGAGCTCCCCCGCCCGCACCGCGCGGGCGAGCGTGCGCCCGGCGGGATCGGTGCCGGTGGACAGGTAGGCGCCGGCCGAGTCGCCCAGCCGCACGTCGACCGCCACCAGGTCGGCGGCCTCGAGGCTGGTCCCCGCGGCCAGGTCCCCGGCCACCGACCAGACGGGCACCGTGGCGTCGGCGGCGCTGACCACCCGCGCGCCGAGCAGCACCGACCCGAGGACGAGCAGCACCCCGAGCACCAGCCGAAGGTCCAGCCACCGCGGCGGGCGCACGCGCCGTGGCACCGGCCCGGTCGCCGTCTCCCCCGCCACCGGCGCCGTGCGCGTGGCAGCGCTCACCGGGCACTCCTCCTCGTGGTCGTCCGGGACGGCCCGGGCGGCCCGCCCACCGGCGGACACGGACGCGACCGGCGGTCAGCGCGCGGTCGGACGCCGATGATGCGGTACGGACGCGGTTGCGTGCACCGGCTGTCCACACCTTCGGGTGTGGACGAGATGCGCACGGGTGAGTGCGTTGCTGCCAGACTGGTGCGCGACCGGACGGAGAGCCATGCCCACACCGCGCTTCCTGACCCTCGACGACGTCGCCGAGATCCTCAACGTCTCGTGGGCGCAGGTCTACGCGCTCGTACGGCGCCGCGAGCTGATCGCCATCCAGATCGGCGGCCGCGGCCAGTGGCGGGTGGAGACCGACGAGCTCGAGCGGTTCATCCAGCAGAAGTACGCCGAGGCGCGCGCCGGTGCGGTGCCTCCCCCCGAAGGGTCCGCCGCGGCCGGCCCCGACGCACCGGCCGACGCGCCGGCCGGACCCGCGCCCGCCCGCGGCCGCCGCTCCCGCAGCTGACCTCAGGCGGCGCCGGGGCTCAGCGTCCGGACCACCGCCACCGCCGCGAGCACCACCGCCCGCACCGACCGCACCGCACCGGGCCGCCGGAACTCGTCGGGCGCGTGCTCGGCCAGCTCCACGAAGTCGGCGCCGACCCGGTCGACGGTCCCGGTCAGCACCCCGCCGTCGTCGCACAGCACCGTCACCGCGCTGCGGTCGCGCGCCAGCCCGCGCAGCGCCCGCCGCAGGTCCAGCGCCGCCCGCACCGGTGACGCCGGCTCGGCTGCCGCCGTGGACCGCAGCAGCCCGGACACCGCCACGACGGCCGGGAGCGCCACCAGCACCTCGCGCCCCGCGTCGTCGGTGAGCAGCGCCCAGTCCGGGCCCACCTCCTCGAGCCGGCCGGCCACCTCGCCGGCGCCCCGGCAGCGCAGCGACACCCGCTCGCCGAGCGCCCCGCCGAGCCGCTCCGTCAGCCGGACCGCCCCCGTCTCCGCCCGCGACCGGGACGGCAGCTGAGCGCGTTCCTCGGCCGCCGTGACCTCGTCGAACTCCGCCTGCAGGTCGGCGAACAGCTGCTGCCAGCGCATGACCGGGAGCCTAGATGCTTCTTGGATCTTGCGTTTGCTTGCGTTTGTCTGCTTTGGTGCATCGACGGATGGAGAGGGGCTCACGTGTCGGGTGGTCGACTCGTCGCCACGACGGCGGTGATGGCCGCGGTCGCGGCCGGGCTGCGGGCGCTCACGCCCGACCTGCCGGCCCTGCCCGCCTCCGGACTCGACCTGCAGCACGTCGTCGACACCTCCGGCCCGGAGACCCTGCTGCTCACCGGGGTCGCCGCGCTCGCCTGGCTGGTGTGGGCCTGGGGCGCCCTCGGGTTGGCCCTCACCGCCCTGTCGGCGCTGCCTGGCCTGGCCGGTGCGGCCGCCCGGGTGCTGCTGCGCGGGCTGCTGCCCGCCTCGGGACGGCGCGCCGCCGCCCTGGCCCTGGGCATCGGCCTGGTCGCGGCGCCGGCGCTGACCGCCTGCACGACGACGGCGGGCGCCCCGGTGGTCGTCCCGGCGGCCGACACCCGGGCGCCGGCCGTACCCGACTGGCCGCTCCGGGCCCCGCCCCTCGCGGTCCCCGACTGGCCGGCCCCGCCCGGACCCGCGGCCGTCCCCGACCGACCCGGACCCGCAACGGCCGAGCACGTCGTGCTGCGCGGCGAGTGCCTGTGGTCCATCGCCGAGGCCGACCTGCGGGCGCGCACCGGCCGGCACCCGACCGGTGCGCAGACCCTCGCCGCCGTCGACCGCTGGCACACCGCCAACGCCGCCGTCATCGGCGACGACCCCGACCTGCTGCTGCCCGGGCAGGTCCTGCGCCCCCCGGCCTGACCCGACACCCACGGCCGCTCCCCCGGCCCGCGCCGACAGCCACCGACCCGACCCCCGGGAGCCCCCGTGACCGCCTCTCCGCGCACCGCCACGCCCACCGCCGACCGCGCGCCGCGGCTGACCATCGTCCCCGCGCTGCACCCACCGCTGCGCGGCCCGGTCGTGGCGCTGGTCGACCCGACCACCCCGCCGCCGCGGCCGCCGCACCGCCCCGGACCCCGGCCGGCCGCCGACGGCGGCCGGCGGACCGACCTGCTGGGCCCGGCCTGGTCGACGCGCGCCGGGCTGCCCGACCCGCGCGCTGCCGGTCGGTTGCTGTTCACCACCGTGCTCGAGGCACTGGCCGGGCGGCGGCCGCTGTCCCAGGTCCAGCGGCTGACCGCGCCCGGCGTCCACGGCGCCCTGCTGGCGGGGCGGCGCCCGGCGTGGTGCACCGGGGGGACGACGCCGGTTCTGCTCGGGCCGGTGCACACCTGCGAGCCGGTCGACGGCGTGGCCGAGGTCAGCGCGGTGGCGCGCCGGGCGGGTCGGGCGCACGCGGTCGCGGCGCGGCTGGAGGGCGTCGGCGGGCACTGGCGCTGCACCGCCCTGTCCATCGGGTAGCCGAGCTCCGTCAATCAATACGGACTTGCACAGAAGTGATACGAAGTCGTAAAGTCTGCGCCATGTCGGAGCAGGGGTCCGCAGGGGCACCGCAGATGTCGGTGCTCTTCGACCTCTGGCTGGTCAACCACCTGGTCTCCGGAGCGCTGGACGAGGTCCTCACCGAGGAGGGCGGGCTGTCCGGCGAGGAGTTCGGCTTCTACTCCCTGCTCCGCCGCTTCGGCCCGACCACGGCGACGCAGGTGGCCCGCTGGACGGCGATGCGGCCGACGACCATCTCCACCCAGGTCCGCCGGCTGCAGCAGCGCGGGCACGTGGAGCAGCGGCCCAACCCCGCCGACGGCCGGTCCCGGCTGCTCGCGCTGACCGCGGCCGGCGAGCAGGCCCACGCGCGGGCCGCGGAGACCTTCGTCGCCGCCACCCGCGCACTGGCCGCCGCGCTCGGCCCGGACGAGCCGCGCCAGCGGGCCGCCCTGCAGCGGATGGACGCCGCCCTGCGCGAGGTCGGCGGCCTGGACCCGCGGCCCTACACCGTGGCGACCGCGGAACCGGAGACCACCGCCCGCCTGGCCTACGCGGGCCCGCCGCTGACCGCCGCCGAGGAGGCGCACGTCCGCGCCTACGTCGACTTCGTCCGATCACGACGGCAGGAAGGAACCCGAGATGTCCCCGACCTCCTCCACCCGCCCCGCTGAGCCCACCGTGCTCGACGACGTCCGGGGCACCGTCACCGAGCTGATGACCCGCCACCGCGTGCCGGGTCTCACCGTCGCCGTCACCGGTCCCGACCGGCTGCTGGCCGCCCGGGGCTTCGGGTACGCCGACCTGGCCGCCCGGCGACCGGCCACCGCCGACACCGGCTACCCGTGGTTCTCGATGTCGAAGATCGCCACCGCGACCGTGGCGGTGCGGCTGGCCGACGAGGGCCGGCTGGACCTCGACGCCCCGGTGTGCGAGCTGGTGCCCCGGTTCACCGCCCGCTCGGGACAGCAGCCGCGGGTGCGCCACCTGCTCGACCACACGGCCGGTGCGGGCAACCCCCTGCCGGTGCGCTGGGTGCTGCCGGCCGACGCCCCGGAGGCCGAGGTCGACGCCGCCGTCCGGCGGGTGACGGCGCGGCACGGCCGCCCCACGCGGCCGGCCGGGGCGCCGGCGCGCTACTCCAACCTCGGCTACCTCGTCCTCGCCGAGGTCGTCGCCGCCGTCACCGGGGAGCCCTTCCCCGACCACGTGCGCCGGGCGCTGCTGCAGCCGGCCGGCATGACCGCCACCGGCTACGCGCACCGGCCCGAGGGGGAGTACGCGACCGGCTACGTGCGGCTGCCCCGACCGCTGACCCCGGTCCTCCGGGCGGCGCTGCCGGGCGGCATCGTCGGCGACCGGCACGGCGGGCAGGTGGCGCTGCGCCCGTTCCGGGTGGCCGGCGCCGGCTACGGCGGTCTCGTCGGCCCCGCCACCGACGCCGCCCGGCTGCTGCGGCTGCACCTGGCCGAGGGCACCGTCGACGGCACCCGGGTCCTGACACCGGCGTCGGCACGCGCGATGCGCACGATCGCCACGCCGGGGCGGCCGTTCGACCTGGGCCTGGGCTGGTTCCGCCGCCCCGCCGACCGCGACGCCGTCCCGGGCTTCGTCGAGCACTGGGGCACCGGGGGTGGCTTCTGGAACGCGATGCGGCTGTACCCGGACCTCGGCCTGGGGGTCGTCGTCATGGCCAACACCACCCGCGCGTACGACCACCACGCGCTGATGACGGCGGTCGTGGACGCGGTCACCCGGTGAGCCCCGGCCGGTGGCCGGGTGGCAGGACGTGCGCCGGCGCAGGCCCGGAGTAGCGGCACGCGGCGACACCCGGAACGGGACGGGATCGTCCACCGCGACGCGCGGGCCGGGGGTCTCCGCGCGCGGGACGGTACGGGCGCCCGGGCCCCGCGCCGACCACCGTCCGAGGAGGACCCCATGGGCACGACCGACGTGACGCCACGGCCGGACTCCGGGAGCGGCCGGCTCCGGTCCTCCGGATGGGCGGCCGCCCTGGCGGCGGTCCTCCTCACCGCCGGCTGTGCCGTCGCCGGTGCCGGCGGCGTCGCCACCCCACCGGCGGGTCCGACCGGTGCTCCGGCCCCGGCCGCCGACCAGTTCACCCCGGTGGTGGCGTCCACCCTCGACGCGGGATCGGCACCGGTCCTCGGCACCGACGGCCGGCTGCACGTCGTCTACGAGATCCAGCTGACCAACGCCAGGCCCGAGCCGGCGACGCTGCAGGAGATCCGCGTGCTCGACGGCGAGGACCCGGACAGGGAGGTCGCCGTCGTCGGTGGCACCGACCTCGCCGACGTCCTGCGCGACCTCACCGGCAAGACACCGGCCGGTTCCCTGGAGATCGAGCCCTTCGTGTCCCGGCTCGCCCTCCTCCACGTGTCCTTCGGCTCACCGGCCGAGGTCCCCGCGTCCCTCGTCCACCGCTTCGTGCTCACCACCGTGCCGCTGGGCGGGGACGGACCCGAGACGCTGGACTACACCGCCGCGCCCTACGAACTGTCCGGCACGCCGCCCGTCCTCGGACCGCCCCTCGCCGGCGACCGCTGGGTGGCCATCAACGGCTGCTGCGGGGCCGACGGGATCCACCGCGACACCGTCCTCCCGGTGAACGGTCACCTCGCCGACACCCAGCGGTTCGCCATCGACTACATGCGGCTCGACGACGAGGGCCGGCTCGTCACCGGGGACCCGGCGGCCGTGGAGTCCTACCACGCGTACGGTGCCGAGGTCCTCGCGGTGGCCGACGCCACCGTGGTGGCCACCCTCGACGACCTCCCCGACCAGGTGCCGGGTCAGCTGCCGGACCCGTCGACCATCACGCTGGCGAACGTCGACGGCAACCACGTGGTCCTGGACCTGGGGGACGGCCACCACGCCTTCTACGCGCACCTGCAGGCGGGGTCGGTCACCGTGGAGCCGGGTGACCGGGTCCGCCGGGGCGAGGTCTTGGGACTGCTGGGCAACAGCGGGAACACCTCCGCCCCGCACCTGCACTTCCACCTCATGGACGGGACCTCGGTCCTCGGCTCCAGCGGCCTGCCCTACACCTACGACGCCTTCGACCTCGTCGGCGCCCTCGACGCCGACCAGTTCGCCGCCGCCACCTCGCTCGAGGGGGTCTGGGACGTGCACCTCCGGCCGGCGCCGGAACCGCGCACGGAGCAGTTCCCGCTCGACCTCGACGTCCTGGACTTCCCGGAGTCCTGACCGGGCAGCGGACGCCGGGCACCAGCGCGACGACGACGGCGCCCCGCCGACCTCGACGGGTCGGCGGGGCGCCGGAGGGTGTCGCCGGTGCCGGTGTCAGCGGCCGGCGGCTCCGTGGCAGGCCTTGTACTTCTTGCCCGACCCGCAGGGGCACGGCGCGTTGCGGGCCGGCTCCTTGGTGCCGGTGACGGTGGCGGTCTTGGCCGCCTTCGCCCGGCCGCTCTCCTTCGCCGACGGGTCCAGCGACGGCGCCGAGTAGCTCAGGTTCTCCTGCCGGCGCGGCTCGTCGAGGCCCTTGACCGCCAGCTGCGGGCCGGTGCCCGACGGCGAGGAGGCCGACGGGGACGGCGCGTCGTCCGCCGGAGCCGCGTGCCGGCCACCGCTGCGCACGCCCGGCCGGCCCGCCGGGGCGCCCGTCGAGCGCCGGGCGGCGGGCTTGGCCGCCGGCTTGGCCACCGGCACCGGGGCGGCGGCGGGAGCCGGCGCGGCGCCGTCCCCCTCGACCGGGGCCCCGTCCGCCGGAGCGGGGGCCGGGGCGGCAGCGGCCGCGGCGGCCTCCCGGGCGGCGGCCTCCTGGGCGGCGCGCTGGCGGGCGAGCACGCGGGCGGTGCCCTCCTGCGCGGCGGCCAGCGCCTTCGCCTCGGCCTCGGCCTGCTGGGCGCGGGCCTCGGCCTCCTGCTGCTCCTTGGTCTTGACCTCGAGGTTGAACAGGAAGCCGACCGACTCCTCCTTGATGCCGTCGAGCATCGCGGAGAACATGTCGAAGCCCTCGCGCTGGTACTCCACGACCGGGTCGCGGTTGGCCATCGCGCGCAGGTGGATGCCGGCCCGCAGGTAGTCCATCTCGTAGAGGTGCTCGCGCCACTTGCGGTCGAGCACGCTGAGCAGCACCCGCCGCTCGAGCTCGCGCATGACCTCCGCGCCCAGCGCCGCCTCGCGCTCGTCGTAGGCGCGGTGGACGTCGTCGAGCAGCTCCCGCTTGAGCACGTCGGCGGTCAGCGCGGCCTGCTCGCCGTCGGCCACGCGGTCGAGCAGCTCCGCCTGGTCCAGGCCCACCGGGTACAGCGACTTCAACCCCGTCCACAGCTTCTCGAGGTCCCAGTCCTCGGCGTAGCCGGTCTCGGTCGCGCCGTCGACGTAGGCGCCGACGACGTCGTCGAGCATGTGCTGCACCTGCTCGTGCAGGTCCTCGCCGTCGAGGACCTTGCGGCGCTCGTCGTAGATGACCGTGCGCTGCCGGTTGAGGACCTCGTCGTACTTGAGGACGTCCTTGCGGACCTCGAAGTTCTGCTGCTCGACCTGCGTCTGCGCCGAGCGGATGGCCCGGGTGACCATCTTCGACTCGATCGGCTGGTCGTCGGGGACGCGCAGCGTGGTCATCATCGACTCGAGCATCGGGCCGTTGAACCGGCGCATCAGGTCGTCGCCGAGGGAGAGGTAGAACCGCGACTCCCCCGGGTCGCCCTGCCGGCCCGACCGGCCGCGCAGCTGGTTGTCGATGCGGCGGCTCTCGTGCCGCTCGGTGCCCAGCACGTACAGGCCGCCGGCCTCGGCGACCTCCTCGTGCTCGGCCTTGACCTGGTCCTTGGCCGCCTGCAGCGCCTCGTCCCAGGCGGCCTCGTACTCGTCGGGGGTCTCCGACGGCGACAGGCCGCGGGCCCGCAGCACCTCGTCGGCGATGAACTCGGGGTTGCCGCCGAGCTGGATGTCGGTGCCGCGGCCGGCCATGTTGGTGGCCACGGTGACCGCGCCGAGCCGGCCGGCCTGGGCGACGATCGCCGCCTCCCGCGCGTGGTTCTTCGCGTTGAGCACCTCGTGCGGGATGCCCCGGCGCAGCAGCAGCTTGTCGAGGATCTCGGACTTCTCGACGCTGGCGGTGCCGACGAGCACCGGCTGGCCGGCCTCGTGCCGCTCGGCGATGTCGTCGATGACGGCGTCGAACTTCGCCTTCTCCGTCTTGTAGATGACGTCGGAGCGGTCCTCGCGGACCATCGGCCGGTTCGTCGGGATCGGGACGACGCCCAGCTTGTAGGTCTGGGAGAGCTCGGCCGCCTCGGTCTGGGCGGTGCCGGTCATCCCGGAGAGCTTCTCGTAGAGCCGGAAGTAGTTCTGCAGGGTGATCGTGGCGAGCGTCTGGTTCTCGTCCTTGATCTGCACCTTCTCCTTGGCCTCGATGGCCTGGTGCATGCCCTCGTTGTAGCGCCGGCCGGCCAGCACGCGGCCGGTGAACTCGTCGACGATGAGCACCTCGCCGTTGCTGACGATGTACTGCTGGTCGCGGTGGAAGAGCTCCTTGGCCTTCAGCGCGTTGTTCAGGTAGCCGATCAGCGGGGTGTTGACCGCCTCGTAGAGGTTGTCGATGCCGAGCTGGTCCTCGACGAACTCCACGCCCTCCTCGGTGACGGCGACCGTGCGCTTGGCCTCCTCCACCTCGTAGTGCTGGTCGCGCTTCATCAGCGGCACGATCCGGGCGAACTCGACGTACCACTTGCCGGCCGACTCGGCCGGGCCGCTGATGATCAGCGGGGTGCGGGCCTCGTCGATGAGGATGGAGTCGACCTCGTCGACGATCGCGTAGTGGTGGCCGCGCTGCACGAGGTCGGCCTTGGACCAGGCCATGTTGTCGCGCAGGTAGTCGAAGCCGAACTCGTTGTTCGTGCCGTAGGTGATGTCGCAGGCGTACTGCTCGCGGCGGTGGGCCGGCTTCTCCCCGGACAGGATGGTGCCGACGCTGAGGCCGAGGAAGCGGTGCACCCGGCCCATCCACTCGGCGTCGCGCTTGGCCAGGTAGTCGTTGACCGTGACCACGTGCACGCCCTCGCCGGTGAGCGCGTTGAGGTAGGCCGGCAGCACGCCGGTCAGGGTCTTGCCCTCACCGGTGCGCATCTCGGCGATGTTGCCCAGGTGCAGCGCGGCACCGCCCATGAGCTGCACCCGGAAGTGCCGCTGGCCCAGCGTCCGGGTGGCGGCCTCCCGCACGACGGCGAAGGCCTCCGGCAGCAGCTGGTCGAGGGTCTCGCCGTCGTCCAGACGCTGCTTGAACTCGTCGGTCTTGGCGCGCAGCTCGGCGTCGGTCAGGTCGGCGACGTCGTCGGAGAGCAGGTCGATCGCGTCGGCGATCCGCTCCAGTCGACGGACGAGCTTGCCCTCTCCGGCACGGAGGATCCTCGAGAACACCACGGGTCCAGCGTAGGCGGCCCGCCGGGCATGCCGGGGAGGCCGCACGCGGCCCGCGGCGGTTCAGCGCCGGACCAGGCGCCTCTCCCGCGGGTCGAGGACGACCTCCCGGGCCCCCTCGCGCAGGCCGTCGAGCACCGCGCCGACCACCTCGCCGCGGTCGTGCCCGGCGGGCAGCCGGGGCGGGGTGCCGGCGAGCGCCCGGTCGACCAGGCCGGTGTCGACGTGCGGCGGCCGCACGTCGAGGACCGCGATCGACCGGCCGCGCAGCTCCCGCCGCAGCACCGCGGCCCACGCCGACAGCGCCGCCTTGCTCGCCGAGTACTCGGCCATGCCCAGCGTGGGCGCGTCGGCCACGATCGCCGACAGCAGGACGACGGCGCCCCCGTCGGCCAGGTGCGGCAGCGCGGCGCGCACCAGGCTCATCGGCGCCAGCGTGTTGACGGCGAACAGCTCCTCGGTGACCGCGTCGTCGGCCTCGGCGGCCGGCCCGAAGGCGACCACGCCCCACGCGACGACGACGGCGTCGAGGCCCCCGAGGGCCGCCGCGGCGTGCCGCACCGCGGCCCGGACCGCCTCGACGTCGACGGCGTCCGCGGCCCGCGCGGGGGCGCCGCCGAGCTCGGCGGCCAGCGCCTGCAGCCGGCCGTCGTCGCGCCCGGTCAGCGCCACCCGCGCGCCGGCCCCGGCCAGCGCCCGCGCCAGGTCCCCGCCCAGCGCCCCCGTCGCACCGGCCACCAGCACCCGCGCCCCCGCCAGTTCCACGGGCGGCCGGTGCCCGCCGTCCCGGCCCCCTAACCTCTCCGCGTGGCCCACGACCCGCACGATCTCGCGCCGGAACTGCTCGTCTTCCTCACCGAGCGGCACCTGGCCACGCTCACCACGCTGCGCGCCGACGGCAGCCCGCACGTCGTCCCCGTCGGCGTCACCTTCGACCCCGCCACCGCCACCGCCCGGGTGATCACCTCGCGCGGGTCGGCCAAGGCGCGGCACGTGCGCGACGGGCAGGCGCGGGTGGCCGTCTGCCAGGTCGAGGGCCGGCGGTGGCTGACCCTGGAGGGGACGGCCGTGGTCCGCGAGGACGCCGCGTCGGTGGCCGACGCCGAGGCGCGCTACGCGCAGCGCTACCGCGCCCCGCGGGAGAACCCGCAGCGGGTGGTCCTGGAGATCTCGGTCGACCGGGTGCTGGGCAACGCGTGACCATCAGGGCATGACCGCTCCTCGGCCCCGTCCGGAGGCTCGTCGCGAGCGCGCGAGCGATGAGAGGGACGGGGTCCTTTCGCTGACCGGCGTCGACCTCACCACCGAGGTGGTGAGCACCGCCCGCCTGCTGCTGCGCCCGATGCGCGAGGACGACGTCGACCCCGTCTTCCGGGCCTGCCAGGACCCGACGACCCGGCGCTGGCTGACCGCGCTGCCCTCCCCCTACACCCGGGACTCCGCCGCCGACTTCGTGCTGCGGGTCGCCCCGGGCGGCCGCGCCGCCGGCACCGACCTCGGCTGCGCGATCGAGGCCGACGGCGCGTTCGTCGGCGCCTGCGGCCTGCACCACCTGACCGGCGGCCGGCTGGGGCCGGAGATCGGCTACTGGATCGCCCCGTGGGCCCGCCGGCGCGGCTACGCGGCGGAGGCCGCCGCGGGGCTGGCGGTCTGGGCGCTGACCCGCGGGGCGCCGCGGGTGCACCTGTTCACCGACGTGGCGAACACCCCGTCGCAGGCGGTGGCGCGCCGCGCGGGCTTCACCGAGGAGGGCGTGGTGCGCCGGTGCCTGGAGTACCCGGACGGCACGCGCGGCGACGCGGTGCTCTTCGGCCGGGTGGCCGGCGACTGAGCGCGGGGACCCGGCGAGGTGGCCGGGTCCCCGCGAGGGGTCAGCGCGGGACGACCGTGGGCTCGGTCGGGGCGGGTCGGGCGGAGGCCGACCCGGCGGTGGTGGACGCGGCGGTGCTGGATGCGGCGGTGCCGGCCTCGCCGATCGGCGGGTCGACGAGCCGGATGAGGCCGTAGTCGAAGGCGTGCCGCCGGTAGACGACCGTCGGGCGGCCGGTGTCGGCGCAGTGGAAGAGGTAGAAGTCGTGCCCCACGAGCTCCATCTCGAGCAGGGCCTGGTCGACGGTCATCGGGGTGGCGGGGTGGTGCTTCTCCCGCACGACCCGCCCCGGCAGGTGCTCGTCGGGGTCGGTGGCCAGCGGTTCGCCGTCGACCTGCAGGCCGGGCTGCTGCCCGAGCTGCTCGTCGAGGTCGGGGACGCCCACCGCCGGGGTCTGCAGCGGGGCGGCGT
Source organism: Geodermatophilus sp. SYSU D00814 (assembly GCF_054050055.1). Classification (NCBI taxonomy): domain Bacteria; kingdom Bacillati; phylum Actinomycetota; class Actinomycetes; order Geodermatophilales; family Geodermatophilaceae; genus Geodermatophilus; species Geodermatophilus sp. SYSU D00814. The sequence goes on from NZ_JBJGYP010000001.1 coordinate 226,873, forward strand.
CGGCGGCGGACACGCGGACGCTGGGCGGCGTGCGCCGGCCGTGGTGCACGCGCCGACGGTCGTTGGCGCGGCGCAGGCGGTTGTCAAGCTTGGCGCAGCTCAGGTCGAGGGCGGCGTAGAAGTCCGGCGCGCTGGCCTCGGCGCGGACCACGGGGCCCTTGCCGCGCAGGGTGATCTCCACGCGCTGGCAGTTGGCGGATTGTCGGGGGTTCTTCTCGTGGAACAACTCGACGTCGATGCGGGACAGCTTGCCGTCGAACCGCTCGAGCTGGCCGACCTTGTCCTCCACGTGCTGCCGGTAGTGCTCCGGCACCTCGACGTTGCGGCCACGGACCACGATCTCCATAGGACCTCCCGGTCGTCGGGTGTGACCGATGCCACGCTAGTCGCTGTCCAGGGGGCCGGACAGTCGATCGAGACGGTCTCGCTATGACTCCCCGGCGGCCATCCGGGATCGGTCTGACGACCCCCCGGGTGGCCGCGCGGGAAGGGCGCGGGCGGCCGGTCGCGGGGTGGCGGCGACCACGGCGGCCAGCAGCGGGACGTCGCCGTCGCGGCGGATCGCGGTCAGCGCGGCGGCCGCCTGGGTGAGCGTCGCGCCGCTGGTGACGACGTCGTCGACGACCACGAGCACCGCTCCGGACGGCACCGCGGCCCGCCGGGCGGTGAAGGTCCCGGCGAGGTTGGCCCGCCGCTCGGCGGCGCCCAGCCCGGCCGAGTCGCGCACCCGGCCGGTGCGGGCGAGCAGGCGGGCCTGCCGGGCGTCGACGCCGGCCGCCCGCAACTCGGCCACGGCGGCGACGGCGAGCTCGCGCACGTGGTCGCGCCCGCGCGCCCGCAGCGCGGCCCGGCTCGGCGGCACCGGGACCAGCAGCAGCGGCCGGCCGGGCAGCAGCGCGGCGTGCACGCCGGCGGCGAGGGCCAGCGCGGCGCCCAGCGGCCCGGCCAGCTCCGCCCGGCCGCGCTCTTTGAAGGCGACCACCGCCGGGCGCACCGGCCCGGCGTAGGCGCCGGCGGCCACGGTCGGCGGCATCCCCCACGGCACCCGCCGCGGTGCGGCCTCCCGCGGCCGGGTCAGCAGTGCGCCGCAGCGCCGGCACAGCACCGGCCCGGGGACACCGCAGCCGGCGCAGGTGCGCGGCAGGACGAGGTCGGCGAGGGCCGCCGCGAGCGCGCGCACCGCTCCACCCTGCGGCGGGCGGCGGCCGCCCGGGCGGCCGCCGAGGGATCTGTGGACGGGCCGGCCGCCGACCTCACACGGGGTAGAACGGCTCGGTGCCGGGCACCGGCTGCTGGCCGCGGATGAGGGTCACCCAGGTGCCGCCCGACAGCTCCCACACCGAGCCGCCGGCGCTCACCAGCGGGTCCTGCCCCGGTGCGGCGGCCAGGGCCGTGGGCGGGCTGGGCAGACCGGCGGTGGGCACCTCCTCCAGCCCCCAGCCGTCGACGCCCACGAGGAAGGGCCGGACCCCCTCCTCCCCACCGTCGGCCGCGAGCACCATGAGCCGGCCGGCCGTCCGCCAGGCGACGTCGGAGACCGCGCCCAGCGACGGCACGACCTCGCGCAGGTCGCGCAGGACGACCGACCCGTCGTCGGAGCGCACCACGATGCCCACGTACAGGTCGGAGGTGTCGCCGTTGCGGACGACGACGGCGGCGCGGACCCCGTCGGGCGAGAGCTGCAGCGCCGTCGCCCGGCCGCGCTCGGCCAGGGTGGGGGCGTTGACCGGCTGCGGCGACCCGCCGGCGGGCACCCGCACGACGGTCGTCTCGTCGCGGACCACCCAGAACTCCGACCGGGTCGCGGCGACGGTGGGCACCGACAGCCGGCCCGCGGGGGGCATCACCGGGGCGAGGTCCTGGCCGTAGCGGCCGGCCAGCAGGGACGCCGTCCCGCCGCTGACCGAGACGCCCACCATCTCGGTCAGCGCGCTGGTGCGGGGGTCGGCCGACACCGCGGCGGCGGTGAGGGCGTAGGCGCCGGTGCCGGCCGGTCCGGGCGCGGGCTGGGCGTCGACGGTCATCAGCCGCCCGGCGTCGAGGTAGTGCCCGCCGGCGTCGGCGGGCACCGACTCGGGGCTGAAGGCGGCCCAGTCGTCGGAGCGCTGCACGGCCGGCGGGCCCTCCAGTGGCAGCGGGTCGCCGTTGGTGGCGATCTCCACGGAGCTGACGCCGTCGAGCTGGTCGAGGGTCCAGACCAGCTGGGCGCACAGCTGCGACAGCTGGGCCGGCGGGGTGTCGCCGAGGCCGGCGAGGTCGACGGTGACGGTGGACCCCGAGACGGTCACCGCCCGGGTCAGCGTGACCCCGGCGAGGGCGTTGTCGACGCCGGCGGCGAGCGCCGGGGACGGGCCGTCGATCAGCCGCTGCACGAGCGTCGTCGGCTGGGCCTCCCCGCCGAGCAGGTAGCGCGGGTCGGGCACCACCCGCTGCCCGGTCGGGTCGACGAAGTAGGCGGCGAGGTCGTCGTAGAGCCGCTCGAAGTCGGGCACGAGCATGACCAGGCCCTCGGGCGGGTTGGCGATCCGCCACTGCCCGCCGACCTCGGCGAGGGCGAACTCGTGGGTGAACACCCCGGTGCCGGAGGCCGCGGTGAACACCCCGCGGGGATCGATGGTGCCCACCAGCTCACCGGTCATGGCGACGGTGCCCGCGTCGGTGGTGACCGTGGCGTAGTCGGCGCCGACCAGGGTGATGCCGGTCTCGTCGGACCAGGTGGCCGCGGCGTCGGGGGTCAGGTGGTCGCGGGCGACCGGGTGCCGCTGCACGGTGCTGGCCGCGGCGTCGACGAAGCCCCGCACGATCTCCTCCGGCGGGGCGTCGGGGGCCGGGCCGATCGGCTCGATGCCCACCTCGCCGGCCGGCCGGGTCGGCGCCTCGGTGATCGCCACCGGCGAGGACGAGGAGGGCACGGTGGAGCAGGCCGGGAGCAGCCCCAGCACGAGCGCCGCGACGACGGCCGGGCCGCGTCTCACCGCCGCACCGCCGGCCGCCGCACGATCGTCGGGCGCAGGGGCAGCGGGGAGCTGGTCAGGTCGGCACCGGCGCTGAGCGGGACGGTGAGCCGGAACTGCGCGCCGAGCCCCGGCTGGCCCCAGACCTGCAGCCAGCCGCCGTGCAGCCGGGCGTCCTCGAGGCTGATCGACAGGCCCAGGCCGCTGCCGCCGACGGTGCGCACCCGGGAGGGGTCGGCCCGCCAGAACCGGTCGAAGACGTGCTGCGCGTCGGCCGAGGACAGCCCGACGCCGTGGTCGCGGACGGTCACCGCGGCCGCCGTCCGGTTGGCCGCCAGCGTCACCTCGACCGGCTTGCCGCTGCCGTGCTCGATGGCGTTGCCCACCAGGTTGCGCAGGATGCGCTCCACCCGGCGGGCGTCGACCTCGGCGATCACCGGGTCGGGCGGGCAGGTCACCTGCAGCTCGCAGCCGTGCCGCTCGGCCAGCGCCGACATCCCGTCGGTCACCCGCCCGACGAGGACGCCGAGGTCGGTGGGCGCCCAGTCGAGGACGGCGGCCCCGGCGTCGTAGCGGCTGATCTCGAGCAGGTCCGACAGCAGCCGCTCGAAGCGGTCGAGCTCCTCGTGCAGCAGCTCGGCCGAGCGGGCCACGTGCGCCGGGAAGTCCCCGCGCGACTCGTGGAGCACCTCGGCGGCCATCTGCACGGTGGTCAGCGGGGTGCGCAGCTCGTGGCTGACGTCGCTGGTGAAGCGCTGCTGCAACTGCGACAGGCCCTCCAGCTGGGTGATCTGCCGCTGCAGGCTGTCGGCCATGGCGTTGAAGCTGGTAGCCAGCCGGGCCAGGTCGTCCTCGCCGCGGACGGCCATCCGTTCCTCGAGCTGCCCCTCGGCCAGCCGCTGCGCGGTGCCGGCCGCGCGGCGCACGGGGTCGACCACCAGCCGGGTGACCAGCACCCCGATGCCCGCGACGAAGAGGGTCAGCGCGATGCCGCTGATCGCCACCGTGCTGCGGATCAGCGAGAGCGTCTCCTCCTCCTGGTCGAGGGGGAAGGCGTAGTACAGCTCGATCTGGCCCGCCGACGACGCCCCGCCGGGGACCTGGGACCCGACCAGCAGCGTCGGCCGGGGCTGGCCGGACCGGTTGGGGACCATCGCGTACTGGTAGGACTGCCCGCCGCCCCGGACGTCGGCGCGCAGCCCGTCGGGCAGCGCCGAGTAGATCCCGGGCCGGCTGGACGCCGGCGGCCGCTCGGTGTCGCCGGTCCGGTAGACCATGACGACGTCGAAGCTGCCGGCCGACCCGCCCCGGGTGAGCAGCTGCTTGACGGTGCGGTCCAGCGTCGTCCGCACGCTGGCCGCGTCCCCGGCGGCGATGCCGACCACCTCGGTCTGGGCGTAGAAGACGCCCGACTGCACCTGGTCGATGGCCGCCTGCTCCTTGACGGTGAGCAGCTGGGTGCGGATCTGGCTGAACAGCACCAGGCTGACGATGACGACGACCGTGCCGGCCACCACCATCGTGATCGCGCCGATGCGCACGTGCAGCGAGGACCGCCAGGCCGAGACCGCGGCGGCCAGCAGCGCGCGGCCGGCCCGCCGGGCCCGGCCGGCCCGCCGGCGCACGCCGCGGCGCAGCGTGGGCAGGTCGCGCGGCAGCCGCCGGGCGGTGCGCGGTGCGGCCGGCGCGGGGACCCCGGTGTCCCCGGTGTCGTCGGTGTCCTCGGCGGCGGGGGCGGCCCGCTCGGTGGTGCTCACCGGCGCACCCGCGGGGCGCAGGTCACGGCGGGCCGGCCTTGTAGCCCACGCCGCGGACGGTCAGCACGATCTCGGGCTTCTCGGGGTCGCGCTCGATCTTGGCGCGCAGCCGCTGCACGTGGACGTTGACCAGCCGGGTGTCGGCGGCGTGGCGGTAGCCCCACACCTGCTCGAGCAGCAGCTCGCGGGTGAACACCTGGCGGGGCTTGCGGGCCAGCGCCACCAGCAGGTCGAACTCCAGCGGGGTGAGGGCGATCGCCTGGCCGTCGCGGGTCACCTGGTGGGCCGGGACGTCGATCTGCACGTCGCCGATGGCCAGCGTCTCGGCCTGCCCGGTCTCGCCGCGGCGCAGCTGCGCGCGCACCCGGGCCACCAGCTCCACCGGCTTGAACGGCTTGGTCACGTAGTCGTCGGCACCGGCCTCGAGACCCTGGACGACGTCGATGGTGTCGCCCTTGGCGGTGAGCATGACGATCGGGACGGTGGACTGGGCCCGGATGTCCTGGGCGATCTGCAGCCCGTTGCGGCCGGGCAGCATGAGGTCGAGCAGGACGATGTCGGGCCGCGTCTGCTGGAACACCGACAGCGCCCGGTTGCCGTCGGAGACGAAGGCGGGGTCGTAGCCCTCCCGCCGCAGCACGATGCCGAGCATCTCGGCGAGGGCGGCGTCGTCGTCGACGACCAGGACGCGGCCGCGACTGGGCCCGTTGTTCGCTGCGGTCGGAGGCACGAGACCATTCTGCGACGTCACGGGCCGATCACGGCGGCGCCGGACCGGCGTGCCGGTCCGGCGCCGCCCATGGTGCCCGGATCGGGCCGGGTGGAGCCGGGATCAGGTGACCTGATCCCCGGGCGTCCTCCCCCACGTCCCACCGTGAGGGAGGACGCCGCACGGTGAGGGAGGACCCGCCACGATCAGGTCACCTGATCGTGGCGCGCGGGGCCCTCCGTCAGTAGCGGTAGTGGTCGCTCTTGTAGGGACCCTCGACCGGCACGCCGATGTAGTCGGCCTGCACCTTGGTCAGCTCGGTGAGCCGCACGCCGAGCGCGGCGAGGTGCAGCCGGGCCACGTGCTCGTCGAGCTTCTTCGGCAGCACCGTGACCGACGGCTCCCGGCCCTCGTACGCGGCCCGGTTGCCCCACAGCTCGATCTGGGCGAGCACCTGGTTGGAGAACGAGGCGCTCATGACGAAGCTGGGGTGCCCGGTGGCGTTGCCCAGGTTCAGCAGCCGGCCCTCGGAGAGCACGATGATCGTGTGGCCGTCGGCGAACCGCCACTCGTCGACCTGCGGCTTGATGGTGGTCCGCTCGATGCCCGGGGTGCGGGCCAGCCCGGCGATGTCGATCTCGTTGTCGAAGTGGCCGATGTTGCCCACGATCGCCTGGTGCTTGGTCCGGGCGAGCTGCTCGGCGGTGATGACGTCGCGGTTGCCGGTGGCGGTGATGATGAAGTCCGCCTTGCCGATGACCTCGTCGAGCGTGGCCACCTCGTAGCCGTGCATCGCCGCCTGCAGCGCGTTGATCGGGTCGATCTCGGTGACGATCACCCGGGCGCCCTGGCCGCGCAGCGACTCCGCGCAGCCCTTGCCGACGTCGCCGTAGCCGCACACCACGGCCACCTTGCCGCCGATCATGACGTCGGTGGCGCGGTTGATGCCGTCGATGAGCGAGTGGCGGCAGCCGTAGAGGTTGTCGAACTTGCTCTTGGTGACCGAGTCGTTGACGTTGATCGCCGGGAACAGCAGCCGGCCGTCGCGGGCCAGCTCGTACAGGCGCATGACGCCGGTGGTCGTCTCCTCGGTGACACCGCGGATGCCCTGGCCGATGCGGGTCCAGTAGCCGGCGTCGCCGGCCAGGCTCTCGCGCAGCGCGGCGAGGATGACGCCGTACTCCTCCGAGTCGGACCCGGTGGTCTCCGGGACGGCGCCCTCGGCCTCGAAGCGGGTGCCCAGGTGCACCAGCAGCGTGGCGTCACCGCCGTCGTCGAGGAGCATGTTCGGGCCGACGACGGCGCCGTCCTCGTCGCGGAACTCGAACAGCCGCTGGGTGCACCACCAGTACTCCTCCAGCGTCTCGCCCTTCCAGGCGAACACCGGCACGCCGGCGGGCTGCTCGGGGGTGCCGTCGCCGACGACGACCGCGGCGGCGGCGTGGTCCTGGGTGGAGAAGATGTTGCAGGAGACCCAGCGGACGTCGGCGCCGAGCGCGACGAGGGTCTCGATGAGGACGGCGGTCTGCACGGTCATGTGCAGGGAGCCGGCGATCCGGGCGCCGGCGAGCGGCTGCGCGTCGCCGTACTCGGCGCGCAGCGCCATCAGGCCGGGCATCTCGTGCTCGGCGAGGGAGATCTCCTTGCGGCCGAAGCCGGCCAGGGAGAGGTCGGCGACCTTGAAGTCGCCACCGGTCAGGGTGCTGGTCATGTCGCTCCAGGGATCGGCCCGGTCGCGAGGCCGGGCGAGTCGGATGCGTGTTCGCTGCGATCCCCGCGCACGGCGGGGAGAGCGAGCATGCCGAGGCTTCGGCGGGGCTCGTGCCGTCGTCGAGCATACCGCCGGCCCGCCGCAGCCTCAGGACTCGCAGCCGACCCCGTCCCCGTCGCCGTCGAGGGCCGGGTTCCACCCGGGCTCGCCCTCGCGGATCGGCGCGGCGCCCGCGGCCCGGACCGCGGCGCAGTCGGCGTACGGCTGCCGGTCCGGCGGCGGCGTCTGCTGGGCCGGCAGCGGGGTGCCGCCGGGCAGCGGCTCGTCCGGGCAGGTGCCGAGCACCGTGGCGGCCGCGTCGCGCTCCGCGGCGGTCATCCACAGCCCGTACTCGAGCTTGACCGCGACCTGGCGGGCCACGTAGGCGCAGCGGGAGGAGCGGTCCGGCGGCAGCCAGGTGGCGGCGTCGGAGTCGCCCTTGGCCTGGTTGAGCGGCCCGTCGACGGCGAGCAGGTTCAGCGGGTCGTTGGCGAACTCGGTCCGGCGGGCGTCGTCCCACTCCCGGGCGCCCTTCTGCCAGGCGTCCGACAGCGCGACGACGTGGTCGATCTGCACCGCCTCGCTGGTGCCCTCGCCGCGGCGGAACTCGATGGTGCGGCCGGAGTAGGGGTCGGCCAGGGTGCCCGCGACGACGACGCAGTCACTGCCCGGCCGGAACTGCACCGCGGTGAGGTCGCGGGCGAGGACGTCGTTGCGGGTGTCGCAGCCGTTGCGGTCGGTGTCGGCCCAGGCCTCGCCGAACTCGTCGCGGTCGTAGCCGGTGCGCGGCGCCCGGCCGCGCACCGGCACGGAGTCCAGCGCCTCCAGGGCGCTGGTCCCGGCACCGGGCGGGGCGGCCGCCGGCTCGTCGACGACGTCGCAGCCGGCGAGCCCGCTGCCGACGACCACGGCGACGGCCGTGACCAGGAGGCGGCGCGGGACGGGACGGGGACGCGGGTGCACGGGACTCCCGGGATGCGGGGAGTCCCGACGCTAGGCCGGATCCGGTCGCCGACGTGGGTGCCACGCCCGGGACGGGCCGTCAGCGACGCCGGCGGCGGCGGCGCCCGGTCGCCCACCAGACGACGGCCTGCACCACCGCGACGACGCCCGCGGCGAGGGCTGCCAGGGCGCCGGTCCGCAGCCCCGGGGCCTCGTACCGGAGGACGAGCTCGTGCTCCCCGGCCGGGACCTCGACGCTGACCAGGCCGGCCGGCCCGTCGGTCACCTCGACGGGCCGGCCGTCGACGGTCGCGGTGTACCCCGGCCAGGCCAGCCGGGCGAACAGGACCTCCCCGGCCGCATCGGCCCGGTAGCCGACGACCTCGCGGTCGGACCGGTAGCCGACGAGCTCGCGGTCGAGCCGGGCGGTGTCCTCGACGACGTCGACGCCCGGTGCTGACCACGACACCCGCCCCTCGCCGGTCAGCGGCTGCTCGCGCACCCAGACCACGCGCGCGTCGCTGACCTCGGCGACGGCCCACCCGGGCGGCGGCGGGGTGTCGGCGACGTCGGGCACCAGGACGCGCTGCACGACGAGGGTGGACACCCGCAGCGCGTCGACCAGCGGCACCGGGACGCCCTCCCCGGTGGGCTGCCACAGCCGGTCCCACGCGTCGGCACAGGGCTCGCCGCGGTAACCCATGCACAGCTCGTCGCCGAACTCGTCGAACCCGATGCCGGTGTAGCTGCCGACCGTCTCGTGCCCGACCAGCTGCTGCATGTTGCCGAACAGGAGCTCGCCGCGGCGCATCTGCTCGGTCGTGACGCCGTTCATCGTGGCCACCTGCAGGACCGTCCCCCGGTAGGGAGCGGCGCCCTCCTGCATCGCCGCCACGTCGGACGGCGCCCGCCACAGCACGCCGTCCGGCCGGTAGGGGAACGTGCCGCCCTGCAGGGCGACGACGGCCGCGGTCCCGGCGACCAGGACGGCCCCCAGCGCGGGCAGGCCGCGCCGGTGGTGGGCGAGGACGGCGAGGGCGGTGCCGGCGGCGACGAGCGCCAGGGCGGTGAGGTGGGTCCCGCCCAGCCCCGACGGCTGCACCGCCCACGCCAGGTAGGTCCCGCCGCCGACGATCGCGGCGCTGGCAACGGCCCGGCGGCGCCAGGCAGCCGTGGTCAGCCCCGCCGAGAGCGCGACGGCGAACAGGACCGCCACCGACAGGTAGAGGTAGTCGACGAACCGGATCGGCCAGCGGAACAGCCACAGGTTGGACGGGCCGAGCGTGAGCACCAGGAAGACGCTCCCCGTCACCACGGTGCCCAGCAGGAGACGCAGGCGACGGCGCAGCCGGTCCCACCGCAGCCACGGCAGCAGCGGCAGGACGAACCAGGCGAGGTAGACCGACGGCCGGGTCTCGAGGACGCCCTCCCAGTACGTCATCGAGGGCAGGTAGCTCGGGGAGCTGCCGGCGGCGAGGTCGCCGAGGTCGGGGACGAGGAAGGTGTCGTTGGCCAGGCCCGCCAGGTCCGAGCGCCAGGAGACCTCGTTGGTGGCCAGCAGCGGCAGGTACACCGGCAGCGCCACCGCGCCGACGCACAGGCCCACCACGGCCAGGTGCACCAGCCGGCCGGTCCGGCGCCGGACCAGCAGCTCCACGGCCAGGCCGAGGAGCACGACGACGACGCCGCAGGCGCCGTAGGGGCTGCCCGTCGTCATGGCGAGGGCGCCGAACACGACCGGCACGAGCGGGTTGAGCCGGCCCCGGGTGTGTCGGTGCGCCGCCCACCAGAACCAGGTGACCCAGGTGAAGGCCATCAGGTGGTACGGCCAGCCCCCGGCCTCGTAGAAGAGCGCGAAGCCGGAGAACGGGACGGCGACGCCCACCGCCGCGGCCGGCCAGCGGTGGGCGCCGTGGCTGCGGGCCAGCAGGAAGGTGCCCATGGCGAGCAGGCCGAGGAACTGCACCGAGACGACGGCGGCGGCGAGCGCGAGGTCGTCGAAGCGCGAGACGAGGACGAACTCGGCCAGGTTGACCGGGTTCCAGATGCCGGTCAGCGCCTCGCCGGCGTTGTTGCCGCCCATCCACGCCGCCGGGTCCATGGGCACCGGCCACCGCCCGGCCAGCAGGTCCTCGCCGAAGCGGTGCCACATCGGCATGTTTTGGTCGTACTGGTCCCCGGCGTAGTAGACGAACTCGCCGAGCAGGTAGGGGAGCCACCCGACCAGCCACGTCACGACGCCCACGGCCAGGGCGACCAGCCACTCCGGCACCCGGCGGCGCCGGGCGGGCCGCACCCGCGAGGGGCCCGACGGCGCCGTGCGGTCCTCCGGGGCGACGACCGTCGCGCGGACCTCGTCGTCGTACGTCGAGGCGGTCACCGGCTCCCCCGGTGCGCGGCAGGCGTGCGGCCGGCGCGCTCGCGGTCGACGGGCGCGGGGCCGCTGGGCCGGCGGGACGGGGGTCGGCAGACGGTCACGTCCCGAGATCCTGTCCTGTGCCGTTCCTCCCGTACACCGGTGTGACCACGGCCACCGTGCACCGGCACGGCCGGACGGGGTCCCGGGTGGGTCCGGGACGCCGCGTCACCGCAGGTTGGTGGTGGCCCGGTAGAGGACCGCCGGGCCGTGGGCGGTGACCGGGACGCCGGCCGGCACGAACGCCGACTGCCCGCGCTCGACCACCACCTCGCCGTCGGGTCCGCCGAGCACCGCGCGGCCCTCCGTGCACAGCACCACCTGCGGGCCGCGGGTGCCCAGGGGGCCGGCCTGCTCGTCGAGCTGGACGCGGGTGAGGTCGAAGTCGTCGACCGGCACGGGGTAGCGCAGGCCGCCGGGACCCAGCACCGGGTGCAGGACCGGGATCTTGCCGTCGGAGAAGTCCAGGACCTCGATGAGCGCGGCGAGGTCGACGTGCTTGCTGGTCAGCCCGCCGCGCAGCACGTTGTCGGAGCTGGCCATGACCTCGACGCCGGCACCGGAGAGGTAGGCGTGCAGGTTGCCCGCCGGCAGGAACACCGCCTCACCGGGAGCCAGCTTGAGGTGGTTGCACATCAGGGAGATGACCACTCCCGGGTCGCCCGGGTAGGCCTCGGCCAGCGTCGTCGCCCAGCGGTAGGTGTTGATGAACTCTGGGTCGTGGGCGGCGACGAAGCCGGCCGCCCGGTGGGCGACGACCTCGACCAGGTGCGTGCGCCGCTTGCCCGACAGCGCCAGCAGCTGCGGGATGGCCGCCTGCAGGCCGCCGCGCGCCAGCGCCGCGATGGTCGGCTTGAGCTCGGGCAGCTGCAGCTTGGCCAGGCAGTGCAGCGACTCCTCGACCGGCCGGAAGCCGCAGAGGGCCTCGAAGGTGGTCAGCGCGAGCAGCAGCTCCGGCTTGTGCCACGGGTCCTTGAAGGTGCGCGCCGGGTCGTCCTTGGGGACGCCGGCCGCCTCCTCGGCGGCGTAGCCCGCCCGCGCCTGGGCCATGGTGGGGTGGGCCTGCAGCGACAGCGGCCGGTCGGCGGCGAGCACCTTCATGAGGAACGGCAGCCGCGGACCGAAGCGCTCGACGACCGCCGGCCCGAGCAGCCGGTCGGGGTCGGCGGTGATGGCCGCGTCGAGGGGACGGCCGTCGGCCAGCACGCTCGGCTGGTCGGGGTGCGCGCCCATCCACAGCTCGGCGTAGGGCTCCTCGGCCGGGCTGGGCCGGCCGAGCAGTTCGGGGATGACGGTGCGGCTACCCCAGGGGTAGTGCCGGACCGCGCTGCTGAGCTGCCACATCGGCGTGGAGGCTACTGGCGCGCGCAGCGGACGCGGACGGTCCGCTCCCGCCTCCCCCCTCGAAGGGGGCGGACCTGCGGTCAGTGCGTCGTCGTCCCGGGGGCGGCGGGGTCCTTGCGCCGGTGCAGCGTCAGGCTCAGGACCAGCACGACGAGCCCGCCGACGACGAGTCCCACGACGGCGCTGGCCGCGGTGTTGACCAGCCAGCCCACGACCCCGCCGAGAGCACCGGTGGCCTCGTGCGCCAGTTCCTCGAGGTGGTGCACGAAGCCGTACACGGCGTGCAGGCCGAGCTCGTCGCTGCCGACGAGCAGGATGTGGCCGCCGACCCACAGCATCGCGACGGTGCCGACCACCGTGAGGGCGGTGAGCAGCCTGGGCATGGCCTTGACCAGCCCGCGGCCCAGCCCGGCCACGCCCTTGCGCTGCGACCGCGACAGGCGCAGCCCCGCGTCGTCCATCTTCACGATGAGCGCGACGACGCCGTAGACGAGGACGGTGATGAGCACGCCGACCACCGCGAGGATGGCCGCGCGGGACCAGAACCCCTCGCTGGCCACCTCGTTGAGCGAGATCACCATGATCTCCGCCGACAGGATGAGGTCGGTGCGCACCGCCCCGCGGACGAGGCTCTCCTCGTCGGGCGCCGCCTCCTCGGCGGTGGCGTGGTCGTCGTGGCCGCCCCGGAGCCGGTGCCAGATCTTCTCGGCGCCCTCGTAGCAGAGGTAGGCCCCACCGACCATGAGGATCGGGGTGAGCAGCCACGGCAGGAACTCGCTGAGCAGCAGGATCGCCGGGAGGATGATCAGCAGCTTGTTGCGCAGCGACCCGACGGCGATGCGCCGGATGATCGGGATCTCGCGCTCGGCGGACAGCCCGCGCACGTACTGCGGGGTGACCGCGGTGTCGTCGACGACGACACCGGCGGCCTTCACGCCGGCCCGCCCGGCGGCGGCGCCGACGTCGTCGATGGAGGCAGCGGCGGCGCGGGCGATGAGCGCCACGTCGTCGAACAGGGCCACGAGTCCACCGGCCACGGGAGGTCCTTCCAGTCGGTGAGCGGTCCGGGTGCCAGTACCCGGAGGCGGCGGGTCGGAACGCGCACGTCCGGTGGACCTCCGGTGACGGGGGTCGCCGGTGCGCTCAGCGGCGCAGTGCCCGCTCCTGGTCGAGGGCGAGGGCCAGGTAGACGGCGCTGAAGTCGGCGACCGCCAGCTGCCGCGCCAGGCGGGGCAGCCGACCGTGGCGGTCCGGGTCGCCGTGCTCGGCCAGGCCGCTGACCGGGACGTTGCCGCTGGCCGCGGTGCGCAGCACCTCCGCCATCGCCTCCTGCGCCGAACGCGGCTCGCGCTCCCCCGCGCCGTCGTGCTGGGCGGCGTCGGTGTCGCGGACGGTGAGCAGCCGCAGCCGCCGGCCGGTGTCCTCGGCGCGGTCGCGGAAGAAGTCGTCGGGGTCGCCGGCGGCCAGCGGCCCGGACAGGACGGCGCAGGCGGCCACCCGCTGGTCGGGCAGCCGGAACCCGCTGCTGGGCAGGCCGGCGAGGGTGGCGAGCTGGTCGGCGAAGCGGTCGGCGACGGTGTCGGCCAGCGGCCCCTCGGCGGCGATCACCGGGAACGCGTCGAGCAGCTCGAGGGCGAGGGTCTTGGCCGGGTTGACGAAGGACTCCTGCGCCGGCCCGCACTCGACGGCGATCTCGTCGAGGGCCTCGGCGATCGCCGCCGGGTCGGCCACCTCCGGCCGCAGCAGCCCGAGGTCGGTGGCCAGCCGCAGCAGCGGCGTCAGCAGCGACCACAGCGTGGTGTGCCGGACCCGCGAGCGCGGCAGCGGCACGTAGGGCATCCGCGCCGTCGAGCAGGCCGCCCGCAGCGGGGCGTCCTCGGCGCCGATGCCGAGCAGGGTCACGCCGCGGCGGGCGGCCTCGTAGGCGGGGGTGACCGCGTACCGGCCGGCGCCGGTACGGGTGGCGACGACGGCGACGTCGGTCGGGCCGGTCCACACCGGCAGGTCCGGGCCGGGCACGACGTCGACGGTGACCGGGCTCGACGGGCCCAGCAGGGCGCGCAGCACCGACGCGGCCACGGCCCCCTCCCGGCGGGCGACGATCACCAGCCCGCGCGGGCGTCCTCCCCCGGTGACCGTCTCCAGGCCCGCCTCGTCGACCAGCCGCGAGGTCTCGCGGACCTGCGCGCCGGCACCGGCGACGGCGGGCAGCAGGCCGCGCGGGTCGCGGGCGCGCAGCACCTCGGGGTCGTCGAGGACCTCCTCGGCCAGCTCCGGCGAGGTCACGGCGTCGCCGGCCCGCCGCCGGGGCGCCGGTCCCCGCCCGCCCGCCGGTCCCGCGCCTCGTCGAGCAGCAGCACCGGGATGCCGTCGCGCACCGGGTAGGCGCGGCCGCACGTGTCGCACACCAGCTCGCCGGCCGCCTCGTCGACGGTGAGCGGGCTGTGGTGGGTGTCGGGGCAGGCGAGGATCCCCAGCAGCACCGGGTCCAGCCCGAGCGGGCCTGCAGCGGTCATGCGCGCACCATCTCCAGCACTCGGTCCCTGAGCCGTTCCATCCGCGCCCGGTCGGGCGCCTCGACGTTGAGCCGCAGCAGCGGCTCGGTGTTGCTCGCCCGCAGGTTGAACCAGGAGCCGTCGGGGAGGTCGACGGTCAGCCCGTCGAGCTCGTCGAACGTCGCGCCGTCGGCCTCGAACGCCTCGCGGACGGCGGCGGTGCGCCCCGCGGCGTCGTCGACGGTGGAGTTGATCTCCCCCGAGGCGGCGTAGCGGCTGTAGGCGGCGGTCAGCTCCGACAGCGGCCGGCTCTGCTCCCCGAGCGCGGCGAGCACGTGCATGGCGGCGAGCATCCCGGTGTCGGCGCGCCAGAAGTCGCGGAAGTAGTAGTGCGCGGAGTGCTCGCCGCCGAACACGGCGTCGGTGCGGGCCATCTCGGCCTTGATGAACGAGTGCCCCACGCGGGTGCGCACCGGCTGCCCGCCGTGCTCGCGGACGATCTCGGGCACCGCGCGGGAGGTGATCAGGTTGTGGATGACCGTCGTCCCGCGGCCCTTGGCCAGCTCGCGGACGGCGACCAGCGCGGTGACCGCCGAGGGGCTGACCGGCTCGCCGCGCTCGTCGACGACGAACACGCGGTCGGCGTCGCCGTCGAAGGCCAGGCCGATGTCGGCGCCCTCGCGGCGGACGGCCTCCTGCAGGTCGACGAGGTTGGCCGGGTCCAGGGGGTTGGCCTCGTGGTTGGGGAAGGTGCCGTCGAGCTCGAAGTACAGCGGGACGACGTCGAGGGGCAGCCCGTCGAGCACGACCGGCACGGTGTGCCCGCCCATGCCGTTGCCGGCGTCGACGACGACCCGCAGCGGCCGGATCGTCGAGAGGTCGACCAGCGAGCGCAGGTGCGCGGCGTACTCGTGCAGCACGTCGCGGGAGGCGGTCTCGCCGGCCCGGTCGACGGTGCGCTCGTAGCCGTCGCGCTCGGCCCACTCGCGGATGGTGGCCAGCCCCGAGTCCTGCCCGATCGGGGCGGCGCCGGCGCGGCAGAGCTTGATGCCGTTGTACTGCGCCGGGTTGTGGCTGGCGGTGAACATCGCGCCCGGCACGTCGAGCGACCCGGCGGCGAAGTACAGCAGGTCGGTGGAGCCCAGCCCCGCCTCGACGACGTCGACGCCGCGGGAGCGGACGCCCTCGGCGAACGCCCGCGACAGCGGGACCGAGGAGGGGCGCATGTCGTGCGCGGTGACGACGGTGGTCGCGCCGCTCTCGGTCGCCACGAACTCGGCGAACGCGGCGCCGATGCGCCGTGCGACGTCCTCGTCCCACTCGTCGGGGACCACGCCCCGGACGTCGTAGGCCTTGATGATCGACGACAGACCTGCCACTGCCCACCCTCGCCTGGAGCCGTGCCCGGGCCGTCCCCGGTGCCGGTCGACCCTATAAGGACCCTCGCGAGGACCCCATCCCTCACCGCTCGCAAGCTCGCGGCGAGCCTCCGGACAGGGCCTCCAGCGCCTCGCACGCTCGGCGCGAGCCTCTGGACGGGGCCGACGGGGACGGCGGGGTCCTCCGTCTAGTCCAGGTCGGGCAGCACCCGCAGGTGGCCGCGGCGGGTGCCGCGGCCGTCGTCGGCCGGGGCGCGCGGGGGCTCGGGGCGGGCCGCCTCCCGGACGGCGTCGGCCAGCGCGAGCAGGTCGTCCCCGGTCGGGCCGGAGTCCTCGACGTCGATCTCGTGCCGGACGACCTCCCAGCCCCGCGGCACGGTGAGCCGCTCGGCGTGGAACTCGCAGAGGTCGTAGCTGTGCGGTTCGGAGAACGTGGCCAACGGGCCGACGACGGCGGTCGACTCGGCGTAGACGTAGGTCAGGGTCGCCGCCGCCGGTTGCGCGCAGCCGCTGCGCGAGCAGCGACGTGACTGCCTCACCACCGGTTCCTCACGCGAGGCACAGTAGCCGCGTGCGGGGTCTCCGGCGAGCAGGCGCACCGCTCGCCGGCCCCTCCTCTCCCATCCAACCCGACGTCCCCGCGCGCCCCGCCACCGGGTCGCCGCCGGCACGACCAGGGGCGCCGCGGACCGTCCGCGGCGCACGCTGCCCGACCGCTGCGGCGCGCCGTACGCTCGCCCCGCCATGAGCCGACCCGCCCCGCGCCCCTCCGCCGGCCCGCCCCGCTCCCGCCGCGACCGGCACGGCCGGGGGCTGCGCGGCCGCCTGGTCCCCGACGAGGTGCCGCTGTCGCGCAGCCGCGCCGAGCAGTTCGACGACCTCGTCCTGGACGCGGTCGAGGACATCGAGCGGCGCTGGGAGCGCGAGCTGGCCGGGGTGGAGTTCGCCGTCGAGGACGTGCCCTGGGTGGACCACACCAGCCCCGACGAGGTCGTCCTCGACCCCGACGTCCTCGACGACGCCACGGTGCCGCTGGCGCGGGTCCTGCCCGCCCACCGCGAGGACGGCCGGGACGTGCCCGCGCGGATCGTCGTCTACCGGCGACCGCTGGAGATCCGGGCGCACGACCGCGACGACCTCGCCGACCTCGTGCGCGACGTCGTCGTCGACCAGGTGGCCGTGCTGCTGGGCCGCGACCCCGAGGAGATCGACCCCACCGCCTGAAGCGGCTACCGGCCGCCCGGGGCGACGGGGCTGCCGAGCTCCTCGGCCATCCGGCGCGCCTCGTCGAGGCGGGCGCGGGCGAAGGCGACGTCGAGCCCGTCGCCGCGGTCGGCGCGGGTCAGCCGGGCCACCAGCTGCTCGAGGGCCACCGCGTGCCACAGCAGGCCCACGTCGGGTTCCTCCCAGCCTGCGGTGCGGGAGAGCACGACCTCGCCGACCTGCGCCCGGTCCTGCGCACCGGGGGTGGTGGCCCACAGCGTCAGCAGGTCGCGGTGGCGGGGCGCGGCGCGCACGCCGGACCACTCGAGCACGACCAGCCGCTGCTCGCCCTCGGGCGCGTCGCCGTCGAGGACGAGGTTGGCCGCGCGGTAGTCGCCGTGCCCGACCTCCGACAGCGGCAGCTGGGCCGCGGCGGCGCGGACGGCGCGCAGCTCGCCCAGCCGCAGGCCGCCGCGCAGCAGCCGGCCGGTGTCGCCGACCGTCGACCGCGCCCGGCGCAGCGCGGGACCCGCGGGTGGCGACCAGGGCTGCCCGGGCGGGACCGGCAGCGGCGCGATGCGCACCGCCGTCTCCACCGCCGCCGCCGTCCACCGCTGGCCGCCGGAGGGCCCGGGGTGGACCCGGCGCGACAGCAGCCAGCGGCCGTCGTCGGCGGCGGCGAGCACCTCCGGGACGCCGACCTTGCGCTCCTCGGCCCAGCGCCGGCCGCGCAGCTCCGCGCGCAGCCGGCGGCGGCCGCTCTCGGTGACGGCGAGGTCGAGGACCCGGTCGGCCAGC
Organism: Geodermatophilus sp. SYSU D00814; assembly: GCF_054050055.1. Taxonomy (NCBI): domain Bacteria; kingdom Bacillati; phylum Actinomycetota; class Actinomycetes; order Geodermatophilales; family Geodermatophilaceae; genus Geodermatophilus; species Geodermatophilus sp. SYSU D00814. The sequence continues at coordinate 244,620 of NZ_JBJGYP010000001.1, forward strand.
ACGCCCTGCACCACGCCGAGGCGCGCGGTGAGGTCGGCGACCGACAGCACCGGCTGGGCGACGCCGAGCTCGGTGAGCAGCGAGGTCACGCGGTCGCGGATCCCGGACGACGTCGTCTCGCTCTCGGCCACCCGGGGATCGTGTCAGGGCGCCGCCCCTGCCGCACGCAGGCGCCCTGCGATGCTCTGGGGGATGGACCCCGCCGCGCCGATCGCCGCCTGGGGAGTGCTCGCCGCGGCGCTGCCGGCGCTGGTCGCGGTGGCGGTGCTGCTGGCCCGCACCCCGCCGCCCACCCGCACGGCGCCCGACTCACCCCGAGACGCCCCACCCCCTGACGCGGCGCGGCACTGGGCGCACGACGACCTCCCCGGGTTCCTCGAGGCGCCGCCGGGCACGCCCGCCCGCCCGGTCCCGGCACGGGCGGAGCCGCTCGCCGAGACCGAGGAGGAGCCGGTCACCCGCGCGGTGGCGGGGCTCGCCGCGGCGGCGCTGGCGCTGGTCGCCGTCCTCGCCGGCGTCGCGCTGGTCACCGGCCGCGCGGGCGAGTCCCCGACGGCGACCGCCCCGACCGCCGCCGTCCCGTCCCCCTCGGCCCCCGCGCCGGCACCCCGCACGCCGGACCTGCCCCCCGTGCCCGCCGACCCGCTGTCCGGTGAGCGCGGCGCCGGGCTGCTCGCGGCCCGTTCGGTCCCGCTCGGCGACGACGGCACGAGTGCCCGGGCGGCCTTCGGCGGGCTGGTGCTGGAGCACCGCGCGGTCGGGGTGACCGTCGCCTACCCGGCGGTGAGCGTCACCGTCGGCGAGGACGGCACGGCCCTGGCGCACGTGCGGCTGCCCACCTGGAACTGCCTGGGCACCACCGCCCCCGACGACCCGGCCGACGCCGGCTGCACGCCCACCGGCACCGAGTACGCCGACCTGCCGACCCCGGCGCTGGGCGTGACCCGGGACGGCGACGCGCTGCGGGTGGCCGGGCGCTTCCCCACCTACACGCGACCGGCCGGCACGCCGCCGGCCTACACCGGCCGGGTCTACGACCTCAGCGTCACCGTGGCCCCGGCCGCGCCGCTGGAGGACGGCGAGGCGCCCGCGGAGGGGACGGTGTTCCTCGGCACCGAGCGGGCGGAGTCGCTCGCCGACCCGCTGCTCAGCCGCGTGCGCGTCGCGGGCTGACCGGCAGCAGCGGCACGACGCGGTCGGCCACCGCGCGCACCACCCGGCCGCGGCCGACCACCGAGACGCCGACCAGTGGCGCGCCGGCCTCCTCACGCAGCCCCTCCGAGGCAGCCCGACCCCACCAGGGCAGCCGGTCTCCGCCGGCCGGGTCGCCGTCGAGGAGGGTGAGCAGGGCGGCGCGCGGCCGGCCCCCGTCGGTGACCGTGGCCACCTCGAGCCGGCCGAGGGCGGCGTGCAGCCGGGCGGCGGCGCGCACCAGGTCGCGGGCGCGGGGGTCGCGCTCGCCGGCCAGCAGGGCCGGCAGCGCGGCGTCGACCGCCCGGGCGTCCCGGCTGCGGACCAGCCGGCCGGGGACGGTGGCGAGGTCGTCGACCAGGCGCCGGCTGCGGGCGGTGGCCACGACCGCGTCGGGTCGCAGCCGGCCCAGCGCGCGCACCGTCGGATCGCCCAGCGGCAGCCCGGCCAGCCGCATCCGCCAGGGCCGGCGCAGCGAGGTGAGCAGGCCGAGCAGCCCGGCGGCCAGCCGCGCGGCGGCGTCCTCGTCGCGGGCGGGCAGCCGGGCGGCGGGCCGGCCACCGGGGACGGGCAGGCCGTCACCGAGCAGCGTGGCGGTGACCACGGGGCCGGAGGTGGCCAGGGCGAGCAGCGCGAGGGCGTCGGGCGGGCCCGGCCGGTGCGGCTCGACCACCACCGCGGCGGGCACCAGCCGTGGCCGGCGAGCGGCCTGCACCGACAGCACGGTGGTCAGCCAGGGTGCCGACGCGGTCAACGGAGCCCGGACGGCGCGGGCCAGCGGCACCGCGGCGCGGACCTCGCGCGCGACCTGCCCCCGCCCCAGGACGACGCGGGTGCCCCGCCCCGCCGTCTCACCGCTGCCGGGGCCCACCCCTCCATCCGACCACTCCACCCGGCCCCGCGCCGTCCGGATACCCGGCCCGGGGACGCCGCAGCCCCCGACGGCGGTGCCGTCGGGGGCTGCGGTGGTGGACGGGGGGTGTCGCACGGCGGTGTGTCGGACGGTCCCGTCGGGCCGCTGTGGGCGGCCCGGTGGTTCAGATGGCGCGGCGGCGCAGCCGGCGGCGCTCCCGCTCGGAGAGCCCGCCCCAGATGCCGAACCGCTCGTCGTTGGCGAGCGCGTACTCGAGGCACTCGGCCTTGACCTCGCAGCCGGTGCAGATCTTCTTCGCCTCGCGGGTCGAGCCGCCCTTCTCCGGGAAGAACGCCTCGGGGTCGGTCTCGGCGCACAGCGCGCGCTCCTGCCAGGAGGCGACGTCGTCGGTCAGGCCCATGCCGAGCATGCCCATCAGCCCCTCGTCGGCCGGGCCGGCGCTGCGGCCGGCCCGCTCCGATGCGCCGATGTAGTCACTCAGCCACGAGACCTCTGCCATGACGATGCGTCCCCTCTCGCTGTCGTCCGGGCGCCGGGCGCCGGGACCGTCCCGGCGCTCCCCGCGCCTCACACCGCCGGAATTACACGCGTGTCGTTGCCCGAGCGTCAACTGCGCCCGGTGTAAGCGCTTGACCACAGGAGCCACACCCGTCACGGGTCGTTCGTCAGTTCTCGTGCACGTACCCGACACGCCCGTCGAACAGTGGACAACTGCCCATGGGGCACGATGACTTTCGTGGAGATCGTCGTGCTCGCCGGGGGGGTCGGCGGGGCCCGTTTCCTCACCGGTCTCCGGGAGGTCGCACCGCCGTCGTCGGTCACCGCGGTGGTCAACACCGGCGACGACGTCACGATGCACGGCCTGCGGATCTGCCCGGACCTCGACACCGTCGTCTACACCCTCGGCGGGGGCATCGACCCCGAGCGCGGCTGGGGCCGGGCCGGGGAGTCCTGGACGGTCAAGGAGGAGCTGGCCGCCTACGGCGCCGAGCCGACGTGGTTCGGGCTGGGCGACCGCGACCTGGCCACCCACCTGGTCCGCACGCGCATGCTCGACGCCGGCTACCCGCTCTCCGACGTCACCGCCGCGCTGGCCGCCCGCTGGCAGCCGGGGGTCACCGTGCTGCCGATGAGCGACCAGCGGGTGGAGACCCACGTCGTCGTCGACGACCCCGGCACCGGGCGGCGCAGCGCGATCCACTTCCAGGAGTGGTGGGTGCGCCACCGCGCCGAGCCGCAGCCGCACGCCTTCGTGCAGGTCGGCGCCGAGCAGGCCCGCCCGGCGCCCGGGGTGGTCGAGGCACTGGCCCGCGCCGACGCCGTCGTCCTGGCGCCGTCGAACCCGGTGGTGTCGATCGGCACGATCCTCGGTGTGCCCGGCCTGCGCGACGCGCTGCGCGCCACCCCCGGCCGCGTCGTCGGGGTCTCCCCCGTCGTCGACGGCGGCGTGGTGCGCGGGATGGCCGACCGCTGCCTGCCGGTGCTCGGTGTGGAGGTCAGCGCCGAGGGCGTGGGCCGCCACTACGGCGCCCGGTCCGACGGCGGGCTGCTCGACGCCTGGCTGGTGCACACCGGTGACCCCGCGCAGGTGCCCGGCGTCGACGTCCGGGCGGTGCCGCTGCTCATGAGCTCGCCGGAGGCCACCGCGGCGATGGCCCGCGCCGCGCTGGACGCCGCGGGTGTCTAGCCCGGTCGACGGACTGCGGGTGCTGCCCGTGCGCGGGCTGCCGGAGTTCACCACCGGCGACGACCTGGCCGGGGCGGTGGCCGGGGCGGCGCCGTGGCTGGCCGACGGCGACGTCGTGGTCGTCACCTCCAAGGTCGTGTCCAAGGTGGAGGGCCGGGTGGTCGCCGTGCCACCGGGCGCCGACCGCGAGGCCGTCCGCCAGCGGGCCATCGACGCCGAGTCGGTGCGCGTGGTCGCCCGCCGCGGGCCGCTGCGCATCGTGGAGACCCGGCACGGCTGGGTGGTGGCCGCGGCCGGCATCGACGCCTCCAACGTGCCCGGCGACGCCCTGGTGCTGCTGCCCGAGGACGCCGACGCCTCGGCCCGCCGGCTGCGCGGCCGGTTGCGGGAGCTGCTCGGCGTCGAGGTGGCGGTGGTCGTCAGTGACACCTTCGGCCGCACCTGGCGGGAGGGGCTGACCGACGTCGCGGTCGGGTCGGCCGGCATCCCCCCGCTGACCGACCACCGCGGCGCCGTCGACGCGCACGGCAACCGGCTGGAGACCACGCAGGTCGCCGTCGTCGACGAGCTGGCCTCGGCCGCCGACCTGGTCAAGGGCAAGCTCGACGGCGTCCCGGTCGCCGTCGTCCGCGGGCTGGCCTTCGAGCCGCCCGGCGACGACCCCGGAGCCGACCCCGGCGCGCGGGCGCTGGTGCGGCTGGGGCCCGGCGACCTGTTCCCCTACGGCAGCCGCGACCTGGTCGGCAGCCGCCGGCCGGCGGCGGACCTGGTGCCCCGCGACGGCGACCGCGAGGCGGTGGCGGCGGCGTTCCGCGTGGCCAGCGCGGCGCTGCCGGAGTTCCCCGTGGTGCTGCGGCACGGCGGGGAGGGCGACGGCGTCGTCGACGTGCACCTGCCCGAGCGGGCCACCACCACCGCCGCGCTCAACCTCGGGGCGCTGCTCGGCGCGGTCGTCGTCCAGCTGCACGCCGAGGGCTGGACGACCCGCTGGGAGCCGGTGGGCACGCCCGGGGGCTCCTCCCTCGTCGGGAGGTTGTGGCTCGGTTCCCCCCGGGTCTGAGCGCCCCGCCGTCGGTAGGTTCGGCGGCCATGCGGGGGATCATCCTGGCCGGGGGCACCGGCAGCCGCCTCTTCCCGATCACGCAGGCGGTCAGCAAGCAGCTCATGCCGGTCTACGACAAGCCGATGGTCTACTACCCGCTGTCCACGCTGATGATGGCCGGGGTCCGCGAGGTGCTGGTCATCACCACCCCGGGCGACCAGGCAGCGTTCCGCGCGCTGCTGGGTGACGGCAGCCGGCTGGGCATGCGCCTGGAGTACGCCGTGCAGGAGCGGCCGGAGGGGCTGGCGCAGGCGTTCCTCATCGGCGCGGACTTCCTCGGCGACCAGTCGGTGGCCCTGGTGCTGGGCGACAACATCTTCTACGGCGCGGGCCTCGGCACGGCGCTGGGCCGGCTGCCCGACCCCGACGGCGGGCACGTCTTCGCCTACCACGTGGCCAACCCGGCCGACTACGGCGTCGTCGAGTTCGACCGCGCGGGCCGGGTGCTGTCCATCGAGGAGAAGCCGGCCCGGCCGAAGAGCTCCTACGCCGTGCCGGGGCTGTACTTCTACGAGGCCGGCGTGGTCGACGTGGCCCGGTCGATCCGGCCCAGCGCCCGCGGCGAGCTGGAGATCACCGCCGTGAACGAGCACTACCTGCGCGAGGGCCGGCTCACCGTCACCGTCCTCGACCGCGGCACCGCCTGGCTCGACACCGGGACCTTCGCCTCGTTGCGTCAGGCGACGGAGTTCGTGTCGGTGGTCGAGGAGCGGCAGGGCCTCAAGGTCGGCTGCATCGAGGAGGTCGCCTGGCGGCAGGGCTGGCTCGACGACGACGGCCTGCGCCGCGCCGCGGAGCCGCTGGGCAAGAGCGGCTACGGCGACTACCTGCTCGCCCTGCTGGAGGACGGCCGCTGAGCCGGGTCCGCCCCGCCGGGATCAGGTGACCTGATCGTCGGGCGTCCTCCCGCACGGTGCACCGCGAGGGAGGACGCGCTGCGGCGAGGGAGGACGTGCTGCGGTGCGGGAGGACGGCGCCCGCTTGTCAGATGGCGCGCCGGGTCGTCGGGTGCGGCGCCGGGTCGTCGGGTGCGACGCCGGGTCGTCAGATGCGGCGGTAGTTCGTCGGCGCCGTCCGCGGGCCGCGCCGGGGCGGCATGCTCCCGCCGACCCGCAGCAGCCGGACCACCCGCTGCCGGTGCCCGCGCCAGGGCTCCAGCAGCACCATCATCCCGTCGTCGTCGGTCTTGCGGCGGGCCAGCGACCAGCCCACCAGGTTCTTGAGGTGGTAGTCGCCGTAGCTCACGGTGTCGGGGCAGCCGTGGGTGCGCTGCACGACCTCCGCCGCTGTCCACACCCCGATCCCGGGGACGGTGCGCAGCCTCCGCTGCAGCGTCGGGGAGTCGCAGTCCGCGTCGGGCTCGAGGGCGTGGGCGACCGACGCCACGTGCAGCAGCGCCCGCCGGCGGGCGCCGTCGAGGCCGCAGCGGTGCCACTCCCAGTCGGTGACCTCGCGCAGCCGCCGCGGTGAGGGCAGCACCCGCATGCCCGCGGGGGTGGGCCCGGGCGCGGGGTCGCCGGCCAGCCGCAGCAGCGCCCGCCAGACGCGGTGCGCCTCGACCACGGTGACCTTCTGCTCGAGGACGGCGGGGACCAGCGCGTCCCAGGTCCGGCCGGTGCGGCTCAGCCGCAGGTCGGGCGTGCGGCGGGCGATCTCGCGCAGCAGCGGGTGGCCGCCGGGGTCGAAGCCCGCCGGGTCGTCGTCGGCACCGAGCCAGCCGGGCACGGCCGTGCCGGCCCACTCCGCTCCTGGCCCCCACGCCAGCACCTGCACCTCGCCGGCCCGGTGGGTGATCCGCACCGTGGCCGGCCCGCACGGGGTGGTCGTCGTCCGCCAGACGGCGTCGCCGTCCCACTGCATCGCCGGGTCACCGGCGCTGCGCTGGTGGGGGTACAGCACCGCCCGCAGGTCGAGCGGCCAGTCCGGCCGCCAGCGGTCGGCGAAGTCGGCGCCCTCGGTGCCGACGGTGTCGACGCCGTCGGGCGCGGGGCGCGGTGCCGGCGGGGTCGGGGCCGGCAGGGCTGTGGTCACGCGGGTCTCCGGGGAAGAGGGAGCCGTCCGGGTCGGGTCGGCGGGCGCCGGGGGTCAGCGCGGGGCCATGCGCAGCGCGCCGTCCATCCGGATGACCTCGCCGTTGAGGTAGCCGTGCTCGACGATGTCGAGCGCCAGCTGCGCGAAGTCCTCCGGGCGGCCCAGCCGCTTGGGGAAGGGGATGCCGTTGGCCAGCGCGGTGCGCGCCTCCTCGGGCAGGCCGCCGAGCAGCGGGGTGTCGACCAGCCCGGGCGCGATGGTGCACACCCGCACGCCGACGCTGGACAGGTCGCGGGCGGCGGGCAGGGTCATGCCGACGATGCCGCCCTTGGAGGCGCTGTAGGCGACCTGGCCGATCTGCCCGTCGAAGGCCGCGATCGAGGCGGTGTTGACGACGACGCCGCGCTCGCCGTCCTCCTCCGGCTCGGTGGCGGCCATCGCCGCGGCGGACAGGCGCAGCACGTTGAAGGTGCCCACCAGGTTGACCATGACGGTGCGGACGAACGGGTCGAGGTCGTGGGCGACGTTGCCCTTGCCGACGGTGCGCTGGGCCCAGCCGATGCCGGCGCAGTTGATCGCGATCCGCAGCGGCCGGTCCTTGCCGGTGGCGTCCTCGACCGCGGCGGCCACCTGCGACTCGTCGGTGACGTCGGTGCGGACGAACGTCGTGTGCCCGCCCAGCTCGCCGGCCAGCGCCTTCCCGCGCTCCTCGTTGAGGTCGAGGACGGTCACCGCGGCGCCGCGCGCGACCAGCGCACGGGTGGTGGCCTCCCCGAGGCCGGAGGCCCCGCCGGACACGACAGCTGCGACGTCGAAGCTCTGCATGCCCCGCATCCCACCACGCCCGGCGACGATCACCGCGCCGGGTGCCCGTGCCGACCTCGGGCGTGTGCGCCGGTGCCGCGTCCCCGGCCAGTTCCTGCGGCGCGGGCGCACACGCTCCGCGCCGGCGTCAGCTGAAGCGCCGGCCGAAGCGCTCCTCGACGGCGGCGAGCAGCTGCTTGACCCGCTCGGCGTCGGAGACCGGGCAGACCATCGTGACGTCGGCGGTGGCGACGACGACGCTGTCGCGGACCCCGACCAGCGCGACCAGGTGGTCGGGGTCGTCGCTGAAGACGATGTTGCCCGCGCTGTCGAAGGTCACCGCCAGGCCGCCGACGGCGTTGCCCTCGACCGTGGCCAGCGTCTGGGCCAGCGCCGGCCAGGAGCCGACGTCGAGCCACTCGGCGTCGAGGTCGGCGACCAGCACCCGCCCGGGCTCGGTGGCCGCGGGCTCGAGGACGGCGTAGTCGACGCTGGTCTTCGGCAGGGTCGGGAACACCTCGGCGAGGACGGCGTCGCGCTCCGGCCCGGCGGGCGCGGCCACCACCCGCGCCAGCCCCTCGGCCGAGGCCGGCAGGTGCTCCGCGAGCGCGTCGAGCACCGTGCGCGCCCGCCACACGAACATGCCGGAGTTCCACAGGTACTCCCCCGACGCGAGGTAGCCCTCGGCGGTCGCCCGGTCGGGCTTCTCCTTGAACGCGGCGGCCTCCGCGACGCCGGGCACCTCGGTGGCGGCGCCGCGGCGCACGTAGCCGAAGCCGGTGGCCGGCGCGGTGGGCCGGATGCCGAGGGTGACCAGTGCCCGCGGCCGCACGGCGAGGGCGTCGTAGGCGGTGCCCAGCGCGGCGGCGAACCGCTCGACGGGCCGGATCACGTGGTCGGCGCTGACGACGGCGAGCTCGGCGTCCGGGTCGGCCTCGGCCACCAGCGCGGCGGCCAGCCCGACGGCGTTGGCGGTGTCGCGGGCGACCGGCTCGAGCACCAGCCGGTCGGGGCGCAGCCGCGGCAGCGCGGCGCGCACCTGCGCGCCGTAGCGGGCCGCGGTGCACACCCAGATCCGCTCGGCCGGCAGCAGCGTCTCCAGCCGCGCGAAGGCCTCGGCGAGCAGGCTGTGCGCCCCGCCGTCGCCGTCCTGGATGACGTCGAGCAGCTGCTTGGGCCGGGCGGCCCGCGACAGCGGCCACAGCCGCGTGCCCGACCCGCCGGCCATGACGACGGCGTGCCTCACGCGTCCACCCCCCGTCGTGCGCGGGCGCGGGCGGCGCGGCCGACGTCGTCGGCCCGGCGCTGGAACCGCGCCCCGGCCGCCACCCGGCCGCTCACGTAGGACACCAGCATCCGGCCGCCCAGCCCGGCGCGCAGCGCCGCCCGCAGCGGGGCGTAGCGGCGGCCCGGGTACTGCCCGGAGAGGTAGCGCAGCGCGCTGGTGTGGTGCACCCGCTGCATGCGGTGCGGCTCGCGTCGGGTGGCGTGCCCGCCCTCGTGCACGACGACGGCGGTGGGCGCGTAGACGTGCAGCCAGCCCGCGCGGCCGAGACGCTCGGCGAGGTCGACGTCCTCGAAGTACATGAAGTAGCCCGGGTCGAAGCCGCCGACGGCCCGGAACGCCTCGAGGTCGACGAGGAAGCACGAGCCCGACAGCCACCCGGCGGTGCGCTCGCGCGGGGCCTCCCGCTCGCGGCGGTAGCGCGCCGTCCAGGGGTTGGCCGGCCACGCCCAGCCCAGCAGCGCGTGCCCCGCGCCGGTGGACAGCCGGGGCAGGTCGCGGGCCGAGGGGTAGAGCTCGCCCTCCGGCGTGCGGATCGCCGGGCCCACGGTGGCCGCACGCGGCCAGCGGGCGGCCACGGCCAGCAGCTCGTCGACCGAGCCGGGCTCGAAGCGGACGTCGGGGTTGGCCACCAGCGCGTGCCGGCCGGGCGCCCCGGCCAGGCCCGCGTTCACCGCCGCGCCGTAGCCGACGTTGCCCCCGGTCCGCAGCAGCCGGACGTGCGGGTGCTCCGCGGCGACCCGCTCGGGGACGCCGTCGGTGGAGCCGTTGTCGGCCAGCACGACCTCGACCGGGCGCGTGGTGGCCTTCGCCAGCGAGGTGACGAACCCCTCCAGCGCCTCGCCGGGTGAGTACGTCACCGCCACCACGCGCAGGGTCTCGGGTGAGCTGTTCCCGGGCACCCGGGAACTGTAGAGGCGCGCGCCGGGGCTCCCCGCACCCCGGCCGGGCCCGGGTGAGGCAGGGGCCCGGTGTGACCGGTGGGACGAGGGGGACGGTCCCGTCACGAAGTTCCCGGACACTCCTGCGAGCGCCCGGGGGGCACCGGTCGCGCCGGTACAGTCGCCAGGCGTGACCTCAGCGAGACCTGACCTCGTCGTCGTCGGCTCCGGCTTCTTCGGACTGACCGTCGCGGAACGGGTGGCCAGCCAGCTGGACAAGCGCGTGCTCGTCCTCGACCGACGCGACCACATCGGTGGGAACGCGTACTCCGCACCCGAGCCCGAGACGGGCATCGAGGTGCACGTCTACGGCGCCCACCTGTTCCACACGTCCAACGAGCGGGTCTGGCAGTACGTCAACCAGTTCACCGACTTCACGAAGTACCAGCACAAGGTCTACTCGATCTACCAGGGCAAGACCTACTCGCTGCCGATCAACCTGGCCACGATCTGCCAGTACTTCGAGCGCAGCTTCTCCCCCTCCGAGGCCCGGGAGCTCGTCGCCGAGCAGGCCGGTGAGATCGACACCGCCGAGGCGCAGAACCTCGAGGAGAAGGCGATCTCCCTGATCGGCCGCCCCCTCTACGAGGCGTTCATCCGCGGCTACACGAAGAAGCAGTGGCAGACCGACCCCACCGAGCTGCCTGCCGCGGTCATCGCCCGCCTGCCGGTGCGCTACACGTTCGACAACCGGTACTTCAACGACACCTACGAGGGCCTGCCGGTCGGTGGCTACACCGCGTGGCTGGAGAAGATGGCCGACCACCCGAACATCGAGGTGCGGCTGTCCACGGACTGGTTCGACGTCCGCGACGAGCTGCCCGCCGACGTGCCGACGGTGTTCACCGGGCCGATCGACAAGTACTTCGACTACGAGGCCGGCGAGCTCGGCTGGCGCACGCTGGACTTCGAGACCGAGGTCCTGCCGATCGGTGACTTCCAGGGCACCTCGGTCATGAACTACGCCGACGAGGACGTGCCCTTCACCCGGATCCACGAGTTCCGGCACTTCCACCCCGAGCGGGACTACCCGGCGGACAAGACCGTCGTCGTCCGCGAGTACTCGCGCTTCGCCCAGACCGGCGACGAGCCGTACTACCCGATCAACACCCCCGAGGACCGCGCCAAGCTCGAGCGCTACCGGGAGCTGGCCAAGAAGGAGGCCGCGGAGAAGCGCGTGCTCTTCGGCGGCCGGCTGGGCACCTACAAGTACCTGGACATGCACATGGCGATCGGGTCGGCGCTGAGCATGTTCGACAACCGCATCCGCCCCTTCTTCGACGAGGGCGGCTCGCTCGACGGCCGCCTCGAGGACTGACAGCGAGGACTGACTCCCCATGACGACGACCACGCCGCAGGTCGCCGACGCCCCGGTCAAGCCGGACGCCGTCAGCGAGCCGGCCGAGAGCGACCTCACCCCGGACAAGGCCGTCACCCTCGTCCAGCGGGTCCTCATGCCGCGGCCGGCCGACCAGCTCAAGGTCCGCAGCCTCTACCTCGACGAGGAGAACGCGGGCACCCGCGTGGTCCAGGAGGGCCGGCACTCCGGCCTGATCGCGGCCGGCTCCGAGGTCTCCTTCGCCACGTACTTCAACGCCTTCCCGGCCAGCTACTGGCGCCGGTGGAGCGTGCTCGGCTCGGTGGTCCTGCGGGTCACCGTGTCCGGCACCTGCCGCATCGACGTCCACCGCTCCAAGGCCGACGGCGAGTCGATGCACGTCACCGGCGTCTCCCACGTGGGCGACGACGAGCGGACCGTCGAGTTCGAGCTGGACCTGGCGCCGTTCATCGACGGCGGCTGGTACTGGTTCGACGTCACCGCCGAGAGCGAGACCCAGATCCGCGAGGCCGGCTGGTACGCCCCGCAGGCGCCGGCCGAGGAGCCGCGGCTGGCCGTCGGCATCTGCACCTACAACCGTCCCGTCGACGCGCTGGCCGCCGCCCGGGCGCTGGTCGAGGACCCCGCGGTGCTCGAGCGGCTGTCCCTGGTCACCATCGCCGACCAGGGCAACAACCACGTCAAGGACGCCGCGGGCTACGAGGAGGTCAAGGCCGCCCTGGGCGACCGGCTGCACGTGGTCGAGCAGCCCAACCTCGGCGGCAGCGGCGGCTTCGCGCGCACCATGCACGAGGCGTTCACCCGCAGCGACGCCACGCACGTCGTGCTGCTCGACGACGACATCATGATCGAGCCCGACAGCCTGCTGCGGGCGCGCGCCTTCGCCGCCTACGCCAAGAGCCCGATGCTCGTCGGCGGGCAGATGCTGGCCCTGCAGAACCGCTCGGTGCTGCACAGCATGGGCGAGATCGTCGACCGCGAGACGTTCTTCTGGACCAACGCCCCGCACACCTACTACCACCACGACTTCGGCAAGCGGACGCTGCGCGAGTCGGCGGACCTGCACCGCCGCATCGACGTCGACTACAACGGCTGGTGGATGTGCCTGATCCCCCGCACCGTCGTCGACGAGATCGGCATGCCGCTGCCGGTGTTCATCAAGTGGGACGACGCCGAGTACGGCCTGCGCGCCTTCGCCGCCGGCTTCCCGACCGCGTCGCTGCCGGGCACCGCCATCTGGCACCTGTCCTGGGGCGACAAGGACGACGCCAGCGACTGGCAGGCCTACTTCCACATCCGCAACCGGCTGATCGCCGCGGCGCTGCACTCGCCGCACCGCCACGGCGGCAAGCTGTTCCGCGAGATGCTCAAGGCCGACCTGCGGTTCCTCATCAACCTGCAGTACTCGACCGTCGAGCTGCACCACCTCGCCTACCGCGACTTCCTGGCCGGCCCGGAGGCGCTCTTCCGCGGCATGCCGGAGTCGGTGGTGCAGGCCCGCCGGGTGCGCGCCACGCACGCCGACGGCCAGGTGCTGACCTCCTCGGCCGACCTGCCGCTGCCCTCGATGCCCACGGCCAAGGCCATGCGCTTCCGCCGCATCCCGGTCAAGCCGCTGCAGATCGGCAGGACGCTGGTCAGCGCGCTGGTGCACAACGCCCGCCCGGTCGACCCGGAGAACCTGCAGACGCCCCAGCTGAACCTGGCCTTCCAGGACGCGCGGTGGTTCCTGCTGTCCCGGCTCGACAGCGCCACCGTCGGGACCGCCGACGGGCGCGGGGTCACCTTCCGGCGCCGCGACCCGGCGACCTTCCGCCGGCTGGCGGCGACGTCGGCGCAGCTGCTGCGCCGGATGGCGGCGGAGTTCCCCGACCTGCAGCGCCGCTACCAGGCCGCGGCCGGTGAGCTGACGTCGATGGAGAGCTGGTCGCAGGCCTTCGAGGAGTGGGGCTACCAGCGCGTCTGAGCGCACGACGAGAGGGCCCCGACCGGAGATCCGGTCGGGGCCCTCTGTCGTCGGGGGCCGGCGGCCTCAGCGGCGGGTGAGCCGCTCCTGCCGCCCGGCGCGGGTCAGCCGCCGCCACTCCCGCCAGCCGACGGGGTCGCGGCGGGACACGAGGAAGAACCAGCCGAAGCGGACCGTCTCCAGCGGGCGCAGCCAGCGCATGCCGGGCTGGGACATCAGGTAGCCGCGGTTGCGGTAGGTGTAGTAGCGCTTGGCCTCGTCGGCCGGGTACTGGGCCGACAGCCGCCCGCCGAGGATCGGCGCGAACTCCGTCGTCCCCTCCGGGTGCAGGTAGGCCGCCCCGGTGCAGGTGCCGAAGGCGAGCCCGGCGCGCAGCATCCGCCGGTGGATCTCGGTCTCGTCGCCACGGAAGAACAGCCGGTAGTCCGGGACGCCGACGACGTCGAGGGTGTCGGCGCGGAACAGCGCGCCGTTGAACAGCGACGCGTACCGCGGCAGCAGGTCCACGCCGGCGAAGTCGCTGCGGCGCCGCCGCCAGCGCAGCCCGCGGCGCAGGGGGAACGCCAGCCGGTCGGGGTCGGCCATGTCGGTGACCAGCGGGCTGACCTCGGCCAGCCCGTGCCGCCGGGCGGCGTCGAGGAGGGTGGCCAGCACGCCGGCGTCGGCCGGGCGGCCGTCGTCGTCGGCGCACCACACCCAGTCCGCGCCGAGGGCGAGGGCGTGCAGCATGCCGTAGGCGAAGCCGCCGGCGCCGCCGAGGTTGCGCGCGCTGGGCAGGTGGGTGGCCGGCAGCCCGCTGGCCGCGACGACGTCGGCGGCGGACTGGTCGGGGCCGTTGTCGACGACGACGACGTGGTCGAGCGGCCGCGTCTGTGCCGCGAGCGCGGCCAGGCTCTGCGCCAGCAGCTCGCGCCGGTGCCGGGTGACCACGACGGCCACGACCCGCTCCCCCGCCGCGGGCACGGCCGTCCCGACGGGCGCCGGAGCCGCCGCCGTCACGCCGGCAGGCCCTTGTAGGCCCGCAGGACCTCGTCGAGCTCGCCCTGCTGCCGGATCTGGCCGTGCTCCATCCAGATCGCCGTGTCGCACAGCTCGCGGAGGAACTCGTCGGAGTGCGAGGCGAACACGAGCAGCCCCGAGCGCTCCACGAGCTGCACCAGCCGCTGCTTGGACTTCTCGAGGAAGGCGGCGTCGACCGCGCCGATCCCCTCGTCGAGCAGCAGGATCTCCGGGTCGATGCTGGTGACCACGCCGAGGGCCAGCCGCACCCGCATGCCCGTGGAGTAGGTGCGCAGCGGCATGTGGAGGAAGTCGCCGAGCTCGGTGAAGTCGGCGATGTCCTCGACCCGCTCCTGCATCTGCTTGCGGGTCATGCCGAGGAACAGGCCCCGGATCATGATGTTCTCGAGGCCGGAGATCTCCGGGTCCATGCCGACGCCGAGGTCGAACACCGGCGCCACCCGGCCGCGGATCTCCGCGATGCCTCGGGTGGGCTCGTAGATGCCCGACAGCAGCCGCAGCAGCGTGGACTTGCCGGCGCCGTTGTGGCCGACCAGGCCCACCCGCGCACCGTGCTCGAGGTTGACGGTGACGTCGCGCAGCGCCTCGATCACCGGCACCTTGCTGCCGCTGTCGATGTTGCCGCCGACCAGCCCCATGACGGTCTTCTTCAGCGAGCGGCTCTTGGCGTCGAAGATGGGGAAGTCGACGCAGGCGTCCTTGGTCGCGATGCTGACCGGACCGCTGGTGCTCGCCGGGTTGTCGTTGCTCACGTTCACACCCAGTAGGAGACGCGGGACCGGTAGCGGCGCAGGACGACCATCGTCAGCGCCCAGCCGACCACCGTGATGACGAGGACGACCGCCCAGTGCCGCCACAGCTGGTCCTGGCCCAGCAGCGGACGGCGGACGATCTCGACGAAGTGCAGGAAGGGGTTGAACTCCGCCAGCCGGGCCCGCGCGGCGACGTCGGGGTTCGGGCTGTTCACCAGCTCGTCGTAGACCCACACGATCGGCGTCAGGAAGAACATCAGCTGCACGACGCTCTGGGTGATCGGCAGGAGGTCGCGGAACCGCGTGGTGACGACGCCGACGGTCAGCGCCACCCAGGCGCCGTTGAGCGCCAGCAGGGCGAAGGCCGGGACCACCGCGATGGCCGTCCACTTCAGGTCCTGCGGGTACACGAACAGCATGACCACGTAGACGATCATGTTGTGCACGAAGAACAGCGTCTGCCGCCACACCAGCCGGTACACGTGCACCGACAGCGGTGAGGGCAGGTGCTTGATCAGGCCCTCGTTGGCGATGAACACCTCCGAGCCCTCGGCGATGCAGCCGCTGATGAAGGCCCAGACGATGAAGCCGACGAGCACGTGCGGCAGGAACAGCGCCAGGTCGATGTCGAACAGGCCCGAGTAGAGGACACCCAGGGCGACGGCGGTGACCGCCATGCTGATGGTGATCCAGACCGGCCCGAGGACCGAGCGCCGGTAGCGCTGCCGGATGTCCTGCCAGCCCAGGTGTCCCCACAGGGACCGCTGCTCCCAGCCGCGCCGCAGGTCGGCGACGGCGGCGGCGAGCGTGCGTCCGGCCGGTTGTGCGAGTGCCACGAGGATCCACGCTACCTGCGCCGCAGCGGGGCCACCGGCGGGCGCGCGAGGCGGCCGGGACCCGTTCGTCACACGGCTCCCGCCCGCCCCGCGGCCCTCACCTCGTCAGCGTCCCGTACTGGAAGACGACCTGCTGCTGCCCGGTGGCCAGCGTCGTGGTGTCGGTCTTCGGGTAGCCCAGCTCGCCGGCCGGGCCGCCGCGGGCCGCGTAGTCCTCGTTGATCGCCGAGACGACCCACCGCGCACCGGTCGACGCCGACCAGTAGACCGAGCCGCGCTGGAAGTCGACCACGAACCCCTGCCCCCCGGGCGCGAGGGCCTCGCTGGTGACCGGCAGCCCGAGCCGCCCCGAGGAGGCGCCGAGCTCCAGCCACTTCCGCAGGATGTCCCCGCGCACGACCTGCGCCCCGGTGGCCTGCGACCACACGATGTCGCCGCCCTGGAAGTTGCCGTAGTAGACCGGCGTGGTGGTCACCCGGGGGTCCCGGCTGTCGTCGCCCGTCGGGTAGCCCAGGTAGGGCGGGCCGCCGGCCGTGCGGTAGGCCGCGAGGATGGCGCCCCGGACGTCGTGGGCGCCGGTCGCGGGCGACCAGTAGATCGAGCCCCGCTGGAAGTCGACGAGGTAGCCGCCGTTGCCGGGGGCCAGCGCGTCGGTGGTGACCGGCAGGCCGAGGGGCCCGGCCGACGCCCCCAGCGACAGCCAGTGCGCGAGGATCGCGCCGCGCACGACCTGGGCGCCGGTGGCCTGGGAGTGGACGATGTCGCCGCCCTGGAAGTTGGAGTAGGTCACCCCGGGCGCGGCGCGGTCGGTGCCCTGCTCGCCGACCGGGTAGCCGACGAAGAGGGGGCCGCCCACCTCCGCGTACTTCACCGCGATCGGCCCCTGGACGGCGTGCGCCCCCGTCGCCGGCGACCAGTAGACCGCCCCGCGCTGGAAGTGCACGACGTACCCGCCGTTGCCGGGGGCGACCGCGTCGCTGGTGACGGGCAGGCCGAGCGTGCCGGCGGAGGCCCCGAGCCGGAGCCAGTGCTCGCGGATCGCCCCGCGCACGACCTGCGCGCCGGTGGCCTGCGACCACACGACGTCGCCGCCCTGGAAGTTCGTGAACCAGACGCCGGGGGCGTTGCGGTCGGGGCTGTCGTCCCCGGTCGGGTAGCCCAGGACGGGCGGCCCGCCGGAGGAGCGGTACCTCGCCAGGATCGCGCCGCGCACGTCGTGCGCCCCGGTGGCCGGCGACCAGTAGACCGAGCCGCCCTGGAAGTCGACCACGTAGCCCTTGCCGCCGGGTGCGACGGCGTCGCTGGTGACGGGCAGGCCGAGCGGTCCGGCGGAGGCGCCGAGGGCGATCCAGCGCTGCAGGATCGGCCCGCGCACCACCTGGGCCCCGGTGGCGGCCGACCAGACGACGTCGCCGCCCTGGAAGTTGACGTAGTAGACCGGCGTGGACGTGACGGCCCGGTCCCGGCTGTCGTTGCTCGTGGGGTAGCCCAGGGCGGCCGGGCCGCCGGAGGACCGGTACCTCGCCAGGATCGCGCCGCGCACGTCGTGCGCCCCGGTGGCCTGCGACCAGTAGACCGAGCCGCCCTGGAAGTCGACGACGAAGCCGCCGCCGCCGGCGGGTGCGTCGCTGCTGGTGGGCAGGCCCAGGACGCCGGCGGACGCGCCGAGCGCGAGCCAGTGGTCGCGGATCGGCCCGCGGACCACCTGGGCCTTCGTCGCCTGCGACCACACGATGTCGCCGTACTGGAAGTTGGAGTACCAGACCGGGGTCGACACGACCCTGGTGTCGCGCTGGTCGTCGCCGACGGGGTAGCCCATGTAGGAGGGGCCGCCGGTGGCGAGGTACTTCGCCAGGATCTCGCCGCGGACGTCGTGGGCGCCGGTCATCGCCGACCAGAAGATGTCGCCGTACGTGTAGCGCTGCCGGCAGCCGCCGCCGGGCTGGTCGCAGGTCACGTCGCCGAGGGCGTCGCCGAGGCCGCGCCCGGTCGCCGTCAGCGCGCGGGCCTTGTCGGTGACCGCCGCCGCGCCGGAGGTCTGCGTCGACCCGAACCAGTCGGTGAAGTAGTTGTAGAAGTTCCGGTTGCCGTAGGAGGCGCAGCGGTCGGGCGAGGCCTTGTACCCCGCGGCCAGCGAGGCCGCGTTCGGGACGTAGGGCGTGTAGTTGTACAGGCCCGCGGTCGCCTGGTTCTCGATGTAGACCTGCGCGGAGCCGCAGGTCGGGTCGTTCGGGTAGTACGGGATGGTGTTGACCCGGCCGGCCACGTACCCGTACCGGTTGGGGAGCGCCTGGTAGCGCTTGAACTGCCGCGAGGCCATGTAGACCTGGTTGTAGAAGCCGTTGTAGGTGGCGTCGCAGCCGGCCGGGGTGTCCGGGCAGGCGTAGCCCATGGCCTTGCGCAGCTGGTCGGCGGAGATGCTGGCGTCCTTGACCAGCCCCTGCTCCTTCTGCAGCGTGACCAGGAGGACCTGCGGGTTGATGCCGCAGGCGCGGGCGACCTTCGCGATGACCGCCGCCGCGGTCTCCTGGGCCGCACCGGCGTAGGCACCGCAGTAGTCGTCGCCGGTGCGGGTCCACGTGTCGAACCGCAGGCCGGCCAGCCCGGAGCCGTTCGCGGCCAGGAACGCCTGCACCTGGTCGGCGTTCATCGTCGACGCGTTGTAGAAGATGCTGTCGTCGATGATGTTGCCCGGGTCGAACCGCCCGAGGTCGGCCGACGGCCGCAGCTGCGGCGGGGCGGAGGAGCCCACGAGCGACAGGGCGGCGGCCAGCCCGAGGACGAGCAGCGCGACGACCGTCAGCCGGGGGCGCAGCAGCCGGGTCACGGGACCACCACCGTGAACGGCGCCGACTCCCCGGCCGAGCGGTCGGAGGCGTAGCTCAGCACGGCGTCCCAGGCGCCCGCGGTCAGCCCCGCGCCGGACACCGCCACCTGGCCGCAGCTGGTCGTGGCGGCGTCGGGCTCGGCCTCCGACTCCCCGGTCAGGACGACGCCGCCGCGGCTCAGGGTGAGCGTGCAGCGCCCACCGGCCTCGACGACGTCACCGACGATGCCGCCGGCGAGCACCGACCCGCTCGCGTCGTCCCACTGGGACCAGGTGACGGCGACGGCGACGGCGGCCGGTCCGCCCTGGCCGGGCGTGGGCGCGGTCGTGGTCCCGGTCGCGGGCGCCGTGCCGTCCGCGGGGGTGCCCGACCCGCCGGCCGACGACGGCGCCGACGACGGGGCCGGGGACGAGGGGGACGGCGGCGTCGACGACGGGGCGGTGGACGCGGTCGACGACGGGGCCGGGGTGTCGTCCGCGGCGACCGCGCCGCCTCCGGCCCGCCACCACAGCACGGCGAGCGCGGCGGCGGCGACCACCAGCAGTGCGAGGGCGACCCGGAGCGGTCGGCGGGATCGGGTACGGGACACGGTGGGTCTCCCTGCTGGACCGAGCGGAGAGCCGGTCGTCGGCGTCAGGACGGCCGCCCGGCGCCCATCGGGCGGCGCGTCCACGGCCTTAGTGATCGGGAGGCTACGGCCTGTCACGGTCCGATCGTGGGAACGACGCGGGTCACCGCGGGCCGACGGTCACCGCCCCCGTGGCGGTCGTCAGCGTCAGCACGCCGCCCTGGAAGTCGTTGCGCAGACCGCCGGCGACCGCGTAGGTGGAGCTGGTCGGGAAGCCGAGGCCGCTCGTGCTACCACCGCGGGCGGCGTACTCGGTGGCGAGCGCCCCGGTGACCGCGCGGGCGTCGGTGGCCGGCGACCAGTAGACGTCCCCGCCCTGGAAGCGCACGACGTAGCCGCGCCCGTCCGGGGTGCGCGCGTCGCTGGTGGTCGGGAAGCCCAGCGTCCCCGACGGGCCGCCGGTCGCCAGCCAGGTCGTCAGGATGCGGCCGGCGACGACCTGTGCGCCGGTCGTGGGCGACCACCACACGTCCCCGCCCTGGAAGTGCACGACGTAGCCGCGGCCCTCGGGGGAGCGGGCGTCGCTGGTGGTCGGGAAGCCGAGCGGGCCCGAGGACCCCCCGGCGGCCCGGTAGGTGGCGAGGATGGCGCCGCGCACGACCTGCGCGCCCGTGGCCGGCGACCACCACACGTCGCCGTCCTGGAACCGGACGACGTAGCCGCGCCCGTCGGGCGTCCGCGCGTCACCGGTGGTCGGGAAGCCCAGCGGCCCGGAGGTGCCGCCGGTCGCCTGCCAGGTCCGCAGGATGTCCCCGGCGACCGCCTGCGCACCCGTCGCCGGCGACCACCAGACGCCCCCGCCCTGGAAGAGGACGACGTAGCCGCGCCCGTCGGTGGTCCGCGCGTCGCTGGTCGTGGGGAAGCCCAGCGGCCCCGAGGTGGCACCGGTGCCGAGCCAGCGGGTCAGGATCTCGCCGGCCACCGTGTGCGCCCCGGTGGCCGGGGACCACCAGACGTCGCCGCCCTGGAAGTGCACGACGTAGCCGCGCCCGTCGGGCGTGCGCGCGTCGCTGGTCGTGGGGAAGCCCAGCGGTCCGCCGCTGCCGCCGGCGCGCCGGTACTCGGCGAGGATGTCGCCGGCCACCACGTGCGCGCCGGTCGCACCCGACCACCACACCGCCCCGCCCTGGAAGGACACCGTGTAGCCGCGGCCGTCCGTCGTGCGCGCGTCGCTGCTGGTCGGGAAGCCGAGTGGCCCGGAGGTGCCCCCGACGGCCAGCCAGGTCTCGAGGATCTGTCCCGCCACGGTGCGCGCGCCGGTGGCCGGGGACCACCACACGTCCCCGCCCTGGAAGTGCACGACGTAGCCGCGGCCGTCCGGGGTCCGCGCGTCGCTGGTCGTGGGGAAGCCCAGCGGCCCTGCGCTGCCGCCGGTGCGGCGGTACTCGGCGAGGATGTCGCCGGCCACGACCTGCGGCCCCGTGGCGCCCGACCACCAGACGTCGCCGCCCTGGAACCGGACGACGTACCCGCGCCCGTCCGGCGTCGGGGCGTCGCTGCTGGTCGGGAAGCCCAGCGGCCCGGAGGTGCCCCCGGTGGCCAGCCAGGTCTCGAGGATCTGCCCGGCCACGGTGCGCGCGCCGGTGGCCGGCGACCAGTGGACGTCCCCGCCCTCGAAGTGCACGACGTAGCCGCGCCCGTCCGGGGTGCGCGCGTCGCTGGTCGTCGGGAAGCCCAGGAGCCCGGCGCTGCCGCCCACCCGCTGGTACTCGCGGAGGATGTCGCCCCGCACCACCTGCGCGCCCGTCCCGGCGGACCAGACGATCGAGCCGCCCTGGACGTCGACGTACCAGCCGCGGCCCTCGGCGGTCGGCGTGTCGTCGGTCAGCGGGGCGCCGAGTGCCGCCGGGCCGCCCCAGGCCAGGTAGGTGTCGAGGATGGCCCCGCGGACGACGCGCACCCCGCCCGCGGCGGAGTCGTAGACCCGGCCGCGCTCGTAGACCTGCCAGGAGACCCCGCCCGCCGACTGCTCCGCGCCGACCGGGTCGCCCAGGGAGGCCCGCAGTCCGGCGTCGGCCGCGTAGCGGGTGGCGATCGGCGACAGGGAGGTGGTGAGCCGGGCCGCGACGAGGTCGCGGAGCGTGCCGAGGCGGGCGTAGCCGGCGTCGCCGGGGCAGGTGGTGTTGCCGACGTCGCGGTGCCCGAAGACCGTCGGCAGCGTGACCTTCACGCCGGCCGCGTACTTCGCGGTCCCGCCGCCGCCGGAGGTCAGCACCGTCGTCCCCCGCGGGTCGACCCCGTGCAGCGAGAACTTCCAGGCGATCATCGCGGCCAGGGACTCCAGCTCGGCCTGGGTCGGCGCCGTCGCGGCGTGGTTGCCGATCATCGAGACGCCGAGGGTGCCGCTGTTGAAGCCGCCGGCGTGCGCCGCGACCACCGGCCGGGACAGGCCGCCGGCGCGGCCCTCCCAGAGCCGCCCGAACCGGTCGACCAGCACGTTGTAGCCGATGTCGCCCCAGCCGCGGCTCTGCGCGTGGTAGGCGTAGATCGACCGGATGATGCCCGGGACGTCGTCGGCGGCGTAGCCGTTGCTGGTGTCGGTGTGGTGCAGGGTCGCGGCCTTGACGGCGGGGGCGTACTGCGGCGTCCAGCCCATGATCGACTCGTCGGCGCCCCACTGGGCGCGGGAGAACACCGGCGGCATCGCGGTGGCGGCGTGCGCGGTGTCGCCGAGGTCGGCGCCCTGCAGGGCGCCGTCGGCCGGGCTCGTGCCCGGGTCGACCAGCTCGAGGCGGACGTCGGTGGGCTGCGCGCCCGACCGCGTCACCAGCTCGGCCTCGACGGCGGTGCTCGGCCCGGTCCACAGCGGCGCGGTCCCGCCGCGGACCTCGTCCCCGGTGGCCGTCCCCCGGTTCTGCTCGGCGTCCTCCACCGTGACCTCGGTCCACGCGCCCCACGCGCCCTCGGCGTCCTGGACACGGACCTGCACGACGGTGTCGGTGACCGCGGGGTCCAGTCGCCAGGTGACGCCCACCAGCGAGAACGGCTCGGTGCCGACCCGGCTGACGGTCAGCGCGGGCGCCGTCGCCGGCACGCCCGTGACGGGGTCGCTGGTGCCGGCCTGCACCTCGGCCTGGGGTGCCGGCTCGGCCACCGAGCCCATCGGCACCTCGGCGGT
The DNA here is from genome assembly GCF_054050055.1 of Geodermatophilus sp. SYSU D00814. NCBI lineage: Bacteria > Bacillati > Actinomycetota > Actinomycetes > Geodermatophilales > Geodermatophilaceae > Geodermatophilus > Geodermatophilus sp. SYSU D00814. The sequence goes on from NZ_JBJGYP010000001.1 coordinate 267,022, forward strand.
GGAGGTGGCCACCGGCTCGGCCTCCGGGCCGGGCGCGGCGGAGACGGGGAGCACGAGGACGAGGGCGGTGAGGCCCAGGAAGGCGAGGAGCCCGACGACGAGACGGCGCACGGGTGCGGAACCTCCGGGTGGCGGACGGCGACGGGGCTGCCCACGGCGGGTCCCCCCGCCTGCCCCATCGTCACGACCGGCGTCCGGCTTGAGCCCGGCCCGTCCCGGCCCCTCCGCCGTCCCGTGTGACGCCTGTGACGGGGAGGGGCGGGCGGGACCAGGCGGGCACCCGGGACCAGACGGGCGGGACGGGGTGGGACGGAGCGTTCCGCCGTGTCGCGGGCCCGGGAGGCGTCCGCGGCGCACCTAACCTCGTCGCGTGAGCCGAGACCGCACCGAGCACGGCGGCCCGGGAGGCCGGCAGCTCCCGGCCCGACTGGACCCGCGCGCCGGCCGTCCGTCGCGCCCCCGGGCCCCCGAGGGTCCGGCCGACGCCGGGCAGCGCGCTCCGCGGGACCCGGCCCCGGCCCGCGGCGAGGGGCGGCGCGGGGGTCGCGCCGCCGTCGTCGGCCGTGCGGTGGTCGCCGTGCTGTCGGTGCTGCTGCTGGCCGGCAGCGGCTGGGGCTGGTACCTCGGCCGGGTCGCCGAGGCCACCGTCAACCGGACCAACGCGATCCCCAGTGCCGGCAACTCCGACGCCGGGGACGCCCCCGAGGCGATGAACCTGCTGCTGGTCGGCAACGACAGCCGCGCCGCGCTGACCCCCGAGCAGCTGGCGGAGCTGACCGCCGGCGCGGACTCCGGGATCAACACCGACACGATGATCCTGGTGCACGTGCCGGCCGACGGGTCGCGCGCGTCGTTCGTGTCGTTCCCGCGCGACTCCTACGTGGAGATCCCGGGCTACGGGATGGACAAGCTCAACGCCGCCTACGCCTACGGCTACTCCGACGCCGACGACTCCGCCGCCGAGGCCGACAAGCAGGCCGCCGGCGCGCAGCTGCTCGTGCAGACGATCAGCCAGCTCACCGGGCTGCAGATCGACCACTACGCCGAGGTCGACCTGCTCGGCTTCTTCGACCTGACCAGCGTCGTCGGCGGCGTCACGGTGAACCTGTGCGAGGCCGTCGACGACTCCGACTTCTCCGGCGCGGTGTTCCCCGCCGGGGAGCAGACGATCTCCGGCGCCGAGGCGCTGGCCTTCGTCCGGCAGCGGCACGGTCTGCCCCGCGGCGACCTCGACCGCATCGTGCGCCAGCAGGTCTTCATCGGCGGCGTGCTGCGCAAGATGCTGTCGGAGGACGTGCTGCTCGACCTCGGCAAGCAGCGGGAGCTGGTGCAGGCGGCGTCGGAGTCGCTCACCATCGACCGCGACCTGGTGCTGCTCGACCTGGCCCAGCAGATGCAGTCGGTGACCCCGGGCGACATCGACTTCCAGACCGTGCCGATCGTCGGCGACGACCGCGACGAGCAGGACCGCGCGATCCTGCGGCTGGCCGACGAGGACACCCTGCACGAGTTCTTCGCCGAGCTCTCGGCCGAGCCGGACGCCGCCGCGGCCCCCGCTCCCCAGACGCCTGCGACCGCGGCGCCGTCGGAGGTCTCGGTGGAGGTCTACAACGGCTCGGGCACCCCCGGCCTGGCCGCCGACGCCAGCACCGAGCTCGAGGCCGCCGGCTTCGTCGTCACCAGCACCGGCAACGCCGACAGCAGCGACTACGAGCAGACCGTCATCCGGCACGCCGCCGGGGACGAGGCGCTGGCCGCGGCCCTCGCCGCGCAGGTCCCCGGGGCCGACGTCGAGGTCAGCGACGACGCCGACAGCGGCACCGTGCAGCTGGTCCTCGGCAGCGACTTCAACGGCGTCGGGCAGCCCACCACTCCCCCGGCGCCGGCCGGCCAGACCACCGCCGAGGCGCCCCGGACGGCGGCGGACACCAGCTGCATCAACTGATCCCCCGGCGCACCGACGGGCCCCTCTCCGCTGCTGCGGGGAGGGGCCCGTCGCCGTTCCGGGGCGCACGCGCGGCCGGCTGCGGCGCCGGGGACGGACGGCGTGCGGAGACGTGCACGTCCCGGCCCCGTAACTGCGCCTCAGCGCACACCGTCGACCACGTGGAGCACGTCTTCGGGGGACGTCAGCCCTTCGGCCTGCGTCGGCTGCGGGGAGCCTGCAGCTGCGGCTACCTGGTGAAGCCGGTGGAGGGGGCGGTGTCCGACGAGGACGCCGTCGAGGAGGCGCGCCGGGTCTTCCTCGCGGAGCACGCGGCTCGTGCCCTTCGGTCCGGTGGACCCGTGGGCCGTCTGCTGATCGGTGGGGCCGGTCCTGTCCGGCCCGAGACGGGTCGTCCGTGGCGGGAGCCGAGGACGGAGGAGCGGCCTCCTCGGCCGCGCCGCCTCCCGTAGCGGGACGCCGCCCCGGGCAGCCGACCGTGCGCCCGGCCCCCCAGTGGGCCTCGCGTTCCCGCGGGAACGCCTCCCGCCCCAGACGCCGCGTGCCCCGCCCGGGGATCCGGACGGGGCACGCGGCGAGGGAGCCGGTCGGGTCAGCGGGTGAAGACCCCCACGCCGACGAGGACGGCCCAGAAGAGACCGAGGACGAGCAGCACCTTGTCGCCGAGGACGATCTCCTCGGGGGCGCCGGCGGCACCCTTGTCGACGTCGACGGCGTACCGCAGGATCCCGAGGACGAACGGCGCGATCGAGACCGTGGACCAGGGGATGCCCTCCTGGGTCTCCCCCATCTCGAAGGCCCACAGGCTGTAGGCGGTGCAGGCCACGCCGGCCGAGAGGCTCCAGACGAAGCGCAGGTAGCTGGCGGAGTAGGCCTTGAGCGTGCGGCGGGTGGCCGCGGCGTCGCCCATGACCACCAGCTCCGAGTAGCGCTTGCCCGCGACCATGAACAGCGAGCCGAAGGCCGCCACCAGCAGGAACCACTGCGACAGCTCGATGCCCGCGGCCACACCGCCGGCCACGCCCCGCAGCAGGAAGCCCGAGGCGACGACGGCGAGGTCGATGACCGGCTGGTTCTTGAGGAAGAACGAGTAGCAGATCGAGATGACCACGTAGCTGCCCACGACGCCGGCCAGCTGCCAGCGGGTCAGCAGCACCGCGCCGCCGAGTGAGACGACGAGCAGCACCGCGGCCATGACGATCGCCAGCGGGATGGGCACGACGCCGGCGGGGATCGGCCGGAACCGCTTGCGCGGGTGGCGGCGGTCCTCCTCGATGTCGCGGAGGTCGTTGATGATGTAGATGCCCGACGAGGCCAGGCAGAACACCACGAAGGCGATGACCGTGGGGCCGAGGACCTCGGGCTCGAAGATGCGGCCGGCCGCCAAGGGCGAGGCGAGCACGAGCCCGTTCTTGACCCACTGGCGCGGGCGCAGCGCGCGCACCATGCCCCACGGGAGGCCGCCGCGGAAGCCGGGCAGCCGGGGCGCCAGCTCGACGGTCTCCTCCCGCCCGGCCGGCGGGTGCGCCGCGGGAGGCCCGGGGACCTTCTGCTCGGCGCGGGCCGAGTCGGTGCTGGAGGGTGTGCTCACGCCCGTGTCTCCTCTGTCAGGCGGCGTACCAGGGTCCGGGTGACCCGAGCCGCGAGGCTGCCCAGGAGGGCGCCCGCGGTGACGTCGCTCGGGTAGTGCACGCCCAGGAGGACGCGCGAGACGAGCATGCTGCCGAGCAGCGTGCCCATGACCGGACGACCCACCAACGGCGCGTACCCGACGGCCGCCGCGGCGGTCGAGCAGCTGTGCGCCGACGGGAACGACAGCGTGCTGGGCGTGCCGACCAGGGCGGGGATGTCGGCGAACGCCGGCCGCTCCCGCCGCACGACGCGCTTGACGACGACGCCGGCCGCGTGCGCGGCGAGGACGCCGGCGGCACCGGCGGCCCACTCGTCGCGGCGCCGGCCGGAGAGCCAGCCGAGGCCGCCGAGGGCCAGCCAGCCGAGGGCGTGCTCACCGAAGTGGGACAGGGTCTGGGCGACGGGCACGGCCGGGGTGTGGCCCAGCCGCCGCCGCGTCGCGCGCAGCAGCCAGGCGTCCAGCCGGGCGAGGCTGTCGATGGGGATCGCGGTCATCGGGATCCGACTGTAGGCGGCGGGCAGCACCCCGCCCCACGACGCGCGGGGCGGACTGTCTCGTCACAGTGCCACTCTCGTCCCGTGCCCACCACGCGACCCTCCACCCCGTCGGACCTCCTGGACCTCGCTCTCCGGCGCGACGCCTCCGCTCCCCTGGTCACCTCCTACGACGACGCGACCGGCGAGCGGGTCGAGCTGTCGGCCACGACGCTGGCCAACTGGGTGGCCAAGACCGCCGACCTGCTGCAGGACGAGTTCGACGTCGCCCCGGGCAGCACCGTCGCGGTCGTGCTACCGGTGCACTGGCAGACCGCCGCGGTGCTGCTCGGCGTCTGGAGCTGCGGCGCCGCGGTGCTCGACACCGCCGCCGAGGACGACGGCCGCCTCGACGCCGCCGACGTCGTCCTCGCCGCCCAGGACCGGCTCGCGCCGCTGGAGGAGCAGGACCTGCCCGAGCTGCTCGGCCTCTCGCTGCACCCGCTGGGCCTGGGCATGACCGGCTACGCCGGGCCGGCCCGCGACTTCGCCGTCGAGGTGCGGGCGCGCAGCGACGTCTTCACCCCGTACGTGCCGCCGGACCCGGCCTCCCCCGGCCTCACCGCCGGCGGGCTGGAGCTGACCCTCGGCGGGCTGGCCGACGCCGCCGGGCAGCTCGCCGGGCGGCTGGGCATCGCCGCCGGGGACCGGCTGCTGGTCGACGAGCCGACCGCCGCGGAGGCCGGCCCGGTCGTCTGGCTGCTGGCGCCGCTGGCCGCCGGCGCGTCGCTGGTGCTGTGCCGACACACCGACCCCGCGGCCCTGCGCGCGCGGGCGGAGGCCGAGCGGGTCACCGCTACGCTCGGCGTCCGGATCGAGGGCATCCGCGAGCTGGGCCGGCCCGCCTGAGGGAGCCGGCCGGCCGCGCCGGAGGAGACGGTGGTCAGCTGATGGGTGGGGTCGCCTGATGGACAAGGTCGTCGCGAGCACACGCGAGGCGGTGGCCGACGTCCCCGACGGCGCCGTCCTCGCCGTCGGGGGGTTCGGCCTGTGCGGCGTGCCGATCCGGCTGATCGACGCGCTGCTGGAGCAGGGCACCCACGACCTGACGACGATCTCGAACAACTGCGGCGTCGACGACCAGGCGCTGGGCGTGCTGCTCTACGCCGGCCGCATCCGCCGCACGATCAGCTCGTTCGTCGGCGGGAACAAGGAGCTGGCCCGGCTCTACCTCTCCGGTGAGCTGGAGGTCGAGCTGACCCCGCAGGGCACGCTGGCCGAGCGGCTGCGCGCCGGCGGCGCGGGCATCCCCGCCTTCTACACCCCCACCGGCGTGGGCACGATGGTCGCCGACGGCGGCATCCCGGTGCGCTACGACGCCGACGGGAACGTCGTCGAGACCAGCGCTCCGAAGGAGACGCGGGTCTTCGACGGCGTCGAGTACGTGCTCGAGACCGCGCTGACCGCCGACTTCGCCCTGGTGCGGGCCGCCGTCGGCGACCGGCACGGCAACCTCGTCTTCCACGAGTCGGCGATGAACTTCAACCCGCTGGCCGGCACGGCCGGGCGGATCACCATCGCCGAGGTCGAGGAGCTCGTCGAGCCCGGGGAGATCCGCCCCGAGCACGTCCACCTGCCCGGCGTCTTCGTCGACCGGGTCGTCCTGGTCGGCCCGGAGGGCAAGAGGATCGAGCGGCGCACCACCCGCCCGCGGCAGTCCGCCGCCCCGCTGGCCGCCGGTGGCGAAGAGGCGACGGAGGAGACCCGATGACCCTGACCCGCGACCAGCTCGCCGCCCGCGTCGCCCTGGAGCTCGAGGACGGCGCCTACGTCAACCTCGGCATCGGCATGCCCACGCTGGTGCCCAACTTCGTCCCCGACGGCGTGCACGTCGTGCTGCACTCGGAGAACGGCGTCCTCGGCGTCGGCCCCTACCCGGTGGAGGGCGAGGAGGACCCCGACCTCATCAACGCCGGCAAGGAGACGGTGACGATCCTGCCCGGCGCGAGCTTCTTCGACTCCGCCACCAGCTTCGCCATGATCCGCGGCAAGCACCTGGACCTGGCCATCCTCGGCGCCATGCAGGTCAACCCCCGCGGCGACCTCGCCAACTGGCTCATCCCCGGGAAGATGGTCAACGGCATGGGCGGCGCGATGGACCTCGTCCACGGCGCCAAGCGGGTCGTGATCATGATGGAGCACGTCGCCCGCGACGGGTCGCCGAAGCTGGTCGAGGAGTGCTCGCTGCCGCTGACCGGCAAGGCGTGCGTCGACCGGGTGGTCACCGACCTCGCCGTCGTCGACGTCACCGGCGACGGGTTCGTGCTGCGCGAGGTCGCCCCCGGCGTCACACCCGACGAGGTGGTCGCCAGGACCGGCGCCCCGCTGACCGTCCCCGGCGACGTCCCGACGATGACCCTGCCGGCGACCGTCTGAGCCCTGGCCCCCGGTGACGTTCTCGGTCGTCGCCCGCGACCCGGACACCGGGGAGATGGGCATCGCGGTCTCCTCCTGCATCCTCGCCGTCGGGCGGGCGGTGCCCACCGCCCGGCCCGGCGTCGGCGTCGTGGCGGTGCAGGCCCGCAGCCCGCGCGGGCTGGGGTCGGTGCTGCTCGGCGGGCTGGCCGAGGGCACGGCGCCGGAGGTCCTGGTGCGCCGGGCCGCGCACGCCGCCGAGGACGTCGACCGGCAGATCGCCGTCCTCGCGCCCGACGGCGCCGTCGCCGCCGACACCGGGCCCGGCTCCTTCCCGGTGAGCGGCCACCTGCTCGGCGAGGGGTGGAGCGTCCAGGGCAACATGCTCGCCTCGCCGGAGGTGCTGCCGGCGATGGCCGGGGCCTACCGGGCCGGCGGCGGCGTCCTGGCCGACCGGCTGCTCGCCGCGCTGAGCGCCGGCCAGGACGCCGGCGGGGACCTGCGCGGCCGGCAGTCGGCGGCGCTGCTGGTGGTGAGCGGCGAGCCGGCGTCGGAGGAGGACGACGGCGTGCGGATGGACCTGCGGGTCGACGACTCCGGCGACCCGGTGGCCCAGCTGCGGATGCTGCGCAACCTGCAGCGCGCCTACGACGAGCGCGACTACGAGACCCTCGCGCTGTTCGCCCCCGAGGGCGCGCGCGACCTCTACGCCGCGCTGGCCGCCTCCCGACGCGGTGACCGGGCCGCCGCCCGCGCCGCGCTGGCGGCGGTGCGCGAGCGGCCGGGCTGGTCGGCGTGGCTGGCGTCGATGGCCGGTGACTCCCGCCTCGCGGCGGTCACCCGCCTGCTGGACTGAGGCCCGCCCGCGCGGTCAGGGCGCCTGCCAGCCCCACACCACGGTGCGGCCGCGCTCGAGGTCGTAGGCGGCGTCGGCGTAGGGGTTGCGCACCTGGTAGGCGGTGAAGGTCCGCAGGTCCGGCTGGCCGGGGACGTCGGTGGCCAGCTGGGTGAGCGTCGAGGAGCGGACGGTGGGGTGCCACAGCCCGGCCCGCTCCCGGGTGAAGGCGGCGTCCCCGAGCCCGCCGAGCGGGCCCTCGCCCCAGGCGAACACCCAGTCGACGGGCTCGGTGATCCCGTGCACCGTGACCGGGAGCTCGGCGGCGGGGAACTGGAAGGCCAGCTGCCAGGCCACCGCGGTGACGTCGCCGTCGCCGACCACCTCGGTCAGCGGCCGCATCTGCGCCTCCACCGGCGCGGTGAGCGCCAGCCAGCCGCCGGGGCCGTCGGTGCGGTCGGCGGCGACCAGCCGGACGACCTCGGCGCCGGGGCTGGGCACGAGGGTCAGCTGCCGCCAGAACGGGGAGTCGGCGCCGTCGTCGAGGACCTGCGAGCCCAGCGCGGCGACGCCGCCGTCGCCGGTGAGCTCGCCGTACTCGGCGACGAGCGAGTTGCCCCCGCCCGGCCGGCCGGAGGCCTCGACCAGCAGCCGCAGGTCGGGCGCGGCGTCGGGCAGCGCGTACCAGCCGGTGGTCAGCTCCCCGGTGTTCGCCTCCGCCCCCGGCCCGGGGTAGCTCCCCCACACCGTCGGCTCGTCGTCGGCGGTGTCGGTGGGCGGCGCCGACGGCAGGTACCCGCCCTGCTCGCTGAACCCGGCGACGGTGGCCGCGGACCCCTCCTGCAGCGGCAGCACGGTCGCCGTGCGCGGGTCGGCGGCGCGGATGGCGTGCTGGGCGCCGCCCTCGCGGGCCAGCGGGTCCTGCAGCGCGTCGGCCTGCGGCGAGTAGGTGTCCCAGGTCCGCACGGTCGCCAGCGAGAAGCTGCCGACCAGGTAGGCCAGCGTGACGGCGAGGAAGACCAGCACCGCCGCGGGGAAGGCCAGCGCCGTCACCCGGCCCCAGCTGCGCCGCCGCCGCGGCAGCCGCCACCACACGAGGACGCCGACGGCGGCGACGACGACGAGCCAGACGGCCGGGCGGTCGAAGGCCACCGGCCCGGCGAAGGGCGGCACCAGCCGGTGCGGCATGCCCAGCAGCCACGAGTACGCCCAGCTGTTGGGCCCGTGCATGGCCAGCGCGAACACCAGCACCAGCGAGAGCGCGGCGAGCACGGTGGCCGGGGCGAGGCTGCGCCGGCCCCGCTGCGCGGCCACGACCGTGCGCGCGCCCTGCAGGAGCGCGCAGGCCACGAACACGGTGGTCATCCCGGCCAGCGCGCCGAAGTGGTGGGTCCACTTGCTCGGGGTCAGCCACAGCAGCAGCAGCGAGAGGCCGAACGACCAGCCGGTCAGCGCCACCAGCGGCGGGAAGGCGCGCCGGGCGCGGCCGCCGGCGGCGAGCTGCAGGACGGCGAACCAGAGGAAGGCGACCATCGCGACGAGGACGGTGGCCCGCTTCGCGTAGGAGCCCATCGGCCCGTCGCCGAGGAGGAACGACCAGCGCAGCCACTCGCGGTACCAGCTCTCCTGGGGCCACAGCCGCGCGTAGATCTCCTGCGAGTAGGTGAAGTCGCGCAGCGAGCCGTCGAGGAAGCCCGGCACCGCGGCGAGGGCGGCCGGGGCCACCACGCCGGCGGCGACGGCGAGGGTCCGCCACGGGCCGGTGGAGCGCACCAGCGGCCACATCGCCGGGATGCTCAGCAGCCACGGGGCCAGCGCGACGATGCCGGTCGGGTGGCAGGTCACCCCGATGCCGGCGACGAGCAGCGCGGCGGCGTACCAGGCCAGGCTCCCCCGCCTCCGGGCCACCACGACCGCGCCGAGCGTCAGGACGGCGAACACCGCCGAGATCGACTCCGGCCGCACGCCCATGCTGTAGGGCAGCCAGGAGGTGAGGAAGACCAGGGCGACGACGCCGTGGCGGACCAGCCGGCCCGCCGTGGTCCGCGCCGGCGCGATGCCGACTGACTCCACGATCGCGCGGGCGGCGCCGTAGGTGACCAGCCCGGCCACCAGCGACGGGATCCGCAGCACCACCGGCGAGGAGCCGAGCAGGTCCCAGTAGCCGAGCAGCTGGTAGAACCAGCTGAAGGGCGGATACCCCTGGTTGAGCAGCTGGAAGTAGTTGCCGACGTACCCGTTCTCGACGGCGTTGCGCGCCATCGCGGAGTAGTAGCCGTCGTCGTCGGTGTGCGGGGCGATGAACAGCCACAGCAGCAGCACGGCGGCCACGGCGAGGTCGACCACCGACACCGCCCGCCACCAGCGGGACCGCGCGCGGGCGGTGCTCCCGGCGGTGGCCCGGGCACGGCGCTCCCGCAGCGCGAGCAGGGCCAGGCAGGCGAGCGACGCGAGCAGCAGGACGGCGGCGATCGCCCACTTGAGCGGGGTCGGGCTGGTGGAGAACTGGTCGTCGACGTCCACGGTGACCCCGAGGTCGTCGGCGGTGCCGCCGGGCAGCGCGGTGACGGAGGTGGCCAGCAGGTCGACGTCGGGCAGCGCGCCGCCGGTCTCGGCCAGCGGCTGCCCGTCGACCGTCAGCCGGGTCGCGTCGGGGTCCATCTGCAGCCGGTAGGCGCAGTCCCCGCCCGCGAGGCCGCCGCGGTACACCTCGGTGCCGTTGCTGACGACCGAGACCGTGTCGTCGGCGGTGAGGCGGACCTGCAGGCCCTCGACCTCGGCGAGCCGGCCGGGGACGACGGAGCTGAGCAGCACGCCGTCGCCGGCGTCGCGCGCGGCGGTCAGCGCAGCGCAGCTGAACCGGACGTCGAGGGCGGCCGGCCGCTGGGCGGTGAGCTGCAGCTCCGTGGAGACCGGAGCGGCCGGGTCCTGCGGCCAGGAGACCGTCGGGGTGCTGACCGACACCGGCGCCAGCGGCACCAGGGCGGCGCAGACGAGGGCGATCAGGGCCGTGACCAGCAGCCCGAGCTCCAGCCGTGGGAGCCGTCCCCGGCCGGCCGACGGCCGGCCCCCGGGATGAGCTCCCCGCCCGGTCCGCTCGGCCACTGCGCTCGGTGCACCCACGGCTCCCAGTCAACACGCTGCGCGCCAGCGGAGGACCGTGGGCGGCGACACCGCGCACCGGACGTCACACCGGCCACGCGCCCGGCGTGTCGCGGCGGGCACGAGGTGCCGAGCGGGACCGGACCCCTCCGTCACACCTCGCCGGGAGGTGCGGGGCTCACCCGCGCAGCAGGCTGCGCGCGATCACCATCCGCTGGATCTGGTTGGTGCCCTCGTAGATCTGGGTGATCTTGGCGTCGCGCATCATGCGCTCGACCGGGAAGTCCTGCGTGTAGCCGGCGCCGCCGAACAGCTGCACGGCGTCGGTGGTGACCTTCATGGCGACGTCGGAGGCGAAGGCCTTGGCCGCGGCGCACAGCCGGCCGAGGTCGGGGTCGACCCGGCCGCCGTCGTGGGCGGCCTCGCCGCGGGCGGCGGCGACGTAGACCAGGTGCCGGGCGGCCTCGATCTGCATCGCCATGTCGGCGAGCATGAACTGCACGCCCTGGAAGTCGCTGACCGCCCGCCCGAACTGCTGGCGCTCGCGGGTGTACTCGACGGCGGCGTCGAGGGCGCCCTGGGCGATGCCGACGGCCTGCGCGCCGATGGTCGGGCGGGTGAAGTCCAGCGTCCGCAGCGCGGTCTTGAAGCCGGTGCCGGGCTCGCCGATCACCCGGTCGGCCGGGATGGTGCAGTCGGTGAAGTAGAGCTCGCAGGTGGGCGAGCCCTTGATGCCCATCTTCCGCTCCTTCGGGCCCACGGCGAAGCCCGGGTCGTCGCGGTGGACGGCGAAGGCGGAGATGCCGTTGGCCCGCTTCTCCGGGTCGGTGACGGCCATGACCGTGTACCACTCGGAGACGCCGGCGTTGGTGATCCACGCCTTGGTGCCGTTGAGCACCCAGGTGTCACCGTCGCGGCGGGCGCGGGTCTTCATCGAGGCGGCGTCGGAGCCGGCCTCCCGCTCGGACAGCCCGTAGCTGATCATCGCCTCGCCGGCGGCGATCGGGGCGAGCACCTGCTGCTTGAGGTCCTCCGACGCCGAGAGGATCACCGGCATCGAGCCGAGCTTGTTGACCGCCGGGATGAGCGACGCCGAGACGTCGACCCGGGCGACCTCCTCGATGACGATGCAGGTGGCGACCGCGTCGGCGCCCTCGCCGCCGTAGGACTCCGGGATGTGGGTGGCGTGGAAGCCGGCCGCCGTCAGCGCCTTCTGCGCCTCGATGGGGTAGCGCGACTCGGCGTCCACCTCCGCCGCGTACGGCTTGATCTCCCGCTCGGCGATGTCCCGGACGGCGGCCCGGATCGCGTCGTGCTCCTCGGTCAGCTGGTACAGCCCGCTCGTGCTCACGGGTAGATGCTAGGACGTCCCAGCAGTCTCCCGGCCCGTCTCACCCGGCCCGGTGAGACGGGCCCGCAGCGCGGCGTCGCGGGCGACCACCGTGTCGGCGAGCTCGGCCTGGAACCGCTCGACCGCCGCCCGCAGCTGCGGGTCGGCGGCGGCGAGGACCCGGACGGCGAGCAGGCCGGCGTTGCGGCCCCCGCCGATCGACACCGTCGCCACCGGCACGCCGGCCGGCATCTGCACGATCGACAGCAGGCTGTCGAGGCCGTCGAGGCGGTCCAGCGGGCGCGGCACGCCGATGACCGGCAGCGGGGTGGCCGCGGCGAGCATGCCGGGCAGGTGCGCCGCTCCCCCGGCCCCGGCGACCAGGACGCGCAGGCCGCGGCCGACGGCGCTGGTGGCGTAGTCGAGCATCCGCTGCGGCGTGCGGTGCGCGGACAGCACGTGCACCTCGTAGGGGACGCCGAACTCGGCGAGCGCCTGCGCGGCGGGCTCCATGGTCGGCCAGTCGGAGTCGCTGCCCATGACGACGCCCACCCGGGGCGCGGGGGCGACGGGCTCGCCCACTCAGTGCTCCCCGGGGAAGGCGAAGGCGGGGTCGACGACGCCGTCGGCGAGGTAGCGGGCCGCGGCGAGCGCACGGGCGCGGACCTCCGCGAGGTCGTCGCCCAGCGCGGTGACGTGGCCGAGCTTGCGGCCGGGACGCTGGCCCTTGCCGTACCAGTGCAGCTTGACGTCGGGCCAGTGCGCCATGAGGTGGTGTACCCGCTCGTCGACGCCGGGGCCGTCCCAGCCCTCGGCCGACGCCGCCCCGCCGAGCACGTTGGCCGTGACCACGACCGGCGCGGTCATCGCCGTCGAGCCCAGGGGGTAGTCGAGGACGGCGCGCAGGTGCTGCTCGAACTGGCTGGTGCGCGCGCCCTCGATCGTCCAGTGCCCGGAGTTGTGCGGGCGCATCGCCAGCTCGTTGACCAGCACCCCGTCGGCGGTCCGGAACAGCTCGACGGCCATGACCCCGACGACGCCCACCCGGTCGGCGACGCGGACGGCGAGCTCCTGCGCGGCCAGCACGGTCTCCTCCTCGAGCCCGGGTGCGGGCGCCAGCACCTCGGTGTTGATGCCGTCGCGCTGCACGGTCTCGACCACCGGCCAGACGGCGACCTGCCCGAACGGGGACCGGGCCACGAGCACCGCCAGCTCCCCCACCAGCGGCACCTGCTCCTCGACCAGCAGGGTCCCGTGCCGCTCGAGCAGGTCGGCGACCTGGTCGGGGCCGTGGACGACGAAGACGCCGCGGCCGTCGTAGCCCCCGCGCGGGGTCTTGACGACGACCGGCCAGCCGACCTCCTCGGCGAACGCGGCCACCGCGTGCACCGTGGGCGCCTCGGCCCAGGCCGGCTGCGGCTCCCCCGCCCCGGCCAGCGCCCGGCGCAGGACCAGCTTGTCCTGGGCGTGCCGCAGCGCGTCGGGGCCGGGGGCGACCCGCACGCCGTCGGCGGCCAGGGCGCGCAGGTGCTCGTTGGGCACGTGCTCGTGGTCGAACGTGAGCACGGTGGCGCCCTCGGCCACCGCGCGCAGCGCGCCGAGGTCGCGGTGGTCGCCCAGCCGGACGTCGGCGGCGACCAGCGCCGCGGACTCGTCGGGGCCGGTGGCCAGCACCCGCAGCGACTGGCCGAGGGCGATGGCGGCCTGGTGGGTCATCCGGGCCAGCTGGCCCCCGCCGACCATCGCCACGACCGGCAGCCCGGTGCGGGGGTCGGTCGCGGCGGGTGCGGTCGGCTGCGGGGTCTCGGCCATGGCAGGGGGAGGCTAGCCCGGGAACCGGCCCGGGGTCAGTCCCCGGCCGGGTCCAGCAGCGCCGTGCGGACCCGCGTCCCGACGAGGTCGGCGACCGGCTGGGTCGGGTGCACGCCGTCCGCCGAGGCGCCGGCGGTGAAGGTGCCGCGGTCGGTGGCGACGTCGGTCCACGGGTCGACCGACGTCCACCCCCGCTCCCCGGCGAGCGCGGCCAGGTGGGCGTTGAGGTCCTCGCGGGCCCGCGGGGCGACGTCGATCGGCGGGACGGCCAGCAGGACCACCCGCGTCACCCCGGTGGCCGCCACCGCGGCCAGCAGGTCCTCCCGGGTCCGCTCCCAGGGCACCCCGCCCAGGACGTCGTTGGTGCCGGCGAGCACGACCAGCACGTCGGCCTCGACCGGCCGCACGCCCGCGCGCATGTCGGCGGTGCGGGCGCCGGGCACGGCCCAGCCGCCGCGGAACTCCAGCGGCGCCACGTCGGCGGCCGGCACCCACGACCCGGTCCCGCGCACCCGCGTGCCCTCGACCGGCGCGTCCAGGCCGGCGGTGATCGAGTCCCCGACGACGGCGAAGCCGACGGGTTCCGGAGGCCCGGCCGCCGCGGGCACGTCGCCGTCGCCGCACCCGACGACGCCGGCGAGGACCACCGCGGCCAGGCAGGCGGCCCACCACGCTCGGCGGCGCGGGACGGGCCTCGACCGCCGGCTGGTGCGCACGGCGACCGAGTATCCCGCCCCCCGCGCCGATCGCCGGGCAGCACGCCCGGGCCCGTACGATCGTCGCCGTGCCGGCGGCGGGGGCAGGACCTGGGCGGGGTGCGCTCGCCGACCGGGTGCGCGGCTCCTGGCGGGTCCTGGTGCGCGAGCTGTCGGCGTTCGGCGTCGTGGGCGCGGTCTCCTTCGTGGTCGACCTCGCGGTGTTCCAGGCGGTGTACGCCGGTGCCGGCGCCGACGCGGTGGTCGCCAAGCTGGTCTCGACCGTGGTGTCCACGTCGACGGCGTTCGCCGGTCACCGCTGGTGGTCGTTCTCCGCGCGGGCCCGGACGGGGCTGCGCCGCGAGTACCTGGCCTTCGCGGCGGTCAACGCGGTGACCCTCCTGATCGGCCTGGGGATCGTCGCGCTGGTGCACCACGGCCTCGGCCAGGACAGCTCGGTGGTGCTGCTGGCCACCAACGTCCTCTCGATCGTGGTCGGCACGGTGATCCGCTTCGTCGCCTACCGTGCGTGGGTGTTCCCGGCGGCGCCGTCGCCGGTGGCCGACGACGCGGGCGTCGGGGTGCTCACCCGCTGACCGGCGGCGGCACCCCGGCCCGGCAGACTGGCGGCGTGCGCGCACCGCTCCCCACACGTCCGCACCGGCGGCTCCCCCGAACGGCGGGAGCCGCGGCGTGACGGCGGTGCAGGCACCCCCGTGGGACGCCACCGTCGGCCGGCTGGTCGCGGCGGCGGCGACGGCGGAGCGGGCGGTCTCCCGGCTCGCCCTGGCGCTGTCGGGCACCGACGGGGTCAGCGCGCCCTACCTGCTGCCGCTGGAGCTCGACGCGCTGGTGCGCCTCATCCGCAACCTCATGCCGCTGCGGGTGCGCGACCGGCGGCTCAACGACGACGTCCTGGAGTGGACCCACCAGGTGCGGAAGCTCTACGCGGTGCGCACCGCCGTGGTGCACACCGTGTGGGAGGACGCCCTCGACGGACCCGGCGGCATGCGGCCGGTCTGGTCGAACGCCGGGGTGGCCGAGCACCCGCTCGACGTCGCCGACCTGACGCGGACGATCGACCGGATCACCGCGCTGTGCGGCGAACCGCTCGACCGCCTGCTGCAGCGCATCGGCGAGCTGGCACCGGGCCTGCGCCCCGACGCCACGGGGAGCTGACTCCCCGGCGGGGCTCACCGCCCGGCGGCGTCGCCCGCGGAGGTCAGCAGCCGGTCGAACACCAGGTCGGTCATCTGGGCCACGCGCAGCGACAGCCGGCGCGACTCGTCCAGACCCGCCTCGGCCTCGCCCCGCCACCGCTGCAGGTCCTCGACCTGCTGGGAGCGCACCGCGAGCTGCTCGCGGAGCTCGGCGAGCGCGGCCTCGCTCTCACCGAGCCGCCGCTCGAGGACGGGCACCGCCTCGAGGGCGCGCACCGTGCGGGGAGCGACCCGGCGCAGCACCGCGCCGGCGAGCCTGCGGGCCGGCATCACACCGCTCCCAGGCGCAGCCGGGCGACCCACGGGTCCTCGTCGCCGTACACGGCCAGACCCCGGCCCTCGACCCCGTCGAGCACCTGCAGGTCGCGCTCCTTGGCCTCGATGACCACCTGCGCGGGGTCGAGATAGCGCCGGAAGTGCTCGCCGAACACGTGCTCGGCCTGCTCGTCGCGGTTCGTGCGGAACTCGAACCAGCACTCACCGCCGCGGCGGGCGACGGCCGAGGCGAGGAACCACAGGTTGGCGCGCGCCTCGTCGTCGATGGCGTGCACGAGGAAGCGGGCGTACAGGTGCCAGCCGGCGGAGGGGTCGAGGCCCGCGGCCAGGCCGCCGACCTGGTGCAGGTCGGCGAGGTTGACGACCTCGAAGCCCGCGTCCCAGCCCTCGGCGGCGGCCAGGGCCCGGCCCCGCTCGACCGCGGCCGCGGAGTAGTCGACCGCGTGCACGGTGCGCCCGGACCGGGCGAAGAAGCGGGCGTCGCGGGCGGTGCCGGTGCCCACGTCCAGCACGGCGGCGCCGGCGGGCAGCCGCTCGTCGACCCATCGGGCGAAGTCCGACTCCGCGGCCGGGACCCGGCCGACGTCGGTGCTGGAGTAGAAGTCCTGCCAGTACTCGCGGCCCATGTTGAACTCCCCGATCCATGTCCGTAGTCGCGACCGCACGGCGTGCGGAGTGGTGAAGGTGAACGACGGGTCCGGCGTGCGCCAGCCCGGCCCGTAGGTCTCGGCCAGCAGCTGCTCGGCGGCCGCCGGAGCGGGCTGGCGCCGCCCGCGGAGGGTGACCTCGGACAGCGTCCGGAGGTCCAGGCCGTCCGCGCCGACCTGGAAGCAGAGGTAGGTCCGGTCCCCGACCTCGAACGCCGTGAAGACGTCGAGGTAGTGGTCCTGGCCGCCGTCCCCGTCGTCGAAGACCAGTTGCAGGTGGCCACCGCTGTGGCGGACCACGGGGTACCCGCGGTCGCGCAGCAGCCGCTCGAGCTCGAGGTTCTCCCGGACGACGTCGGCGGGGTGGTCGTGGCGGGACACGTAGGCGAGGTCGGCGTCGTCGTCGTGCGGGATGAGGTCCCCGTCGCGCACGGCGCCGAGCAGGGTCCCGTAGCAGACGAACGGCTGCAGCCCGGCCTCCTCGAGCACCCCGCGCACGGCGTCGAGGCGGTCGAGCAGGCGGTCCTGCAGGGCCCGGCGCGCCGCCGGGTCGATGCCGTCGAAGCCGGGGGCGAGGCGCCCCCACTTGTTGACCGACAGCCAGCGTCGCTGCCCGTCGCGCAGGTCCAGCCGGGCGGGGTCGGTGCCGAAGCGGGTCTCGCCGGAGGCGAGGACGTCCTTGCGGGCGGCGTCCCGGACCACGATCGCGGCCCGCCCCGAGAGGCGCTCGGCGAGCGCCGGGGGCCAGGCGAACCCGACGCTGCCGTCGTCGCGGCGGGTCCCGGCGTCGGTGCGGAAGGACACCGTCCGGTAGCCCTCGAGCAGGACCTCGACCACCGCGGGCAGGCACTCCGGCCCGTGCGGGGTCAGGGCCAGACCCGAGGCGTCCGCCCGGACGCCGGCCGGGCGCTCGGGCTCGACTCCGGGGAGGGACATGACAGTGACGCTAGGTGGCCGGTCAGGTACCACGGGTACCTGAGTCTCGACTCACCGGCCGGGTGGTCCCACGTCCCCCGCCCGTCCCCGTCGTCCCACGCGGCCCCTCTCGGCAGGGTGCCCCTCAGCGGTCAGGAAGCCAGGCGCGAGCCGGACCGCCCGGCCACCACCTCCAGCCGCGTGGGGATGCGGGTGCGCAGCTCCTCCAGGTGGCTGATCACGCCCACCGTGCGCCCGCCGCGGCGCAGCTCGTCGAGCACGGTCATCACCGCGTCGAGCGCCTGGGCGTCGAGGGTGCCGAAGCCCTCGTCGACGAAGAGCGTGTCCATCTGCACCCCGCCGGCCTCGGCCGTGACGACGTCGGCGAGACCCAGCGCCAGCGCGAGGGAGGCCATGAAGCTCTCCCCGCCGGAGAGGGTCTTGGTGGGCCGCCGGGTGCCGGTGTACTCGTCGAGCACGTCGAGGCCCAGGCCGCCGCGGGCGCCGTGCCGGCCCAGGGCGTCGCTGTGCAGGAAGGTGTAGCGCCCCCGCGACATCTCCTGCAGCCGGCGGCTGGCCACCTCGGCCACCTGCTCGAGCCGGGCGGCCAGCACGAACGACTGCAGCCGCATCCGCAGCGTGTTGGCGCCGCGGCCACCCACGAGGTCGGCCAGCCCGCCGACCTGGTCGGCGCGGGCCCGGCGCTCGGCGAGTTCCTCCTCCGCGCCCAGGACGTCGCCGGCCAGCGCGTCGAGCGCGGCGGCGCAGCGGCGGGCCTGGTCGAGGGCGGTCACCGCCTCCTCGCGGCGGGCGGTGACCGCGGCGCAGCGCTCCTCGAGGGCCGCGACGTCGGGCCGCTCGCCGAGGTCGGCCAGCTCGGGGTCGGCGAGCGTGGCGGCGAGCACCGAGCGGGCGGCGTCGTGCTCGTGCAGCCGCCGGTCGAGGGCGGCGAGCTCGCCGGCGGGCAGCAGCGCGGCGCGGGCGGCGGCCGCGTCGGCGAACCCGGCCGCCGCGGCGCGCTCCCCGGCCGCGGTGCGCGCGGCGGCGGCGGCGTCCCGGGCGCGTTCCTCCTCGGCTGCCGCGGCGACGACGGCCTCGCAGCGCTGCGCGGCCGCGGTCAGCCGGTCGATGCGGGTGGGCAGGTCGGCGTCCTCCCCCCGGGCGGCGTCGACCCGGGCGGCGGCCTCGGCGGCGGCACGGTCGGCGGCGGCCTGCTCGGCGGTGCGCCGCTGCAGCGCCTCCCGGTCGGCGGCCAGCGCCGCGACCGTCGCGTCCCGGCGCTGCTCGGCCGCGGCCAGCGCGCGGCGGGCGGCCTCGACGCCCCCGGCCAGCGCCGACACCTCCTGCAGCTCGGCCCGGGTGGCCGCGGCGCGCGCGGCCAGCTCCTCGGCCGGCCCGTCGCCGGCCCGGGCGCGCAGCACGGCGAGCTCGCGCTCCTGCCGCTCCACCACGGCGGCGGCCGCGGTGCGGCGCTCGTCGGCGGCGTCGACGGCGGCGCGGGCCCGCTCCTCGTCGTCGGCGGTGACCGCCGCACCGGCCGGGACGGCGGGGCGCGGGTGCTCGGCCGAACCGCACACCGGGCAGTCGGCGCCCTCGCGCAGCCCCGCGGCCAGCTCGGCGGCCATGCCGTCGAGCCGCGCGGTGCGCACCTCGACCAGCCGCTCCCGGCTCTGCAGCCAGGCCAGCCGGGCGGTGTCGGCGTCGGTGCGGGCGCGGTCGAGCCGGCCGGCCAGCGCGGCGGCGCGCGTGGCGGCGTCCAGCGCGGTGCGGGCGGCCTCCTCCGCGGCGGCCAGGCCGGGCAGTCGCGCGGCGGCGGCCTGCGCGGCGTCGAGGCGGGCCTGGGCCGCGGTCACCCGCGCCGGCTCCTCCTCGGCCGCGCGCGCCCCGTCGGCGCAGGCGACGGTCAGCCGCTGCACCTCCCGGGCCAGCGCGACGGCGTCGGCTGCGCGCTCGCGGGCGCGGCGGGCGTCGGGCAGCAGGGCGCGGGCCTGCGCGGCGGTGTCGCGCAGCTCCCGCGCCGTCTCCGCCGTGGCCTCGCGGCCGGCAGCGGCGCCGGCGGCGGCCCAGGCGGCCTCGGCGGTCGCGCGGGCCGCGGCCGCCCCTGCGGCGGCCCCGGCGGTGTGGCCGGCGGTCTCCAGCACGTCGCGGAGCACCTCCGCGCGGCGGCCGGCGTCGGCGCGGGCCCGCAGCGGCGCCAGCTCCGCCTCGCGCGCGGTGAGCTCCTCGAGGCCGGCGCGGGCGCGGTCGCGCCGGGTGTGCCGGTCGGCCAGCGCGCGGGCGGCGGCGAGCCCGGCGTCGGCCCGGGCGCTCTGCGCGGCGGCGTCGCCCGCGGCGGCCCGCGCGGCGGTCAGCCGCTCCCCCGCCCGGGTGCGGACCTGCTGCACCCAGGCGCCGACCGAGGCCCCCGGGCGCGCGCCGACCAGCTCGGGGGCGAGCTCCTCGGGCACCTCGGTGTCGGCGATCTGGGCCACCCGGTGCAGCAGCGTGCTGACCCGGTGCCGGTCGGCGCGCAGCGCCTCCTCGGCGGCCCGGCGCTCGCCGGCCAGCCACTCCTCCGCGCGGGCGAAGCGGTCGACGTCGAACAGCGTGCGCAGCAGCTTGGCCCGCTCCTCGGGCTCGGCCCGCAGGAACCGGGCGAAGTCGCCCTGCGGCAGCAGCACCACCTGGCAGAACTGCTCGGCCGACAGGCCCAGCCGCACCCGCAGGTACTCCGAGCCCTCGTCGATGCGGGTGCTGACCGGCGCCCACGCCTCGCCGGTCCAGCGCTGCACCAGCAGCCGGGCCTGCTCGGTGGTCTCGCCGGCGCCGCGCTTCTTCGGCCGGGTCTGCTCGGGGCGGCGCTGCACGAGCAGCCGCTCGCCGGCCAGGGTGAGCTCGCAGCTGACCTCGGTGCGGGCGGCGGGGTCGGCGTGGTCGCTGCGCAGCCGGCGGGCCTCCCCGCGGGCGCCGGGCACGACGCCGTAGAGGGCGAAGACGACCGCGTCGAGCAGCGTGGTCTTGCCCGCCCCGGTCGGACCCCACAGCAGGAAGAGCCCGTCGCGGGCGACGTCGTCGACGTCGACGGTCTCGGTGCCGGCGAAGGGCCCGAAGGCGGTGAGGGTGAGGGCGTGCAGCCTCACCGGGCGAGCTCCTCGCGGGCGGCGGCGCCCAGCGCGCGGGCCAGCAGGGCGCGCTCGGCGGCGGTGGCGCCCACCCCGCCGCGGACGTGCCCGACGAACTCCCCGGCGACGTCGAGGTCGCCGCGCCCGCGCAGTCGCTCCTGGTAGCTGCGCCCGTCGGTGGGCCCGCCGCCGGACCACTCCAGGTGCACGCAGTGGCCGAAGCGGGCGCGCAGCCGGCGCATCGGGTCGGCCGGGCGGACGGCGTCGGTGAGCCGCGCGGAGACGAAGTCCTCCTCGGCCGCGGCGAGCGCCGGGTCGGCCAGCAGCTCCTCGAGGGTGCCGGTGAGCACCGTCAGCGCCCGGGGCAGCGGCAGCGGGACCGCCCGGACGCCGGCCAGCCCGCCGGCGTCGAGGTCGACCAGCCAGGCCTGCTTGTCCTGCCCGGCCTCGCCGAAGGAGTAGGGCAGCGGCGAGCCGCTGTAGCGCATCCGCTCCGACAGCGACTGCGGCCGGTGCAGGTGGCCCAGCGCCACGTAGTCGACGCCGTCGAACACCGACGCCGGCACCAGGTCGACGCCGCCGACGCAGATGTCGCGCTCGCTGTCGCTGGCCACCCCGCCGCCGACGAAGGCGTGTGCCAGCACCACCGAGCGGGTGCCCGGGCGCAGGAACAGGTCGGCGCGCACGCGTTCCATCGCCGCCCGCAGGACGCCCTCGTGGCTGCGCGCGTCCCGCACCCCCATCTCGTGCCGGGCGATCTCCGGCTCCAGGTACGGCAGCCCGTAGACGGCGACGTCGCCGTGCGCGTCGGTGAGCAGCACCGGCTCGTCGAGGCCGGCCACGGTGGCGCGCACGTGCACGCCCGAGGCCGCGAGCAGGCCGGCGGCGAAGTTCAGCCGGCGCGCGGAGTCGTGGTTGCCCGGGGTGAGGACCACCGTGGCCCCGGCCGCCCGCAGCCGGGTGAGGACGCGGTCGAGCACCGCCGTCGCGTCGGCCGAGGGCACCGCGCGGTCGTAGACGTCACCGGCGACCACGACCGCGTCGACCCGCTCGGCGGCGACGACGCGGGCCAGGCCGGAGAGCACCGCCTCCTGCTCGGCGAGCAGGTCGGCGCCGTGCAGCGACCGCCCGATGTGCCAGTCGGAGGTGTGCAGCAGCCGCATGGCTGCGCAAGGTAGGTCGGGGGGCCGACAGAACCGGCCAGGCTCGCCGTGACCGTTCGGTCACACCCGGCCGCGGGGTCAGCCGCCCACGGCCGACCGGCGGTCGGCGAGCGGCGGGCGCAGGTCGCGGGCGGCGACCGCCGCGGCGCGGACGGCGGCCGGCCGCGGCGCCGTCGCGGGGCGCCGGTGCGGATGCGGCGGTGCCGCCACCGGCCGGGCCACGGGACGCTGCAGCGGGAGGGCCACGGTGCCGCCCCCGGCGCCCGTCACGGGGCTCCCCGTGGCGCCCGTCCCGGTGCCGGCTCCGGTGCCCGCCACGGCGGCCGGCCGGTCGCCCTCGGCCGGCCGGCGGGAGGAGGGCCCGACCCGGCGCATCCAGCGGCGGGCCGGCTCCTCGACGAACCGGAAGAGCACCCAGGCGAGCAGCAGCGAGGCGAGCACCAGGCCGGGCTGCACCAGCGCCCACAGCGGCGTGCCGGGGTTGAGCGGCCGGACCCAGTGGGCGACGTCGTCGGCGATCTCGAAGACGCAGCCGTGCACCAGGTAGAGCGCGAAGGAGATGCGCCCGCCGAGCACCGCGGTGTCGCCGGACAGCAGGGTGGCCAGCCCGCGCGGAGCGAGGGCCAGCGCGCCGACGAGGACGGGGAACAGCAGCGTGGCGACGCCGGCGTAGTGGCCGGGCTGGTGCTGGGCGCGGGTGGCGGCCCACAGGCAGACGAAGACGACGTGGGCGACGGCGAGGGCGGCGACCAGCGGGCTCCAGCGCAGCGCGGCCGCCGAGCCCTCCAGCCGCCGCACGGCCAGGCACACCAGGCCGCCGCTGACGAAGGCACCGGCGATCCGCAGCGTCCACGGCAGCGCCTCGGGCTCGACGCCGGTGCGGTAGGCGAGGTACGCGAGCGGGAGCATGGCCGCGACCGAGCCGGCGGCCAGCAGCGTCACGGGCAGCCGCCGCAGCCGCCAGAGCACGAGCACCAGGAGCGGGAAGCAGACGTAGGCGAGCAGCTCCACCGACAGCGACCAGCCGGCGAGGACGAAGGTGGAGCCCCAGACCTCGTCGCGGTGCCACATCTGCACCATGAACAGCTGCTCGAGCAGCGCCAGCGGCTCGACCACCCGCTGGTGTCCGGGCGGGCCGGCCAGGCCGCGGTCGCTGATCAGCAGCCACCCGCTGAACAGCAGGGTCAGCAGCACCCACAGCGGCCACACCCGGGCCAGGCGCGCCCAGAGGAAGACCCCCGACCGCCGCCAGCCGAAGCGCGGTCCCATCGTGTCGAGGTACGTCAGCGCCATGACGAAACCGCTGAGCACGAAGAACAGGTCCACACCCAGCCAGCCGGCCCGCACGACCGGCATCAGCGGCTCGACGGCCGCACCCACCGAGGACTGCAGTCCCGTGCCCAGGTGGTAGGCGACGACCCAGAGGGCGGCCACGAGGCGCAGACCGGTGAGCGCGCGGATCTCCGCACGCCGGGTCGGTCGCTGCGTCGAGTGCATGGGAGCTCCCCCGTCCTGTCCCTGGGAGGGACCGGTCCGATGTCACGGCCCGATCACGGTAGGTGGAGGGAGCAGTCACGTTGAGTCGACGACACGACGAAGAACCGGCGCCGGTCCGGCAGGTGTCGACAAGCAGACGGGTCAGTACCGCGAGACGTCGGACCGGCCGGCCCGCCGCGAGGACCGGCGGGACCGGCGGCCCGTCCGGCTCCCGTCCGCGCCGTCGTCGTCGGACGGGTCGCCGTCCCACGGGTCGTCGTCCCACGGGTCCCCGTCCGCCACGGCGCCGTCGAACGGGTCCGCGTCGAACGGGTCCGCGTCGTCGACGAGCTGGGCGAGCAGCGCCTGCACCCCGTCGCTGTCGGGCAGCCGGCGCAGCACCAGCGCCGGCCCGTTCCCCGCGGACTCCACCGTGACGGTGCCCGAGCGCACGACCCGCTGCCACAGCGTCCTGCGGCAGGAGACGTCGGTGACCCGGGAGAGCGCGACGTCGCGGCCCCGCCGGGTCAGCACGCCCTCCCGGACCAGCACCCGGTGCGTGGTCAGCACGACGTGGGTGGTGCGCCAGCGCAGCACCGGCCGGACGACGGCGACGGCGAGCACGACCAGCGCGACGGCGAGCAGCACCATCCGCAGCACGCCCTGCTGCCGGCCGGCCGGGACCAGCGCGGCCAGGTAGGAGGCGGCGCCGACGACCAGCAGGAAACGGACGACCGGCCAGAACAGCGTCGTCCAGTGCGGGTGCAGGTGGGCGACGACCTCCTCGTCGTCGGCGAGCAGCTTGTCGGGGTAGGGCACGCCGCCAGGATGACCGAGCGGAGGCGGGGCGTCAGGCTCCCCGCGGGCGTGTCCGCACGTGCTGCACGTCGCCGCTGGCCAGCTCCACGGTGCCGCCGGCGGTCTGCAGCACCAGGCGGCCGTCCCAGTCGACGGCGGTGACCGTGCCGGCGAGGTCCGCCCCGTCGGGCAGCGTGACGGTGACCTCGGCGCCGACCGTGGAGGACCAGGCGAGGTAGTCGCCGGCCAGGCCGCTGGCGACGGGGTCGCCGAGCGCGGCGGTCCAGGCGAGGTAGCGGCGTTCCAGCCCGCGCAGGTAGGCCAGCAGCAGCGGGCCGCGGTCGACCGGTGCGCCGAGGACCACCGCCAGCGACGTCCCGGTGGGCGGCAGCTCCTCGCGGCGGGTGGTGACGTTGAGCCCGGTGCCCACGACGACGGCGGCGCCGGTGGCCTCGGCGAGGATGCCGGCGAGCTTGGCGCCGTCGGCGGCGAGCAGGTCGTTGGGCCACTTCAGCGACGTGCGGACGCCGCAGACCTCGCCGACGGCCTCGGCCAGGGCGACCCCGGTGAGCAGCGGCAGCCAGGCGCGCCGGGCGGCCGGGACGTCGGGGCGCAGCAGCACCGAGACGGTCAGCCCGGCGCGGGGCGGGGACACCCAGGTGCGGTCGAGCCGGCCGCGCCCGGCGGCCTGGTGCTCGGCGACGAGGACGGCGCCCTCGGGGGCGTCGTCGGCCGCCCGCGCGGCGAGGACGGCGTTGGTCGAGCCGACCTCCTCGGCCACCTCCAGCGAGCGCCACAGCCGGCTGTCGCGGACGAGGGCGGCCTGCAGGGCCACCGGGTCCAGCGGCGGGCGGTCCAGCTCCGACCAGCGGGCAGAGGGCGCGTCGGGCACTCCCCTACGCTACGGCCCCGTGACTGCGGCTGAGCTCGAGAGCGCCGGGGAGTCCGTCCCGGGCGGCGTCGACGTCCACACGACCGCCGGCAAGCTGGCCGACTTCGGGCGGCGGGTCGAGGAGGCCACCCACGCGGGCTCCCAGCGCGCCGTCGAGAAGCAGCACGCGGCCGGGAAGATGACCGCCCGCGAGCGCATCGAGGCGCTGCTGGACCCGGGGTCGTTCACCGAGCTCGACGAGTTCGCCCGGCACCGCTCCACCGCCTTCGGCATGGACGCCAGGCGGCCCTTCGGCGACGGCGTCGTCACCGGGTTCGGCACGGTCGACGGCCGGCCGGTCTGCGTCTTCTCGCAGGACGTGACCGTCTTCGGCGGCAGCCTCGGCGAGGTCTACGGCGAGAAGATCGTCAAGGTCCTCGACCTGGCCGTCCGCAACGGCTGCCCGGTCATCGGGATCAACGAGGGCGGCGGCGCGCGCATCCAGGAGGGCGTGGTCTCCCTCGGCCTCTACGGCGAGATCTTCCGGCGCAACGTGCACGCCTCCGGCGTCGTCCCGCAGATCTCCCTGGTGATGGGCGCCGCGGCCGGCGGGCACGTCTACTCCCCCGCGCTCACCGACTTCGTCGTCATGGTCGACCAGACCAGCCAGATGTTCATCACCGGCCCCGACGTCGTGAAGACGGTGACCGGCGAGGACGTCACGCTCGAGGAGCTCGGCGGTGCCCGCACCCACAACACCAAGTCCGGGGTGGCGCACTACCTGGCCGAGGACGAGGCCGACGCGCTGGACTACGTCAAGGCGCTGCTGTCCTACCTGCCGAGCAACAACCTCGACCCGCTGCCGGCCGTCGACGTCGCCCCGGTCGACGTCACCCTCCCCGACGCGGTCACCGACGCCGACCTCGAGCTCGACACGTTCGTCCCGGACTCGCCGAACACGCCCTACGACATGCACACCGTCATCGAGCACGTCCTCGACGACGGCGAGTTCCTCGAGGTGCAGGCGCTGTTCGCGCCCAACATCCTGGTCGGCTTCGGCCGGGTCGAGGGGCGGCCGGTCGGCGTCGTGGCCAACCAGCCCACCCAGTTCGCCGGCACGCTGGACATCGACGCCAGCGAGAAGGCCGCGCGGTTCGTGCGCACCTGCGACGCGTTCAACGTCCCGGTGCTCACCTTCGTCGACGTCCCGGGCTTCCTCCCCGGGACGTCGCAGGAGTGGGAGGGGATCATCCGCCGCGGCGCCAAGCTCATCTACGCCTACGCCGAGGCCACCGTCCCCAAGGTCACCGTCATCACGCGCAAGGCCTACGGCGGCGCCTACGACGTCATGGGCTCCAAGCACCTCGGCGCCGACCTCAACCTGGCCTGGCCGACGGCGCAGGTGGCGGTCATGGGCGCGCAGGGGGCGGTGAACATCCTCTACCGGCGCGAGCTCGCCGACGCCGACGACCCCGACGCCCGCCGCGCCGAGCTGATCACCGAGTACGAGGACGCGCTGCTCTCGCCCTACATCGCGGCCGACCGCGGCTTCGTCGACCAGGTGATCCTGCCGTCGCACACCCGCGTGCAGGTGACCAAGGCGCTGCGGCTGCTGGCCAACAAGCGGGAGACGCTGCCGCCGAAGAAGCACGGGAACATCCCGTTGTGAGCGAGCAGCCGTTGCTGCGGGTCGTCCGGGGCGAGCCCACCGCCGAGGAGCTCGCCGCGCTGACCGTCGTCGTCGCCGCGCTCTCCGGGCGAGAGCGGCCGCGCCGCCGGCCCGTCCCGGTCGGGGCGTGGGCCTCGCCCGCCGGCCTGCACCGGCCGGTCCTGCGGCCCGGCCCCGGTGGCTGGCGCGCCGCGGGACGGCCGGGATGAGCCGCAGGCTGGTGCTGGCCTCCGCCTCGCCGGCCCGGCTGGGGCTGCTGCGCCAGGCGGGGCTCGCTCCCGAGGTGGTGGTCAGCGACCTGGACGAGTCCACGGTGACCGCCCCGCGCGTCGGCGAGCAGGTGGCGCTGCTGGCCGCGGCGAAGGCCGCCGTCGTCGCCGGCCGGGTCGACGACGCGCTGGTCATCGGCGCGGACTCCCTGCTGGAGTTCCGCGGCGAGGCCATGGGCAAGCCGGCCGACGCGCAGGAGGCCCGCGACCGGTGGCGGCGCATGGCCGGGCGCTCGGGCGTGCTGCACACCGGGCAGGCGCTGCTCGACGTGCGCGACGGGCGGGTCGAGGGCCGCGACGTCGTCGTCACCTCCACCGTCGTGCACTTCGCCTCCCCCAGCTCCGAGGAGCTGGACGCCTACCTCGACTCCGGCGAGCCGCTCGCCGTCGCCGGCGCCTTCACCCTCGACGGGCTGGGTGCGCCGTTCGTGCGCCGCGTGGAGGGCGACCCGGCGTCGGTCGTCGGGCTGTCGCTGGCCGCGCTGCGCGAGCAGCTCTCCCGCCGGGGGCTGACCATCACCGCCCTCTGGCGGCGCTGAGCCGCTCCTCCCGCCCGGGAGCGGCCCCGGGCGTCCTGACTACAGTCCCGACCGGTCCACCAACGAGGGAGAGCCCGGTGCAGAAGGTCCTGATCGCCAACCGCGGCGAGATCGCCGTCCGCGTGGCCCGCGCCTGCCGGGACGCCGGGCTGACCAGCGTCGCGGTCTACGCCGAGCCCGACCGGGACGCCCTGCACGTGCGCGCCGCCGACGAGGCCTTCGCCCTGGGCGGGACGACGCCCGGGGACTCCTACCTGGTCATCGACAAGGTCCTCGACGCGGCGAAGCGGTCGGGCGCGGACGCGGTGCACCCCGGCTACGGCTTCCTGTCGGAGAACGCCGACTTCGCCCAGGCCGTCATCGACGCCGGGCTGACCTGGATCGGCCCCTCCCCGCAGGCCATCGTCTCCCTCGGCGACAAGGTGGCCGCCCGGCACATCGCGATGAAGGTCGGGGCGCCCCTCGTCCCGGGCACCGAGGACCCGGTCGGCGGGGCCGACGAGGTGCTCGCCTTCGCCCGCGAGCACGGCCTGCCGGTGGCCATCAAGGCCGCGTTCGGCGGCGGCGGGCGCGGGCTGAAGGTGGCCCGCACCGAGGAGGAGATCCCGGAGCTGTTCGACTCCGCCGTCCGCGAGGCCGTGGCCGCCTTCGGCCGTGGCGAGTGCTTCGTCGAGCGGTTCCTGGACAAGCCGCGGCACGTCGAGGCGCAGGTGCTCGCCGACACCCACGGCAACGTCGTCGTCGTCGGCACCCGCGACTGCTCGCTGCAGCGCCGCAACCAGAAGCTGGTGGAGGAGGCTCCCGCGCCGTTCCTCACCGACGAGCAGCGCGCCCGCATCCACTCCTCGGCCAAGGCGATCTGCCGGGAGGCCGGCTACCACGGCGCCGGCACGGTGGAGTACCTCGTGGGCGCCGACGGCTCGATCTCCTTCCTCGAGGTCAACACCCGCCTGCAGGTCGAGCACCCGGTCAGCGAGGAGACCAGCGGCATCGACCTGGTCCGCCAGCAGTTCCGCATCGCCGACGGCCTGCCGCTGGAGGTCACCGAGGACCCCACCCCGCGGGGGCACAGCATCGAGTTCCGGATCAACGCCGAGGACGCCGGGCGCAACTTCATGCCCGCGCCCGGCCCGGTCACCCGGCTGGAGATCCCGCAGGGCCCCGGCGTGCGCTGGGACTCCGGCGTCGAGACCGGCGGCGAGGTGGCCGGCGCGTTCGACTCGATGCTGGCCAAGCTCGTCGTCACCGGCGCCAGCCGCACCGAGGCGCTGCAGCGCGCCCGCCGCGCCCTGGACGAGCTCGTCGTCGAGGGCATGCCGACGGTGGTCCCGTTCCACCGCGCCGTGGTCCGCGACGAGGCGTTCACCAGCGAGCCGTTCCGCGTGCACACCCGCTGGATCGAGACCGAGTGGGACAACCAGGTGCCGCCGTACTCCGCCGCCCCGGCCGAGGGTGGCGAGGACGAGCCGCGGCAGACCGTCGTCGTCGAGGTCGGCGGCCGGCGTCTGGAGGTGTCGCTGCCCGCGGGCCTGGCGGCCGGCGGCGGGCCGGCCCCGGCCGCCTCCGGTGGGGCCCGGCCGCGCAAGCGGGGCTCCGGTCACGGCGGTTCGGCGGCCTCCGGTGACAGCCTCACCTCGCCGATGCAGGGCACGATCGTCAAGGTCGCCGTCGCCGACGGGGACACCGTCGCCGAGGGCGACCTCGTCGTCGTCCTCGAGGCGATGAAGATGGAGCAGCCGATCAACGCCCACAGGGCCGGCACGGTCAGCGGGCTGTCGGCCGAGGTCGGCGCCACCGTCACCAGCGGCGCCGTCCTCTGCACCATCGCCGACGCGGAGTAGGGCCCGTCCTCAGCTCGTGCGGGTCACCGTGACCCGCCCGCCCGCGTCGGTGCGGATCGTGCCGTAGCGGAAGTCCGTGCGCCGGCCGCTGCCCGACACGGCGGTGGTGTCGCCCACCGGGTAGCCCAGCCACGAGGCGGTCAAGCCCTCGGCGCGGTAGGCGGTGTCGTGGGCGTCGAGCACGTGGCGGGCGCCGGTGGCCGGCGACCAGTAGACCGTCCCGCGCTGGAAGGCCACGAGGTAGCCCGCACCCCCGGGCGCGACGGCGTCGCTGGTGACGGGCAGGCCGAGCAGCCCGCCGGAGCCGCCCGTGGCGACGAAGCGCTGCAGGATCGCCCCGCGCACCACCTGGGCACCGGTGCCGGCCGACCACACGATGTCGCCCTGCTGGAAGTTGGAGTACCAGACGCCCGGCACCCGGTCGGGGCTGTCGTCGCGCACCGGGAAGCCCATGTAGGACGGTCCGCCCGTGGCCCGGTACTTCTCGTTGATCGCGCCGCGCACGTCGTGCGCGCCGGTCGAGGGCGACCACCAGACCGACCCGCGCTGGAAGTGCACCACGTACCCGCCGGGGATTGCGGCGTCGCTGCTGGTCGGCAGCCCCAGGCCCCCGCCCGAGGCACCCGTCGCGATCCAGCGCTGCAGGATCGCCCCGCGCACCACCTGGGCACCGGTGCCGGCCGACCACACGATGTCGCCCTGCTGGAAGTTGGAGTACCAGACGCCCGGCACCCGGTCGGGGCTGTCGTCGCGCACCGGGAAGCCCATGTAGGACGGTCCGCCCGTGGCCCGGTACTTCTCGTTGATGGCGCCGCGCACGTCGTGGGCGCCGGTCGAGGGCGACCACCAGACCGACCCGCGCTGGAAGTGCACCACGTACCCGCCGGGGATGGCGGTGTCGCCGCTCACCGGCAGGCCGAGGCCACCGCCGGAGGCGCCCGTGGCGATCCAGCGCTGCAGGATCGCCCCGCGGACGTCGTGGGCCCCCGTGGCCTGCGACCAGACGACGTCCCCCCGCTGGAACGTGGCGTACCAGACGCCGGCGACCCGGTCGGGGGTGTCGTCGCTGGTCGGGTAGCCCAGCGACGCCGGACCGCCCAGCGCCTCGTACCGGGACAGGATCGCGCCGCGCAGCCGGTGGACCCCCGTGCCCGCGGACCAGTAGAGCGTGCCCCCCGCGAAGCGCTGGGTGCAGCCGCCGCCGGGGAGGTCGCACCGCTCGTCGGAGGAGGGGGCGCCCAGGGGACCGTCCGCCCCACCGGAGGCGGCCCACGCGCGACTGATCGGGCTGTCGCGGACGGGCACGACGCTGACGGTGGCCGCGCCCGCCGTCAGGCTCCCGACGGTGATGCGGAAGTGCCCTCCGGCGATGGTGACCGGCTGCCCGACGGGCAGCGCGGTCCGGGTGCCGTCCGACAGCGACCCGTCCTCCGGCGGCGTGCCGTCGAGCAGGTAGGAGGTGTCGGCGTCCTCGGCGCCGCCGCCCAGCCGGAGCAGGACGCCGGTCTCGAGCCCGGGCCGGTTGGCCGCGGTCCCGAGCCAGCCGTCCCGGCCTGTCGCGGTCCGGTACTCCAGCCAGTACACGTCGCCGTCGTCGTCGGCGAGCGCGACCGCGCGCGTGCCGGTCCGCGCGCCCACGGGCGCGAGCGAGAACTCCGTGGCGGGCGCGCCGGAGGTCAGCACCGGGGCCACCGCCGGCGGCAGCACCCCGAGCAGGGCCGCGTGCGGGGCGCCGAGGGAGCCGACCTGCTCCCAGGAGACCCCCATCACGTCGTACAGGTCGTGGTAGGGGCGCACCGAGCAGGAGCCGGCGTCCACCGAGCCGGGGCACCGCAGGTGCGAGGCGTGACCGAGACCGAGGTTGTGGCCGAACTCGTGCGCCACGACCGAGGTGGCCGCGGCCTGGACGTAGGCCAGCCCGCCGAGCCCGTCACCGCCGACGGTCCCCAGCCCGTAGGCGCACCCGGGAGAGCCTGCGGGCACGTAGACGAGCAGGTGCTCGTCCGGCTGCCCGGCCCACCCGGCGCGGGTGGCCGCCTCCTCCCACAGGGCGAAGGGGTCGGAGCAGTCGAGCGCCGACGGCTGCGCCGGCCAGTCGAACCCGGCGACCGTGCCGAACCGGACCGCCCCGTCGGTCTGCTCCGCCCAGAAGTCGGCGACGGGACCGTCCACCACCGCCCGGACCTGGGCCAGCGTGGTGGCGTCCCGGACCGCCCCCGCGGGCTGCAGCATCACGACGGTCACCCGGTGGTTGACGGTGCCCGCGGCGGGAGCCGTCACCGGCCCCGGGGGGGCGCTGACGACCTCGGCGGCCAGCACGTCGAGCGCCGGCTCGAGGCCGTCGGCCGCCGCCTCGTCCGCGA
The DNA here is from genome assembly GCF_054050055.1 of Geodermatophilus sp. SYSU D00814. Classification (NCBI taxonomy): domain Bacteria; kingdom Bacillati; phylum Actinomycetota; class Actinomycetes; order Geodermatophilales; family Geodermatophilaceae; genus Geodermatophilus; species Geodermatophilus sp. SYSU D00814. The sequence goes on from NZ_JBJGYP010000001.1 coordinate 298,410, forward strand.
CCGGCTCGCCGAGCGTCACCTCGAGCGTGGACCCGGCCGCGACGCCCTCGACGTCCTCGGCCGGCACGCGCACGGCCTCGCCGCCGTCGGACCGCACCCAGCTCAGCAGCGCACCGTCGTCGTGGACGGCGGCCGCGACACCGACGGGGGCCGGGTCCGCGTAGCCCCGGACGAGCTCGCCGACGACGGTGTCGCCCGAGGCCGGCTCCTCGGCCGCGGCCGGGGCGGCCACCAGCAGCGGGACGGTTACGGCGGCGAGGACCGCCGCCGCGAGCGGACGGGGGGCGAGGGGCACGAGCTACTCCAGGTCAGGGCGTCGGTGGGCGGCGCTCGCCTCTGCATCGGCGCGGACGCGCCGGAACTGGACCCCTCCCCGGAGGGACTCCTCAGCCCCGGGGCGACCGCGCCCGCAGCCGGCGGCCGACGAGCACCGCGCCGCCCGCGCCGAGGACCCCGCCGGCGGCCAGCGCCGAGGTGGCCCAGGCGCTGCCGGCCGACCGGGCCGCCGCGGCCTCCACCGGCGCCGCGGCGGGCACGGTGGGAGCCGCCGCGGGGACGTCGACCGGAGCCGGGGGGACGGCGGACGGTGCGGCAGCGGCCTCGGGCGCGGTCGTCCCGGCCGGCGACGCACCGGTGGCCGCCGGGCGCAGCGCGGGGACCGGGGACGGCGTCCCGCCGGCGGGCAGCTCCGCCGGCGCCGGCGCGGCGGTCGCGGCGGGCGCCGGGGCGGGCGCCTCGGTCGCGCGGACCACGGTCACGGCGGCACCGCCCGGGGTGAGCGCGTCGACGGTGACGGTGAACCGGCCGCCGGCGACCACGACCGGCACGCCCGGGACGAGCGCGCTCTGCAGGTCGTCGTCCCAGCGCGCGGCGGCCGAGGGGCTGCCGTCGAGCAGCAGCGAGGTGTCGGGGAAACCGCCGGAGCGGTGCAGCAGGACGCCGCTGTCGAGCCGGTAGCGGTTGTCGGAGGCCAGCCACTCGTCGCGGCCGACGGCGGTGCGGTACTCCAGCCAGTAGTCGGTGCCGGCGCCGTCGGGGAGCCGGAGCGCGCGGGTGCCGGTGCCGCCGCCGAGCGGGGCGAGGGTCGCCGTCGTCGTGCCGGGCCCGGCGGTCTGGGTGGCCGCGGCGGGCAGCACGCCGAGCCGGGCGGCCTGGGCGGCGGTGAGGGTGCCGATGCGGTCCCAGGAGACGCCCATGACGTCGTAGAAGTCGCGGTAGGCGGCGGTGCGGCAGCTGCCGGCGGCGGCCTCGACGGCGGTGTCGCACTGCAGGCCGCTGGAGTGGCCCAGGCCGAAGTTGTGGCCCAGCTCGTGGGCGATGACCGAGGCGAGGTCGTCGCGGACGTAGAGCCGCCCGCCCGACGCCGTCCCGGTGCCGACCTGGCCGAGGGCGTAGGAGCAGCCGGGCAGGTCCCTCGGCCGGCTGGTGACGTAGAGCAGCAGGTGCCGGCCCGGTCCGGGCTCGAAGCCGGCGGCGGCGGCGGCCTCGTCCCACAGGGCCGTGGGGTCGGTGCAGCCGGCCGCGGTGGTGATCCAGTCGTGCGCGGCGGTGACGCCGACGGTGACCGCGCCGCCGGTCTCCTCCGACCAGAAGTCGGCGACCTCGCCGTTGACGGTGTCGACGACGTCGGCCAGCTCGGTGCCGTCGGGGGTGCCGCCGGCCGGGGCGACCATCACCACGGTGACCTGGTTGGTGACCGAGCCGGCCGGCACGGTCGGGACCGGTCGCGCCGGTTCGAGCACCTGGGTGCCGAGGACCTCGTGGGCCGGCTCGTAGCCGTCCTCGCCGGCCTCGTCCTCGGTGGTGCCGCCGACGGTGACCTCGACGGTCGCGCCGTCGCCGATGCCCGTCACGGCACCGGCCGGGACGCGCACCGAGGACCCGTCGCTGCCCTCGACGAAGGTCAGCGGCTGCTCGTGGGCCTCCCCCGCGTGCCGGCCCTCGGCGGAGGTCTCCGGCCAGGCCCGCACCAGCTCGCCGACGACGGTGGTCGCGCCGCCGTCGTCGGCCTGCGCCACCGCACCGGGGCCGGCGCACAGGGCGAGGACGGCACCGGCCAGGGCCAGGGACCGCGACAGGACTCGGGAGGGGCGCATCCCTCCCGGCATCGGCGGGCCGGTGTCCCGTGCGCACCATCGCGGCCCCGCCCGCGCCAGCCGTCACACGCGTCCCGTCCCGGGCGCCCCACGCGCCCCGGGTGTCACGCCAGCGCGTCGGCCCCCATCAGCCTCCGGCCGGCCTCGGTGATCGAGCCCGACAGCGAGGGGTAGATGGCGAAGGTCTGCGCCAGGTCGCTGACGGTCAGGCCCTTGGTCACCGCGAGGGTGATCGGCAGGATCAGCTCGCTGGCGCCCGGCGCCACGACGACCCCGCCGACGACGACGCCGGTGGCCCTGCGGGCGAAGAGCTTGACGAAGCCGGCGTGCAGGTCGCTCATCTTCGCCCGCGCGTTGGTGGCCAGCGGCAGCGAGACGACGTCGAGGTCGTGCCCCTCGGGCAGGGTCTTCTCCTGCACGCCGACCGTGGCGATCTCGGGGTGGGTGAAGACGTTGGCCGACACGGTCTTGAGCCGGATCGGGTGCACGGCCTCGCCGAGGGCGTGCCACATGGCGATGCGGCCCTGCATCGCCGCGACGCTGGCCAGCTGGAAGACGCCGGTGACGTCGCCGGCGGCGTAGATCCCGGGCACGTTGGTGCGCGAGACCCGGTCGACGACGACGTGGCCGGACTCGCGCAGTTCCACGCCGCACGCGTCCAGGTTCAGCCCGGCGGTGTTGGGCACCGTGCCCACGGTCATCAGCGCGTGCGAGCCCTCGACGGTGCGCCCGTCGGTGAGCTCGACCAGCACGCCCTTCTCGGTGCGGGTGACGCTGGCGGCCCGGCCGCGCTCGGCGATCCGCCCGCCGCGGGCCTGGAAGACCTCGGCGATGACGTCGGCGGCGTCGGCGTCCTCGCCGGGCAGCACCTGGTCGCGGGAGGAGACCAGCGTGACCGGGACCCCGGCCTCGAGGTAGCTGGAGGCGAACTCCGCGCCGGTGACGCCGGAGCCGACGACCACCAGGTGCTCGGGCATCTCGGCGAGGTCGTAGAGCTGCCGCCAGTCGAGGATCCGCTCGCCGTCGGGCTCGCTGCCGGGCAGCACGCGGGGGTCGGCGCCGGTGGCGATGAGGACGACGTCGCACTCGAGGGTCTCGGCGACCGCGCCGTCGCGGCCGCAGACCTCGACCCGGTGCTCGACCAGGCCGCGGGCGGCGTCGGCGAGCCGGGCCTGCCCGGCGACCACGCGGACGCCCTCGGACACCAGCCGGTCGCGGATGTCGGCCGACTGGGCGACGGCCAGCCCCTTGACCCGCGCGTTGACGGTGGCGAGGTCGAGGCCGACGGTGGCGAGGTCGGCGCCGCGCAGGCCGAGGACCGTGGAGTCGCGGACCGAGGTCACCGTGCCGGCGGCGGCGATGAGGGTCTTCGACGGCACGCAGTCGGAGAGCACGCTGGCCCCGCCGAGGCCGTCGCGTTCGACGACGGTGACCTGCGCGCCGAGCGAGGCAGCCACCAGCGCGGCCTCGTAGCCGGCCGGGCCGCCGCCGATGATGACGATGCGGGTCATGGGGTCTCCTGCGTCGGGGACGGGTGCGCACCCATCGTCCCAGCCCGCGCGGCACTCGTCGGCAGGCTCACGGGTCGCGCGGGACACACCGCCCGTAGGCTCGGGCGGCGATGGGTCTCTACGCCGCGTACGGGTCCAACATGGACCCCGAGCAGATGCTGCGCCGCTGCCCGTCGTCCCCGCACGTGGGCACCGGCTGGATCCGCGGCTGGCGGCTGACCTTCGGCGCCGAGGAGTACGGCTGGGACGGCGCCCTGGCCACCCTGGTCCCGGCCGACGACCCCGACGCGCCCGGCGTCTTCGTCGCGCTGTACGACCTCACCCCGGCCGACGAGCGGGAGCTCGACGCGTGGGAGGGCGCCGACCGCGGCCTCTACCGCAAGCTGAACCTGCGGGTGCACACCCTCGGCGGCGACGTCGTCGCCTACGTCTACGCCCTCGACGCGTTCGAGGGCGGGCTGCCCTCGGCGCGGCACCTGGGCGCGATCGCCGACGCCGCCGAGGCCGCCGGCGCACCGGCCGACTACCTCGCCGAGCTGCGCGCCCGCGACTGCCGCTCCACCGGTCCCTGACGCGCGGCCGCCCCTGGCGCGGGGTCAGGCCGGCGCGGGCTGGCCGACCTCGGCGAGGAACTCGTCGTGGTCGCGGATGTAGTCGTCGGGGTCGTAGGGGTCCGAGGCGAGGACCAGCAGGACGGCGTCGGCGGAGTAGCGGTACTGCGTGCCCCAGGTCATCGGCTCCATGTGCAGGCCGACGTCGGGCCGGTCGAGCACGAACTCCTGCCGCTGCGCGCCGTTGTCCACGACCGCGTTGATGCTGCCCTGGACGCACACCAGCAGCTGGTGGCAGCGGCGGTGCGCGTGCGCCCCGCGGACGTCGGAGGACGGGACGCCGAAGACGGTGAAGAACCGGCGCGGGACGAACGGCAGGTCCTGGTCGAAGTCGGCCGCGACGAGGCTGCCCCGCAGGTCGTCGGCGCGGGTGATCCGCAGGACGTGCACCCCCGGCACCCGGCTGGCCGGCAGCGCGCCGATGCGCACCTCCCCCGCGTCCGGGACGTCGGGACCGGCGTCGACGTACCCGACGATGCGGGCGGGGTTGCCCTCCACGACGGCGTTGGGGGGGACGTCGCGGGTGACCACGGTGCCGGGGGCGACGCGGGCGCGCCGGCCGATCCGCACGCCCCGGACCACCGTCGCCCCGGCGCCGACGGAGGCGCCGGGACCGACCGCGGTCTCCGCGGCGCCCGGCTCGTCCCCCGCGAGCACCGCGTTGGCGCCCACGGACACGTCGTCGGCCAGGCGGACGCCGTCGCCGACCCGCACGCCGCTGCCCAGCGTCACCCGGTCGCCGACGACGGCGTCGTCGGCGACCACCGCGTGGCCGCCCACGGCGCAGCCGGCGCCGACGCGGGCACCGGCGTGGACGTGCGCGAAGGCCGCCACCCGGGTCCCCGCACCCACGTGCGGGCTCTCGCACAGACCGGCGGGGTGGACGGTGAAGGACATCGGGTCTCCAGGGCGTCGGGGGTGCAGCCGGTCCGGTCACGGACCGGGACCGCCCGGACACTAGGCGCGGCCGGAGCGCGGGCCCGGGGGACGCGCCTCTCCCGCCCGGCTCGTGCGACACACCCCGCACAACCGCCCCGGCACTCCGCGTCCGTCACGCCGCCCGCGGCCGGCCAGCGCCTAGCGTCGGCGCCTCGACCGGCCGGCGGACAGGAGGAGGACGCGCATGGGTGGGGTGCCGCTCAACGACCTCGGCCGCGGCGTCGCGGCCCTGGCACCCGCGCTCCGGTCGGCCGTCGACGACGTCCTGTCGAGCGGGTGGTTCGTCCTGGGCCCGCAGCACGACGCGTTCGAGCGGGAGTTCGCCGCGGCCGTGGGCGCCGGGCACTGCGTGGGCGTCGGCAACGGCACCGACGCGCTGGAGCTCGCGCTGCTCGGCGTCGGCTGCCGGCCGGGCGACGAGGTGGTCACCGCCGCCGACGCCGGCATGTACACCACGACGGCGGCGCTGAAGGCCGGGCTGGTGCCCCGCTTCGCCGACGTCGACCCCGCGACGCTGCTGCTGACGGCTGCCACGGTCGAGCCGGTGCTCACCGCCCGCACCCGCGCCGTCGTCGTCACCCACCTCTACGGCCGGCTCGCCGACGTCGGCCCGCTGCGGGAGCTGTGCCGGTCGGCGGGCGTCGCGCTGGTGGAGGACTGCGCGCAGGCCGCGGGCGCCGTCGGGGCCGACGGCCCGGCCGGGTCGCTGGCCGACGCCGCGGCCTTCAGCTTCTTCCCCACCAAGAACCTCGGCGCGCTCGGCGACGGCGGCGCGGTGACCACCGGCGACGCGGACCTCGCCGCCCGGCTGCGCAGCCTGCGCCAGTACGGCTGGAGCGCGAAGTACACCGCCGCGCTGCCGCACGGGCGCAACAGCCGGCTCGACGAGCTGCAGGCGGCCGTGCTGCGGGTCCGGCTCCCCCACCTGGCCGGGTGGAACGCCCGTCGGCGCGAGGTCGTGGCCCGCTACGCGGAGGTGCTCGGCGAGGGCCCGCGGCGGATGGTGCACGGCCCCGACGCCGCCTCCCCCGCCTACGTCGGCCACCTGGCGGTCATGACGACGCCGCACCGGGACGCCGACCGCGCCGCCCTGGCCGCGGCGGGGATCCGCACCGACGTGCACTACCCGTTGCCCGACCACCGCCAGCCGGTGCTGGCGGGCACGACCGGCGGGGTGTCCCTGCCGGTCACCGAGCGGGCGGCCGGGCAGGTGCTGACCCTGCCCTGCTTCGCCGAGCTGACCGACGCCGAGGTCGACCGGGTGTGCGACGCCCTGCGGTTGCTGTGACCCGCCGCCCGGCACGGACCGACGAGGAGCACGCGTGATCCACCCGACCGCCCTGGTCGACCCGCAGGCCCGCCTCGGCGACGGCGTGCAGGTCGGCCCGTTCACGATCGTCCACGCCGGCGTCGAGCTCGGCGCGGGCACCGTCGTCGGCTCGCACTGCGAGCTCGGCCACCCCGCCGCCGGCGGCGACGCGGGGCCGCTGCGGATCGGCGCGGGCTCGCTGGTGCGGTCGCACAGCGTCCTCTACGCCGGCTCCACGTTCGGGCCGGGCCTGCAGACCGGGCACCGGGTCACCGTCCGCGAGGGCGTCGAGGCCGCCCAGGACCTGCGGATCGGCACGCTGTGCGACCTGCAGGGCGACACCCGCCTGGGCAGGCACGTCCGCCTGCACTCCAACGTCCACCTCGGCCGCGGCTCGACGCTCGGGGAGTTCGTCTGGGTGTTCCCCTACGTCGTCCTCACCAACGACCCGCACCCGCCCAGCGACGGGTTCCACGCCGGCGCCACGCTCGAGCGCTTCGCCGTCGTCGCCACCTCCGCGGTGGTGCTGCCCGGCGTGCGGGTCGGCGAGGGGTCGCTGGTCGCCGCGCACGCGCTGGTCCGCGAGGACGTGCCCGCCGGGACGGTCTGCGCCGGCGTCCCGGGCAGGGTCCGCGGCGAGGTCGAGCGGATTCCGCTGGGCGACGGCTCGGGCCCGGCCTACCCGTGGCGGCGGCACTTCCACCGCGGCTACCCCGAGGACGTCGTCCGGGGGTGGATCGCCGAGTTCGGCCGCGCCGGCGCCTGACACCGCCCGCTCAGGGGGCGCCGTCCGGCGTCTCCCCGGTGCCGGCGAGGAAGGCCTCCAGCAGCCGGCGGGCGGCCAGTGCCGGGGTGAGCTCGCCGGCCAGCACCGCCGCCTCCAGCTCCGGAGCCGACGACCGGACGGCGGGGTGCGACCGCAGCCGGTGCTCCAGGCCGTCGCGCACCAGCTGCCAGGTCCAGCGCACCTGCTGGGCGCGGCGCCGCTCGTCGAACGCGCCCGACGCCCGCGCCCGGTCCTGGTGCTCGACCAGCTTCCCCCACACCTGCGCCAGGCCCTCGCCGGTCAGCCCGGCGCAGGTGAGCACGGGGACGGTCCAGTCCTCGTCGTGCCCGCGCAGCATCCGGATCGCCCCGGCCAGCTCGCGGGCGGCCTTCCGGGCGTCGGCGGCGGCCGGTCCGTCGGCCTTGTTGACGGCGATGACGTCGGCGATCTCGAGGATGCCGCGCTTGATCCCCTGCAGCTGGTCGCCGGTGCGGGCGAGGGTGAGGAACAGGAAGGAGTCGACCATCTCGGCGACGGTGACCTCCGACTGCCCGACGCCGACGGTCTCCACCAGCACCACGTCGTGGCCGGCCGCCTCGACGACGACCATCGACTCCCGCGTCGCCTGCGCGACCCCGCCGAGGGTGCCCGCGGTCGGGGCCGGCCGGATGAACGCGCGCGGGTCGACGGCGAGCCGGCTCATGCGGGTCTTGTCGCCGAGGATCGACCCGCCCGAGCGCGCCGACGACGGGTCGACGGCGAGCACCGCGACGCGGTGGCCCTGGGCGGTCAGGTCGACGCCGAGTGAGTCGATGAACGTCGACTTCCCCACCCCCGGGACGCCGGAGATGCCGACGCGGCGCGCTCCCCCGGCGTGCGGCAGCAGCTCGACGAGCAGCTCCTGCGCCCGCTCGCGGTGGTCGGCGCGGCGGGACTCGACCAGCGTGATCGCGCGGGCCAGCGACCGCCGGTCCCCGCCGAGCACCCCCTCGACCAGCGCCGGGACGTCCGGTGCCGGCATCAGTGCCCGAGTCGCTGCGACAGCGTCCGCAGCAGCTCCTGCGCCGCCTCGGCGATGACCGTGCCCGGCGGGAACACCGCGGCCGCGCCCATCTCCCGCAGCCGCGGCACGTCGTCGGGCGGGATGACCCCGCCGACCACGACCAGCACGTCGTCGGCCCCGAGGTCGGCGAGCGCCGACTTCAGCGCCGGCACCAGCGTGAGGTGGCCGGCGGCCAGCGACGAGACGCCGACGACGTGCACGTCGGCCTCCACGGCCTGCCGGGCGACCTCCTCCGGCGTCTGGAACAGCGGGCCGACGTCGACGTCGAAGCCGAGGTCGGCGAACGCGGTGGCGATGACCTTCTGCCCGCGGTCGTGGCCGTCCTGGCCCATCTTGGCGACCAGGATCCGGGGCCGGCGCCCCTCCGCCTCCTCGAACGCCTGCGCCGCGCGGCGGGTCTCCTCCACCGGGCCCGACGCCCCTGCCTCGTCGCGGTACACGCCGGAGATGGTGCGCACCTGGCCGGCGTGCCGCCCGTAGACCCGCTCCAGCGCGTCGGAGATCTCCCCGACGGTGGCCTGCGCCCGCGCGGCGTCGACGGCGAGCTTGAGCAGGTTGGCGTCGAGCTCCCGCCCGCGGCGCCCCTCGGCGGCGGCGCGGGCGGCGTCGGTGAGCCGGTGCAGCGCCTCCTCGACCGCCCGTGGGTCGCGCTCGGCGCGCAGCCGCTCCAGCTTCGCCCGCTGCTCGGCCAGCACCTGCGCGTTGTCGACGCGCAGCACCTCGATGGCCTCGTCGGCCTCGACCCGGTACCTGTTCACGCCGATCACCGGCTGGCGGCCGGAGTCGATGCGCGCCTGGGTGCGGGCCGCGGCCTCCTCGATGCGCAGCTTCGGGATGCCGTCGTCGATGGCCTGCGCCATGCCGCCGTGCTCGGCGACCTCCTCGATGTGCGCCCAGGCGCGGCGGGCCAGGTCGTAGGTGAGCTTCTCGACGTACGCCGACCCGCCCCACGGGTCGACCACCCGCGTCGTCCCGGACTCCTGCTGCAGCAGCAGCTGGGTGTTGCGGGCGATCCGCGCGGAGAAGTCGCTGGGCAGCGCGAGCGCCTCGTCGAGGGCGTTGGTGTGCAGCGACTGGGTGTGCCCCTGGGTGGCGGCCATGGCCTCCAGGCAGGTGCGGACGACGTTGTTGTAGACGTCCTGCGCGGTCAGCGACCAGCCCGAGGTCTGCGAGTGGGTGCGCAGCGACAGCGACCTGTCCTGCTGGGCGCCGGCCTCGCGCATCAGCCGCGCCCACAGCAGCCGGGCGGCGCGCAGCTTCGCGACCTCCATGAAGAAGTTCATGCCGATCGCCCAGAAGAAGCTCAGCCGGGGCGCGAACGCGTCGACCTCGAGGCCGGCGTCCCTGCCCGCCCGCACGTACTCCACCCCGTCGGCCAGCGTGTACGCCAGCTCCAGGTCGGCCGTCGCCCCGGCCTCCTGCATGTGGTAGCCGGAGATGGAGATCGAGTTGAACCGCGGCATCTCCTGCGAGGTGAAGGCGAAGATGTCACTGACGATCTGCATCGAGGGCTTCGGCGGGTAGATGTAGGTGTTGCGGACCATGAACTCCTTGAGGATGTCGTTCTGGATGGTCCCGGCCAGCTGCTCCGGGGCGACGCCCTGCTCCTCGGCGGCGAGCACGTAGAGCGCCAGCACCGGCAGCACCGCGCCGTTCATGGTCATCGACACGGTCATCCGGTCCAGCGGGATGCCGTCGAAGAGCTGCCGCACGTCGAGGATCGAGTCCACCGCCACCCCGGCCATGCCGACGTCGCCGACCACGCGCGGGTGGTCGGAGTCGTAGCCGCGGTGGGTCGCCAGGTCGAAGGCGATCGACAGGCCCTTCTGGCCGGCGGCGAGGTTGCGCCGGTAGAACGCGTTGGACTCCGCGGCGGTGGAGAAGCCCGCGTACTGGCGGATCGTCCACGGCTGCGTGGTGTACATCGTCGGGTAGGGCCCGCGCAGGAAGGGCGGCAGCCCGGGGTAGGTCCGCAGGAAGTCCAGCCCGGCGAGGTCGGCCGGGGTGGCCAGCGGCGCGACGGCGATGCCCTCGGGGGTCTCCCAGGTCGCCTCGTCGACGCCGCGACCGGTGGCCGCCCGGAACGCCTCCGCCCAGTCGCCGGCGCCGGCGCCCGCCGCAGGGCGGCCCAGCTCGACGGAACCGAAGTCGGGGATCCCGCTCATGCCGTGACTCCCAGCTGCTCGTGGACCGTCCTGAGCACGTCGAGCGCGTCGCACCCGGCGTACACGTACCCGTCGACGCCGTCCACGCCGCGCGAGGGCTTGCCGGCCAGCCACACGTGCGCGGCGCCCGCGGCCCGCAGCTCGGCAGCCAGCGCGGCGGCCGACTCCGCGTAGTCGCCGTCGGTGCCGCAGATGCAGGCCACCGCCGTGCCGGCGTCGGCGAGACCCGACGCGCCGTCACCGGCCGGGGTCTCGACCCCGCCGGCCTGGAACAGGTTGCCGGCGAACCCGGCCCGCGCGGTGTGCCGGGCGACCGGGCCGAGGGTGGCCAGGTACACCCGTGGCCGGGTGGGTGCCGCGTCGGCGCGGTCGCGCAGCTCCTCGTACTCCTGCGCGGCGCGCACCCGGGGCAGCCCGCCGGTGGGGTGCAGGTCGGCCGCCGGCTGCCGCCGGGGCAGTTCCTCGGCCAGGTTCGGGAACTCGCTGACGCCGGTGATCGCGTCGCGGCGGGTGGCCAGCCGGCGGGCCCGCTCGTCCCAGGCGGTGGCCAGCCGGTCGCGGACCAGGCCCGACGACAGCGCCGCGACCAGCCCGCCGGCCCGCTCGATCTCGGTGAACCACGCCCACGCGGCCCGGGCGAGGTCCTCGGTGAGCGACTCGACGTACCAGGAGCCGCCGGCCGGGTCGAGCACGCGGGCGAGGTGGCCCTCCTCGACGAGCAGGCTCTGGGTGTTGCGGGCGATCCGGCGGGAGAAGGCGTCGGGCAGGCCGAGCGCGGCGTCGAAGGGCTGCACGGTGACCACGTCGGCGCCGCCGACGCCCGCGGCGAAGCAGGCGACCGTCGTGCGCAGCATGTTCACCCAGGGATCGCGCCGCGTCGTCATCACCGACGACGTCACCGCGTGCTGGCGCTGGGCGCGGGCGGCAGGCGAGGCGCCGCTGACCTCGCCGACCCGGTCCCACAGCCGGCGGGCGGCGCGCAGCGCGGCGATCGTCGTGAACTGGTCGGCGCTCGCGGAGCAGCGGAACTCCAGCCGGCCGAACGCCTCGTCCACCGGCAGGCCGCCGTCGGTCAGCGCCCGCAGGTAGGCCACCCCGGCGGCCAGCGCGCAGCCGAGCTCCTCGACGGCGGTGGCCCCGGCGTCGGAGAAGACCGTGCCGTCGACGACGACGGTGCGCCAGCCCGCGGGGGTCCGGCGGGCGAGGCCGGCGAGGACGGAGAGGTCCTGCTCCTCACCGGAGGCGGCGTGCACGCCGAGCGGGTCGAGCCCCAGCGAGCCGCCGGGCGCGAGGTCGGTGCGGTCGCCGACCAGCGCCAGCAGCGCCTCGGCGGCCGGGACACCACCGGAGACGGCGACCGGCGCCAGGTCGAGGTAGACGTCGGCGAGCACGTCCCCGAGGGACTCCACCGGCACGGCGCCCTCGCCGAGGTGCAGCCACAGCGAGGTGACCCCGTTCTCCAGGTCGGCCGCGATCGCCTCCCTGGTGACGGCGACGTCGGGGTGGGCGTGCCGCTGCCGCACGTCCCAGCCGGCCGGGGTGCCGCGGTCGGGCGCGGCGCCGGCACGGGCGCCGCGGACGAAGGGCGGCAGCCCCGGGACGCCGACGGCGGACGGCAGGTCACCGGCGTCGTCGGCGTCGTAGAGCGGCGCGACGGTGACCCCGGTGGCCACGGTGCGCCGCAGGGCGTCCTCGACCGGGTCGGGCAGGTCCTCGCGGCCGCCCTTGCGCAGCACGCCGGCGACGAGCTCGCGCCACCGGTCGCGGTCGGCGGCCGGGAAGCCGCCGGCCAGGGACAGCTCGTCGGGGACGGCGTGCTCGGCGGGGACGGCCTCGGCGACGTCGTCCTCGCCGGGTGTCGCGGTCTGCTGGCTGTTCATCGTCGAACCCCCGGCGTCGGCTCCTCGTCGGGGACCGTTCTACCGGCGCTCGCCACGCCGCGGGCGCGCGGGGTGGGCGGCGGTCGGGGCACCGGCGGCGTGCCCGGACGTGCCGGCGGCGGCGGTCAGGGCGTGCAGCGCGGTACGCACCAGCAGCCGCACGCCCACGCCGATGGCCCGCTCGTCGACGTCGAAGGTGCCGCGGTGCAGGTCGAGCGGGTCGCCGCCGCCGTTCGTCCCCAGCCGCGCCAGGGCGATCGGCAGGACGTCGGCGAACCAGCCGAAGTCCTCCCCGCCCATGCTCTGCGGCGACAGGTGGACGTTGTCCGCGCCGACGGTCTGCAGCGCCGCGGCGCGCAGCAGCGCGACGGTCCGCGGGTCGTTGACCACCGGCGGCACCCCGGGCACGTACTCGACGTCGACCCGCGCGCCGGTGGGGGCGACGACCTGCTCGACGAGCCGGCGCAGCAGCGGCTCGGCGCTCTTCCACTGCTCGCGGTCGAGCACGCGGACGGTGCCGCGCAGCGTGCCCCGCTGCGGGATGGCGTTCGGCGCGACGCCGGCGTTGACCGCACCCCACACCAGCGAGAAGCCGGCGCGCGGGTCGACCTGGCGCGACAGCAGCCCGGGCAGGTCGGTGATCAGCCGGCCGAGGGCGTCGACGAGGTCGACGGTCAGCTGCGGCCGCGCGGTGTGCCCCCCGGGTCCGGTGAGCGTGACGTCGACCCGGTCGCAGGCGGCGGTGATCGAGCCGGTGCGCAGGCCCACGGTGCCGACCGGGATCGCCGGGTCGCAGTGCAGCGCGAAGGCCCGCGAGGCGCCGTCGAGGACACCGGCGGCCACCACGTGGGTGGCGCCGCCGGGCACGGTCTCCTCGGCGGGCTGGAACACGCAGCGCACCGTGCCGGGCAGCTCGTCGAGCGCGTTGAGCGCCAGCGCCGCGCCGAGCAGCACGGTGGTGTGCACGTCGTGGCCGCAGGCGTGGCACGTGCCCTCGCGGGTGGAGGCGTACGGGACGTCCTTGAGGTCGGCCAGCGGCAGCGCGTCGATGTCGGCGCGCAGCACCACCGCCGGGTCGCCCGAGCCGACCTCGACCACCAGCCCGGTGCCGCTGGGCAGCCGGCGCGGCAGCAGCCCCGCCTCGACCAGCCGCTGCTCCAGGTAGGCCGTCGTCTCGACCTCGGCGAAGGCCAGCTCGGGGTGGGCGTGCAGGTGCCGGCGCACGCCGACGAAGGAGTCCAGGCGCTCGGCCACCCAGGCGTCGAGTCCTGCGGCCAGCTCCTCGGGGTCGCGGGTCATGCGGCGTGCCCGCCGGCGCACGCCGACGGGCCGGGCACGGGACCCTCCGGGCCGGACGCGGGGCCGGCGGCGGGCAGGCCGTCGCGGAGCTCGGTGAGCAGCCCGTCGACGACGGCGCGCAGGTCGCCGTCGGACGCCAGCGCCGCCGCCCGCTGCCGCTGGTAGGAGGCGCCGACGGCGAGCACCCGCTCGACGCCGGCCAGCTCGTCCTCGCAGCCCAGCCGCCGCGCGGTGGGCGCGAGGTCCTCGGCGAGGTCGAGCAGCGCCTGGCGCACCGGCCGCACCGTGCCCTTCTCGTCGACGATGACGTCGGCGTCGAGGCCGTAGCGGGCCGCGCGCCACTTGTTCTCCCGCAGCACCCACTCCGGCGGGGTGGGGAGGGTGTACCCGCGGTCGAGCTGGGCGTCGAACTGCTCGACCAGGCACTGCGACAGCGCCGCGACCACGCCGACCTCGTCGAGGGTCGGCAGCCCGTCGCAGATGCGCAGCTCCACCGTGCCGAAGCCCGGGTGCGGGCGGATGTCCCACCAGACCTCGCGCACGCTCTCGATGGCGCCGGTGGTGATCAGCGTCTCCATGTAGTGCTCGAAGCCCGGCCAGTCGGGCAGCTGCATGGGCAGCCCCGCCGTCGGCATGCCCTCGAAGACCTTGCTGCGCGCCGAGGCCAGGCCGGTGTCGCAGCCGACCCAGAACGGCGAGGACGCCGACAGCGCCAGGAAGTGCGGCACGTACTGGGTGAGGGCGTTGACGATCGGCATCGCCTTGTCCGGGGAGCGGACGCCGACGTGCACGTGGACGCCGAAGATCTGCAGCCGCCGGGCCAGCCACTGCATCCGCTCGACCAGCTGCAGGTAGCGCTCCTTGGGCGAGATCAGCTGGGTCTGCCAGTCGGTGAACGGGTGGGTGCCGGCGCACAGCAGGCCCAGGCCGCGCCGGTCGGCCGCGGCGGCGACCTCGGCGACGGTGGCGGCGAGGTCGGCCTTCGCCTCCCCGACCGTGGTGCAGACCCCGGTGATGACCTCGACGGTCGACTGCAGCAGCTCGTGCTTGGCCTTGGGGTGCTCGTCCGCGCCGTCGGGCCGGATCTCCTCGAGGACCTCGACGGCGCCCGCGCTGAGCTCCCGGCTCTGCCGGTCGACGAGCTGCAGCTCCCACTCCACACCGAGGCTGGAGCGCTCCGAGGAGGCGAACGGGATCCGCACGCCGGTGAGTGTAGGGAGGATCACGCCGGTCGGCCGGTCCACCGCAACCGGACCGCAACCGGTCGCGGCCGGTCCCACAACCGCTCCCCGCTGCCCTGGTGGCGTCGCCGGGACCCGCCCGGCGCCGCACCGGAGGTAGCCGTCGTGAACACCCGCCGCCCGACCCGCACCCGCGTCCGCACCGCCGTGGTCACCACCACCGTCACCACCGCCGTCGCCGCCCTCACCGTCCTGACCGCCTCGGCGGCGGGAGCCGACCCGGCCGCGCTCGACGACCGCACCCCGACCTGCTCCGCCCTGCTCGGGCAGGTCGACGACTGGCCCGGCACCGACGGCGACGGCCGGCAGCTGTTCTCCGACGCCTACGAGCGGTACCTGCTCTCCCAGCCGGCCTGCGCCACCCCGTCGGCCTGAGCACGTCGCGCCGGTCCCAGGCCGCCCGGCCCGACCCCGGCTCCGCCGTCCCCGTGACGGCGGGGCCGGACCCCGTCCCCGAGCTGCCGCCCCACCGTCCCCGGGCGGCGGACGGTGGGGCGGCCCGGCGCTCAGTCGAGGTCGGTGCAGGTCGGCTGCCACGCGCGGGCGGGGAGGAAGCGCTCCCACTCGGCCCGGGTCAGGTCCCGTCCGGCCAGCTCGCAGGCGGCCGTGAGCCACGCGTCGGGGTCGAGCGGGTAGCGCCGGCCGGGCACCGCGCCGCTGAAGGCGACCAGCTCCTCGTCGGGACCGGGGAGCAGGTGCGTGTACGGGGCGGTCCCGCTCGGGGAGGCCCGGATGGGGCCGGTCCGCGGCAGCCCCCGCTCGACGTCGAAGAGCGTCACGGTGCCGTCCATCGCCGCCGTCGCCACCGTCCGGCCGTCAGGGAGCCACTCCGCCTGCAGCAGGCTGAGCGGGGAGATGCCGACCGGTTCCCGCGCGCGGGCGGTCGCGACGTCCACGACGTGCAGCAGCCCGGCGTCCCCGACCACGGCCAGCAGCTGCCCGTCCGGTGACCAGGCGACGTCGAAGGGCCGGTCGCCGTCGAGCAGCTCGACGGTGTCGGTCACCTCCAGGGTGCCGGCGTCGAGCAGCACGACCCGCTCGTCGATGGCGCTGGCGACGGCCAGCAGCTCCCCGTCGGGGCTGGGCGAGATCGCCTGCGGGCTCACGCCGACGTCCCGCTGGTCCTCGACCTCCCCGGTCGCCGGGTCGACGACCAGCAGCCGCGCGCCCTCGCCGGTGTCGGGGTCGCCCTCGGAGCCGAGCAGCAGCCGCGAGCCGTCGCGCGTCCACCCCGCCGACCAGAGGACCAGGGCCGGCATCGACACCCCCTCCCACTCCCACTCCTCGGCCGGGGGGAGGACGACGTCGGGCCCGATCCGGCGGCCCTCCGCGTCGAGCACGGAGGCACCCAGCCCCCAGGTGACCGCGACCGCACCGCCGTCGGGACGCACCGCCACCGAGGAGCCGAACAGCACCCCCGGCGCGGTCTCGCCGAGGGGCACCTCGTGCACCACCGCGCCGCTGTCGGGGTCGAGGAACGTGGCGTCGACCGCCCGCGTGTCGTCGGGTGGGCCGAAGGGGTCGGCGCCCACGACCCCGGTGACCGGTCGGGTCGGGACCACGACCAGCCCGGTGGACCCGAGGACGCGCGGCCGGTTGGACACCCAGCGCCCGGCCATCGCGGGGTAGTCGGCTCCGAACGCGCCGTCGGGGCGCATGTCCCAGACGATCGCGGCGTCGTCCACACCGGCGGTCACCAGCAGCTGTCCCGTCGGGTCGGCCGCCGCGGCCATCACGTCCCCGCGGTGGCCGGTCAGCACCTCGGGCCGCGACCACTCGCCGGTGACGGGGTCGACCTCCCACCGCACGACCTCACCGTCGTCCCCCGCGGTGGCCGCCCAGCCCCTCGGCGACACCGCCGCACTGCGGACCGGTGCGGTGTGCGCCTCGAGCTGCTGCAGCACGCGACCGTCCCGGCCGTGGCGGGTCACGGTCCCGTCGTCCCAGAACTGGACGACACCGTCGCCCACCACCTGGAAGCCGACGCTCCCCGCGTCCCGCGCGTCGACAGGGAGCGGGACCTGCGCTCCCGAGGCGACGTCGACCAGGACGGCCGGGCCGCCGCCCCGGGTCCAGAGGACGGCCAGGCCGGACCGCGCGTCCAGGTCGACCTCCAGCGAGTCCATCGCCGCCGGAGCGGTCCCGGAGACGCCGGTGTCCGCTGCGGCCCCACCGAGGGCGCCGACCGTCCGCAGCCGCCACTCGGCCGGACCCTCGGGCCCGCCGGGCGGCGGGGTGGCCACGAGCAGCTCGAGGGTCTCGCCCCCGGGGGTGTACGACACGTCCAGCGGGGATCCGCCGACCCCCCTGCCCTCGAGTACCCGGGTCACCTCGCCGTCCCTGCCGACCAGCCGCACCCAGGGCTCCTCGCCGGCCACCCCGGAGGTGGCGAGGGTGTCGGAGAGGGGTGAGGGATCCGCGCCCATCCAGGCGCCCCACGTCCCGTCGAGACGGACGGCCACGTGCGGCATCGCCCGGTCCGTCGTGGACCAGGCCACGATGCGGTCGCCGACGCCGAGCCAGAGGGTGCCGGTGCCGTCGACCCGGCCACCCTGGACCCGGCCGGGGAAGGGCACCGCCCGGGCCACCCGCTGGTGCTCGGCCAGCAGGGCCAGAAGTCCGTCCCGGGTCTCCGGGGTGTTGGCGAGCCGCACGGCGGTCGCGGCCAGCAGGACGGCGGTGTCCAGGGAGGACGCCACCCCGGTCCGGGAGGTGAGCCAGTTGGCGTCGGCCACCCGCGAGGTCCGCTCGGCCTCGGTCGCCCGGTCCTCGGCGTCCCGCTGGAAGGAGACGGCCAGCCCCGCGGCCACGAGCGCCAGGACCAGCACCACGGCCAGGACCCCCGCGAGGCGGCGGGTGCGGTGCCGGGCGGCGGCCTCCCGCGCGGCCCGCTCCCGCGCGTCGGCCAGGTCGCGCTCGGCGTGCGCGCGGGAGGCGTCGAGGAAGTCCCGCTCGACCGGCGTGAGCTCGTCGCACGCGCCGGCCGCCCAGTCCAGCGCCGCGGTCAGGCGGGCGCCGCGGTACAGCTCGTCGTCGGGCCTCCCCGCGCGGTCCCACTCCGCGGCCGCCGGTGTCAGGTGTCGGCGCACCGCGCGGCCGGCGGCGTCGTCCTCCAGCCAGCGGGCCAGCCGCGGCCAGGCGGTCAGCAGCGCCTCGTGGGTGACCTCGAGCCGGTCGGCGTCCACCGACAGCAGCCGCCGGGCCAGGAACTCCTCCACGACGGCGCGCCGCGGCCCGTCGGTCCCGAGCTCGGCGGCCCGCACCGGCCGCCGGACCAGGGCTCCCGCGTCGTCGACGTCGGCCAGCCGGACGAACAGCCGGCGGGCGAGCTCCCGGCCGGGCTCGTCCAGCGCGGCGTACGCGGCCTCCGCGGAGCGGGCCAGCGCCCCGGCGACGCCGCCGGCCGCCACGTAGCCGGCCAGGGTCAGCAGGTCGCCGCGGCGCCGCTCCCAGGTGCCCACCAGCGCGGTCGACAGCAGGGGCAGCGCCCCGGGCCGGCCCAGGCCGTCGGCCACCACGGCGCCCACCAGGTCGTCCTCCACCCGCAGCCCCACCGCCGCCGCCGGGTCCCGGACGACGGCCCGCAGCTCGGGGTCGGTCATCGGCGGCACGAGGACGACGGCCGGTCCCAGCCGGTCGACCCAGCCGGGGTGCTCGGCCAGCCGGCCGACGGCGTCGCCGCGGACGACGACCACGCAGCGGGCCACGACCGCGTCGTCCAGCAGCGCGAGCACGGTGTCGAGGAACGCCGCCCGCTCCGCCGCGTCGACCCCGGGGGCCCACAGCTCCTCGAACTGGTCGCAGACGAGCAGGACGGGGCGCGCGGGCGGGTCCTCCCCGGTCAGCTCCGCGAGCGCGTCCACCGGGTGGCGGCCCGGCAGCAGCACCCGGGGCTGCCACCCGGCACTGCCGGGCAGGGCACCGGCGGCGAGGGCGGGCACCAGCCCGGCGCGGACCACCGACGACTTCCCGGCACCGCTGGGCCCCGACACGGCCAGCAGCGGCGCGTCCACCAGGCGGGCGACCAGGGTGGCGACCAGGCGGTCGCGCCCGGCGAACAGCGCCGCGTCCTCTCCCCGGTAGGCCCGCAGGCCCATGTACGGGCAGGCCCCGGACAGCGGGGCGGGTGCCCGGGGCAGGGGCGCGACCGGGTCGAGACCGGGGTCCTGGGCGAGGACGGCGGCCTCCGCCGCGCGCAGCGCCGGCCCCGGGTCGGCCCCGAGCTCCTCGGCGAGCACCGCCCGTGCGCGGCGGGCGGCGCCCAGGGCGTCGGCCTGCCGGCCGGCGCGGTACAGCGCGAGCACCAGCAGCCGCCACCACTCCTCCCGCAGCGGCTGCTCGGCGACCATCCGCTCCAGGTCCGGGACGAGCGCGGCGTCCTCCCCCAGCGCCAGCCGGGCCTCGGTGCACGCGGTCAGGGCGCCGTCGCGGAGCTCGCCCAGCCGGCGGCGCTCGACCCGGGCGAAGGGCGCCTCCGGCCAGTCGGCGTACGGGTCGCCGCGCCACAGGTCCAGGGCCCCGTCGAGGAGCTCCCTCGCCCCGGCCGGGTCCCCGGCGGCGAGGGCGGCCCGGCCGCGGGCGGCGAGGTCGCCCAGGGCCAGCGCGTCGAGGTCGGCCCGCTCGACGGTCAGCGCGTAGCCGGGCCCCCGGCGGACGACGTAGCGGCCCGTGGAGCCGCGCGGACGGTCCGGCTCCAGGGCGCTGCGCAGCCGCACGAGGTGGGCCTGCAGCGACTTGCGGGCCGACGCGGGCGGGTCGCCGTCCCACAGCTCCTCGGCGATGCGGTCGGCCGGGACGACGGCGGGCGCCCCGGCGGCGAGGACGGCCAGCAGCAGCCGCTCCTTGGCGCCCGGCACCGGCACGGGGGCGCCGTCGTCCCCCCGGACCTCCAACGGTCCGAGAACCGCGATCCGCACCGCGCCACGGTAGGAACCGGCCCGGTCCGGTGGCGGGTCCCCGGCGCGGCCGGCCGGTTCCCCGCGCGCCGCCACCCTGCCGTGTCGGGGCCGCGCCGCTCGGTGAGGGCGGTCCTCAGCGCAGGTCGCTGCAGGTCGGCGCCCACGGCCGGCCGGGCAGGTAGCGGCTCCACTCCGCGCGGGTCAGGTCACGGCCCGCGAGGTCGCAGGCGGCCCGCAACCAGACCGCCGGGTCCAGCGGGTAGCGCGTCCCGGGACGGTCGTCGGCGACGAGCACCAGCTCCCCGGCGTTCCCGGGCAGCAGCGCGGTGTAGCCGGGGGCACCGTCGGACGACGCCGGCAGCGGGCCGCCCCGTACGACGCCGCGCCGCACGTCGAAGAGCACGGCCGTCCCGTCGTGGCCGGTGGCGACGACGGTCCGGTCGTCGGCGAGCCAGCCGAGCTGGAGGGTGGCCCCGAACGCGCGGAGGGTCGCCGGCTCGCGCGCCCGCCACGTCCGGGTGTCGACCACGTGCAGCCTCCCCGACTCCCCCGCGGCGGCCAGCCACCGGCCGTTCCCGGAGAACGCCAGCGCCCAGGGGCTGTCGTCGACGCGCAGCGGGGCCCGGTGGAGCACGGCCAGGGTCGCCGCGTCCAGCACCAGGACCTCGGTGCCGTTGGTCAGCCCCACCGCGAGCAGGCGACCGGTGCCGTCGGGCCGCAGGACCGACGGCGGGAGCTCGAGCGGCACGGAGTCGACCACCCGCCAGGTCCCGGCGTCGACGACCGCGATCTCCCCCGGCGGCTGCTCGGGTCCGGTCGGGACGAGCACCCCCGGGAGGTGGCCCCCGGCGCCCAGCAGCAGCCGGGAGCCGTCGGGTGTCCAGGCGGCGCAGCAGACGGTACCGGCGGGGTAGGGCCGGTCGTCCAGGCCCACCTCCCCGGAGGGCGGCAGCTCGACCCGCGCCACCACCGCCCGCGTGCGCGCGTCGAGCACCGTGGCGGCCAGGCCGGAGGTGACGGCGACCCACCGGCCGTCGGGGCTGACCGCCGCGGAGGCGCCGTGGAACGCGTCCGCGACGGTGTCGCCGACGGGGACCTGCCCGACCACCTCCCCGGTGCGCGGGTCCAGGAACGTCGCCGCCACCTCGACGGTCTCCTCCCCCAGGTAGGGCGGCTCCCCGTGCACCGGCGGCATCCGGCGCGTGGGGAGGACCGCGAGCCGGCCGGGCTCGACGACGGCCGGGGCGCCGGCGGGCCAGCGACCGGGGGTGCCCGGCTGCGGGGTCCCGAAGCCGCCGTCGGGCCGGACGTCCCAGACGACGATCGTGTTGTCGACCGCGGTGGTCACCAGCCGCTCGCCGGAGGCGTCGACGTCGGCGGCGAGCACGTCGCCCGCGTGCCCGGTCAGCACCTCCCGCAGCGACCACCGCCCCGTCGCCGGGTCGACGTCCCAGAGCACCACCCCGCCCTGGCCGACGGTGACCGCCCAGCTCCCGTCCGGCGCGAGGGCCACGTCGGCGACCTCCGTCCCGGGGACGGCGAGGTCCTGGACGACGGCACCCGTCCGGTCGACGAGGGTGACCGCGCCGTCGTCCCACAGCACGGCAGCGCCGGAGGACAGCGCCCGGTGCTCCACCACCGCCGCGTCGCGGGCGGGGAGCGAGACCGGCACGCTCCTGCCCGCGGCGCGGTCGACCAGCACCACCCGGGCCGGGTCCTCCCGCGACCACAGCACGTCCACCGACCGGTCGTCCGAGGTGTCCCCGCCCAGCGGGCCGGTCGCCCCGGCCAGCGTGCCGTCCAGGACCACCCCGCGGGGCTCACCGGACGGGTCGACCCGCACCAGCCGCCACGGGATCCCGCCCGCCTCCCCGGCCGGGCCGGCGACGAAGACCTCCAGCAGACGGCCGTCGGCCGCGTAGGACACCTGGACGGGATCCCCGCCCAGCTGTGCAGCACCCGGCAGCAGGTCGACGTGGCCCGCCCCGTCGACGAGCCTGATCCACGGCTCCCCCGTGGCGGTGGCGCCCCAGGTGACCACCCGGTCGTCGGTGGGCGAGGCCCCGTTCCCGAGCCAGGTGTCCCAGTCCTCCCCCGCCTCCACCCGCGCCTGCACGTCCACCAGGACCTCGGACGGCCCCGGCGAGTCGAGGTCCCACCGCAGGACCCTGCGGCCGGCGTAGACGACCAGCACCCGGCCGCCGGCCAGCCGGGTCCCGAACAGGTTGCCGGTGAACGAGGTCGCCCGCACCGCGCGCCGGCGCGCCACCAGGCCGCCGAACAGCGCGTCCTCCGCCTCCGGGGTGCCGGCGAGGCGGTACCCCTCGGCCGCGAGCAGGGCGGACACGTCCAGCGGCCCGACCGTGGCCGACAGCGCGGCCAGCCGGTTGGCGTCGGCCACCAGCGACGCCTGAGCGGCGGCCCGCGACGCCCGCTCGGCCGCCGACCGTCCGGTCACCGCCAGCCCGGCGGCGACGAGGGCGACGGCCAGCACCGCGGCCAGTCCCGCCGCCAGCCGGCGGGTGCGCCGGCGGGCGGCGACCTCCCGGTCCAGCCGCGCCCGCGCGTCGGTCAGCTCCGCGTCGGCGCGCTGCCTCGACACGTCGAGGAAGCGGCGCTCCGCGGGCGTGACGTCGGCGTCGGCCGCCCACTCCAGCGCCGCCGCCAGGCGGGCCCCCCGGTAGAGCTCCTCGTCCGGCTCGCCGCGCTCGGACCACTCCCGGGCGGCGGGCGCGAGGTGCCGGCGGACCGCCCGCCCCGCCGCGTCCTCCTCCAGCCACCGGGACAGCCGCGGCCAGGCGGTCAGCAGCGCCTCGTGGACGACGTCGAGCACCTCGCCGTCGACCGCGAGCAGCCGCCGGGCGACGAACGCGTCGACGACGGCCCGCCGGCGAGGGTCCTCCAGGCCCAGCTCCCCGACCGGCCGGGGGCGGCGCACCGGCGCGCCGCCGTCGTCGGTGTCGGCCAGCCGCAGGAGCAGGCGGCGGGCCGTCTCCCGGCCCGCGTCGTCGAGGGCCGACCAGGCGGCCTCCGCGGCCTGGGCGACCGCGCCCGCGACGCCGCCGGCCGCCAGGTAACCGGCCAGCGTCAGCCGGTCGCCGCGCCGCCGCTCCCACGTGCCGACCAGCGCGGTGGACAGCAGCGGCAGGGCGGTGGGGCGGCCGGCGACGTCGGCCACGACGGCGTCGACGAGGTCGGGCTCGCTGGTGAGACCGACGGCGGCCGCGGGGCCGTCGACGACCTCGCGCAGCTCCTCCGCCGTCATGGGCGGGACGAGCACGAGGGCGGCGCCGAGCCGCTCGGCGAGAGCGGCGTGCTCGGCCAGCCGGCCGACGGCGTCGCCGCGCAGCACCACCACGCACCGGACGACCCGTCCGTCGTCGAGCAGCGCGAGGAGCGCGTCGAGGAAGGCCGCTCGCTCGTCCGCGTCCACGCGCGGCGCCCACAGCTCCTCGAGCTGGTCGCAGACCAGCACGACCGGGCGGTCGGCGGGCGCGTCGGCCAGGCGCGCCCGCAGCACCGCGCCGGGCCGGGGTCCCGGGGTCAGGACGACCGCGGACCAGGTCCCGCTGCCGGGCAGGGCGCCCACCGCCAGCGCGGGCAGCAGGCCGGCGCGGACCAGCGAGGACTTGCCGGTGCCGCTGGCGCCCGACACGACGACCAGGGGGGCGTCGACCAGCCGGGCGACGAGGCGGGCGACCACCCGGTCGCGGCCGCGGAAGAGACCGGCGTCGGTGGCCTGGTAGGCGACCAGCCCCTTGTACGGGCAGGTGCGCGCCGGGGGCCGCCCCTGCGGGACCGCCGCGTCGCCGGGCGCGTCGAGGACCGGGTCCTGGGCCAGGACGGCCGTCTCGAGGGCCCGCAGCTGGGGCCCCGGGTCGGCGCCGAGCTCCTCGGCGAGCGCCCGGCGGGCACGCTGGAGGGTGGCCAGGGCGTCGCCCTGCCGGCCCGAGCGGTAGAGGGCGAGCACGAGCAGGCGCCACCAGTCCTCGCGCAGCGGGTCCTCCGTGACGAGGGGCTGCAGGTCACCGACGACCTCGGCCGGCCGCCCGAGGGCCAGCCTCGCCTCGGACAGCGCGGTCCGGGCGGCGGCCCGCAGCTCGGCCAGCCGCCGGCGTTCGGTCGCGGCGAACGCCGCGTCCGGCCAGTCCTCGTACGGCTCGCCCCGCCACAGGGCGAGGGCGGCGGTCAGTGCCCGCTCGGCACCGGCGGCGTCGCCGGCGGCCAGCTGCGCGCGGCCACGGGCCAGCAGCTCGCCGACGCCGAGGGCGTCGAGCTCCTCGGCGGTCACGTCCAGCGCGTAGCCGGCACCGCGGCGGACGACGTGGCCCGCGGGCGAGCCACGCGGTCGCTGCGGGTCCAGGGCGGCCCGCAGGCGCACGAGGTGGATCTGCAGCGACTTGCGGGCGCTCGGCGGCGGGTCGCCGTCCCACAGCGACTCCGCGAGCCGGTCGACGCCCACCGCACCGGGTGCCCCCGCGGCGAGCAGCGCCAGCAGCAGCCGCTCCTTGGCGCCGGGCACCGCCACCGGGGAGCCGGTGTCGCTCCGGACCTCCAGCGGTCCGAGGACCGCGATGCGCACGGCGCCGAAGCTAGCGCCGCGGGTCCCGCGTGCCCAGCGGCCCGCGCGCGGGTCGACGCAGGCCGACCGCAGGCAGGCCGGAGCCGGATCGCAGCCGGGCGGCGCTGCGCTGTCCGCGTCGCCGGGACCGGCCCGGCGCCGGAGAACCGGAGGAACCGGTCATGACCAGCCGCCGCCCGATCCGCAGCCGCGCCGTCCGTCGCCGGCGCGTCGCCGCCCTCGCCGTCCTGACCCCGCTCGTGACCGCCGGCGTGCTCGCCGCCGCCGGGCCCGCGGGCGCCGTCCCGTTCGAGGGGGACCCCGGCACCACGCACTGCGTGCGCGTGGTGCCCCGCGCCGGACTGACCGGGGAGCCGGTCGCCGACCGGTCGTGGCCGGACGTGCCCGTCGTCGCCGTCCTGGTGCCCCTGCCCGAGTGCTGATCCGTCCTCCGGCCCCGTCGCCTCCGCGCGGCGGGGCCGGGGCCCGTCCGGGGCCCCGCCCCACCGTTGCCGGGCGGCGGGCGGTGGGGCGGCCGGTCAGACGGCGGCGTACTCCGGCGCCTCGCTCGCGGGCCGGCCGAGCAGGGCGCCGGTCGGAGCCCGCTCCAGCACGGCGGTGACCGCCCGCGGGCCGTAGCGGTCGGGGTGCACGTGCACACAGCACAGGTCGCGGCTGACCACGGTGACGCCCCGGCCGTCGTCGGTGGGCACCAGCGCCTCGACCCGCGACCACGGGACGCCGTGCACGTCGCCGTCGGCGTCGCGGTGGGCGAGGCCGTCGCCGGAGACGACCAGCGCCACCCGGGCGGCGGGGTCCAGCAACCGCCGGTGCAGCGGCGGGCGGAACAGCGCGCCCCCGGGCAGCTCCGGCAGCGTGCCGCACAGCGGCCGGCGCACGACGCCGGCCGGGCCGTCCCAGGGCGCGGTGTCGGGCACGGCGAGGACGGCGGTCGGCTCCGCGCGGCGCAGCGCGGCCGTGACGTCGGCGGGGGTCACCGCCCGCCAGGCGGCCAGGGTCGCGGCGGCGGGGCGGAACGGCAGCCCGGTCGCCGCGCAGTAGGCGGCGTCGGCGAGCTCGGCGCCGGCGGCGTCCTCCTCGTCGAGCTCGGCCTCCAGCCCGGCGACGGCGTGGCCGACCTCCTCCGGCGTCGGGCCGTCGGCGCACAGCTCGGCGAAGGTGCGCCACACCAGGTCGGCCACCTCGGCGTCGTGACCCTCGCGGGCGTCGGCGACGAGCGCCACCTCGCGCCGGTCGGCGGCCAGGTCGAGGGTCAGCGAGTCCACGCGGTAGGACAGCCCGCGGCCGTGGCGGGCGCGGTCGCGCAGCCGCTCCGCCGCCACCTGCACGCCCACGGCGAGCGCGGCGTCGGCGGGGGTGTCGGTGGCCAGCAGCAGGCCGACGCCGGGGGCGTCGGTGCGGGTCCACACCGGCCCGTCCTGCGGGCGCGGCACCGGCAGCCGGCGCGGCGGTCGCGGCCCGGCCGGCAGCGGCAGTCGCAGGTCCGCCGGCAGCGGCCCGTGGCACCACAGCGCGGCGTTGCCGCGGACGAACCAGCGGGCGGCGTGGGCGCGGACGGTGTCCTCGGTCAGGTGGTGCGGCCCCGGCCCGGCCGAGACCGTCAGCCCCGGGCCGGTGAGGCCGTAGCGGGCGGCCCACAGCGCGCTGACGGTGGACGACGTCGACCCGCAGCCCTCCGCCTGCAGGACGCCGGCCTCCGCGGCCAGCCGGTCGGTGGGCAGGTCGGCCAGCGCCCGGCAGACGCCCTCGAGGAAGGCGCCGACCGCCTCGGGCCGGCCGGTGGCGAAGAAGGCGGTGCTGTCGACGTCGGTGACGGCGTTGCAGCGCAGGTGCGTGCGGGGCAGCGCGGCCATCGCCAGGTGCTCGACGAGGTGGGTGACCTCGATGGTCGCGAACGTCTCGTCGCGCAGGCCCACGCCGAAGACCAGCGCCGCGGTCGTCCGCTCCCGCCCGCCCGCGGTGAACACCGGGACGCCGTCGATGACCGTTCGCTGCACCGGCCCATGGTCGGGGGCCGCCGCCCCGCCGTCCCGGGCCGACACGCGGCCGGGGACGGCTGGGACGGGTGGGTCGGCGGGTCCGGGCGGACACCGCCGCCGCGGGCGCGGGGCGGGCCGGGGTCCTGGGTTAGCGTCGCCGGGTGAACGATCGCGCTCCCGGTCCCGACCCCTCGTTCCTCGCCCGCATCGCGGCCGACGACCTGCAGTCCGCGCTCGGTGGCCTGCACGACGTCGCCGTCGTCATGGGATCGGGGTGGGCGCCGGCGGCGGAGGCCTTCGGTACCCCGGTCGGGTCCGTCGAGATGGCCCAGCTGCCCGGGTTCGCCGCCCCCACCGCGGTCGGCCACGGCGGCGAGGTGCGCTCGGTGCGCGTCGGCTCCCGGCGGGTGCTGCTCTTCCTGGGCCGCACGCACCTCTACGAGGGCCGCGGCGTGGACCCGGTCGTGCACGGGGTGCGCACCGCGGCCGCGGCCGGCGTGCGCACCGTCGTCCTCACCAACGCCGCCGGCGGCCTGTCCCCCGACCACCGCGTCGGCCAGGCGGTGCTGATCAGCGACCACCTCAACCTCACCGCCCGCTCGCCGCTGGTGGGGGCGACCTTCGTCGACCTCACCGACCTGTACTCCGCGCGCCTGCGCGAGCTGGCCCGCTCCCTGGACCCGCAGCTGGCCGAGGGCGTGTACGCGGCCCTGCCCGGCCCGCACTACGAGACGCCGGCGGAGATCCGGATGCTGCGCACCCTGGGCGCCGACCTCGTCGGCATGTCCACCGCCCTCGAGGCCATCGCCGCCCGTGCCGCGGGGATGGAGGTGGTCGGCCTGTCGCTGGTCACCAACGCGGCGGCCGGCGTCACCGGGGAGGAGCTCGACCACCAGGAGGTGCTCGCAGCGGGCAAGGCCGCGGCGAGCCGGCTGGGCGAGTACCTGGTGGAGCTGACCGGGCGGCTGCCGTGACCGGTCCGGTCCTGCTGACCGGCGCCGCGGGGCAGATCGGGACGGTGCTGCGCGCGGGGCTGCCCGAGCGGGGCTGGGCGGTGCGCAGCCTCGACGCGGCCGAGGTGGCCGCGCCGCGGGCCGGGGAGCAGATCGTCGTCGCCGACGTGACCGACCTCGACGCGGTCACCGCCGCCGCGCGGGGGGCCGCCGCCGTCGTGCACCTGGCCGGCGTCTCCACCGAGTCCACCTGGGCCGCGGTCTCGCACGCCAACGTCGAGGGCACCTACTGCGTGCTGGAGGCCGCGCGCCGCGCGGGCGTGGGCCGAGTGGTGCTGGCCAGCAGCAACCACGCCACCGGGTTCACCGAGCGGCCGGCGTCGGGCCCGCTGCGCGAGGACGCCGCCCCGCCCCGGCCGGACACCTACTACGGCGTGACCAAGGTGGCCGGGGAGGCGCTGGGTGCGCTCTACGCCGACCGGTACGGCCTCGACGTCGTCTGCCTGCGGATCGGCACCCACGCCCCCGAGCCCCCGAGCCTGCGGGCGCTGGCCACCTGGCTCTCCCCGCGCGACGCGGTCTCCCTCGTGCACGCCGCGCTCACCGCGCCCTCCCCCGGCTTCCGCGTCGTGTGGGGCGTGTCGGCCAACACCCGCGGCTGGTGGGACCTGACCGCCGCCCGCGAGCTGGGCTACGAGCCGGCCGACGACGCCGAGGCGTTCGCCGCGGCGCTGGTGGCCGCGCACGGCGAGCCCGACCCGGCCGATCCCGTGCACCGGCGGGTGGGCGGCGAGTTCACCCTCCCGCGCTTCGACGCCGAGATCGCCGGGGCGCGGTCGTGAGCGCCGCCGAGCCGCTCCTCGACCGGGCCCGCGCCTGGGCCGCCGCCGACCCCCACCCCGGCGACCGCGGCGAGATCGAGGCGCTCGTCGCGGCCGGCGACACCGCCGAGCTCGAGCGCCGCTTCGCCGGGCCGCTGACCTTCGGCACCGCCGGGCTGCGCGGTCCGCTGCGCGCCGGGCCGGCCGGCATGAACGCCGCCGTCGTCACGCGGGCCGCCGCCGGGCTCGGCGCCTGGCTCACCGACGCCGGCTTCGGCCGCGGCGGCGTCGTCGTCGGCTTCGACGCCCGGCGCCGCTCCGACGAGTTCGCGCGGGTCACCGCCGCGGTGCTGGCAGCCGCCGGTTTCGCCGTCCAGGTGCTGCCCCGGCCGCTGCCCACCCCGGTGCTGTCCTCGGCGGTCCGGTCGCTGGGCTGCGTGGCCGGCGTCATGGTCACCGCCAGCCACAACCCGCCGCAGGACAACGGCTACAAGGTCTACCTCGCCGACGGCGCCCAGCTGGTGCCGCCGGCCGACCGCGAGATCGAGGCCGCCATCGCCGCCGTCGGCCCGGCGTGCGACGTGCCGCTGTCCGACGAGTGGACCACCCTCGGCGACGACGTCGAGACCGGCTACGTGGCCGCCGTCGTCGCGGCGCTGCAGCCCGACCGGGTGCCGGCCGCCGACCGCGCCGCGGTCACCGTGGCCTACACCGCGATGCACGGCGTGGGCGCGGCAACGACCCGGGCGGTGTTCACCGCCGCCGGGTTCACCGCGCCGGCCAGCGTGCCCGAGCAGGACGCGCCCGACCCGGCGTTCCCGACGGTCACCTTCCCCAACCCGGAGGAGCCCGGCGCGGTCGACCTGCTGCTCGCGCTGGCCGAGCGCACCGGCGCCGACGTCGCCATCGCCGAGGACCCCGACGCCGATCGCTGCTCGGTGGTCTGCGACGGCCGGCAGCTCACCGGCGACGAGGTC
This sequence comes from Geodermatophilus sp. SYSU D00814, assembly GCF_054050055.1. Classification (NCBI taxonomy): domain Bacteria; kingdom Bacillati; phylum Actinomycetota; class Actinomycetes; order Geodermatophilales; family Geodermatophilaceae; genus Geodermatophilus; species Geodermatophilus sp. SYSU D00814. The sequence goes on from NZ_JBJGYP010000001.1 coordinate 327,500, forward strand.
GGCGCGCTGCTCGGCGACTGGCTGCTGCGCCGCGGCGTGCGCGGTACCTACGCGGCCTCGCTGGTCAGCGGCTCGCTGCTGCACGCGCTGGCCCAGGCCCACGGCGTGCGGTTCGCCGAGACCCCGACCGGGTTCAAGTGGATCATCCGCGCCGGCACCGACTCGGCGCCGCTGGTGTTCGGCTACGAGGAGGCGCTGGGCTACGCGGTGACCCCCGACGTCGCCCGCGACAAGGACGGCATCTCCGCCGCCCTCGCCGTCGCGCTGCTCACCGCCGAGCTCAAGGCCACCGAGCGCACGCTCGTCGACCGGCTCGACGAGCTCGCGATCGAGCACGGGCTGTTCGCCACCGGCCAGCTGTCGGCGCGGGTCGAGGACCTCTCGCTGATCAGCGACGCCATGGCCCGGCTGCGGGCCGACCCGCCGCGGCGGCTGCTCGGCCGCGAGGTCACCGCCGCCGACCTGCTGCACGAGGACCCGCCGGTCGACGCCGTCCGGCTGCTCGGCGACGGCGTCCGGGTGGTGGTGCGGCCCAGCGGCACCGAGCCGAAGCTCAAGGCGTACCTGGAGACCGTCGTCCCGGTGCACGACGACGCCGGTGTGATCGCCGCGCGGGGCCGGGGCGAGGACGAGCTCGACCAGCTGCGCGGCGAGATGGCGCACGCGCTGGGGCTGTAGCGGTGGACGCCGGCGCGCTGGTCTTCGACGTCTTCGGCACCGTCGTCGACTGGCGCGCCGGCGTGGCCCGCGAGGCGGCCCGGCTGCTGGGGCCCGGCGTCGACGCCGCGGCCTTCGCCGACGCCTGGCGGGCGCGCTACCAGCCGTCGATGCAGCGGGTGCGCGGCGGCGAGCGGCCGTTCGTCCCGCTCGACGCGCTGCACCGCGAGTCGCTGCCCGCGGCGCTGGCGGCGGTCGGCGTCGGCGGGGTGCCCGACGACGTCGCCGACGAGCTGGTGCTCGCCTGGCACCGGCTCGACCCGTGGCCCGACGCGGTGCCCGGGCTGACCCGGCTGCGGCGGCGGTTCCTCCTCGCGCCGCTGTCCAACGGCGGGGTGCGGCTGCTGGTCGACCTGGCGCGGCGGGGCGGGCTGCCGTGGGACCTGGTGCTCGGCGCCGAGGTCGCCGGCCACTACAAGCCCGACCCGGAGGTCTACGACTCCGCGCCGCGGCTGCTCGCCCTGCCGCCGTCGCGGGTGTGCCTGGTCGCCGCGCACACCGACGACCTCGCCGCCGCGCGGGCCCGGGGGCTGGCGACGGCCTACGTGCACCGGCCCGCCGAGTTCGGCGGGGACCCCGTGCCGCCGGCCTCCGACCCGGACGCCGACCTGTCGGTCGCCTCGTTCGAGGAGCTCGCCGCGGCGCTCGGCTGCTGACCGCCGACCGTGCGGTCGTGGCCGCTCACCCCGGCGTGTCCGCGCGCGTCAGCGACCGCGAGTGCGCTCCCGGCGCGGCGGTGCCGTCCGCGGCACCCGCCACTCCAGCGTCCAGGTCTCCCCCACCGGCAGCTCCCGCCAGCGCCGTCCGGCCTCGGCCAGCACGGCCGCGGCGCCGGCCAGCCGGTCGGCCGGGAGCCCCGTGCGCTCGGCCTCGCCGGGCAGCACCTCGGCGCCGCGGGACGCGCGGGCGACCAGGTCGGCCAGCCCCTCGGCCCGCTGGATCGCCGCCGCCCGCTCCCGCTTCAGGGCCGCCGACCGCTGCGCCGCGTGCGGGGGCTGCCGGCCGCTGACGTGCCGCATGCTGGTCCAGACGACGCCGTCGGCCACGCAGCCCCAGATCCCGTCGGGCATCCGGAGCTCCGCCTCCACCAGGGCGTGCACCAGGTCGTGCGGCAGCGCGGGACCGCCGCCGGCCCCGCGCATGGCGAACACCACGCCGTCGTCGCGCTCGACCGTCGTCTCCACCGGACGCCGGTCGGCCAGCCGGGGGAAGGTCAACCGCACCTCCCCAGACTGGCCGCCGGGTCAACCGGGTTCACCAGGTCGCGAGCTGCGGCTCCCGCCGGGTCGGCCGGACGGCGCCGTCGTACCGGTTGCGGCCGGGGTCGCCGGCCAGGCAGCCCACGACGACGAACAGCACGATCGGGCCGGCGATGGGCACCAGGCCCCAGAGCAGGAACCAGCCCGACCGGCCGGTGTCGTGCAGCCGGGTGACCGCGGCGCTGATCGAGGGCGCGAACAGCAGCAGCGACACCAGCAGCGTGATCGGGCCGCCGGAGAAGCTGGCCTCGGCGCTGTAGGAGTAGTAGCCGTCGTAGCCGTAGGACCCGCTGTACCAGGCGGTCCCGAGGGCGACGTCGGCCCAGATCGCCGCGACGCTCGCCGCCCACAGCGGCAGGGCGTAGTGCAGCCAGTAGGTGCGCCGGTCGATCCGCCCGCGGCGGACGTACCAGCTGCCGGCGTCCGGCGTCCGGGTGCCGCCGTGGCCGGGGTACGAGTACTCGCTCATGTCCGTTGCTCCCTGTCCGGCCCCGGTCGAGGGGCGCTGGATGTCGTCGGGAGCGACTCTGTCGGCGGGCACTTGCCCTGCCCTTGCGGGCGACTGCAGTCCGACCTGCGACGTCAGGCCGGCACGGACTCCCGGCAGCCGGAGGCCAGGGCGCGCGAGGCCGTCTCGAGGACGCGGACCACCTCACGGCCGAACCCGACGTCGCACGGGTGGGTGCCGCCGGTGAGGGCCGCGGCGCCCAGCTCGTCGACCGCCGCCGACAGCGACTCCACCGCGCTCTCGGTGTCGGGCAGCAGCACCAGCCGGCCGGCGTCGCCGTGCACCGAGAACTCGATGCCGGTCGCCAGCGGGGCCACGGTGTGCGACAGGGTGACCGTCGAGGCCACGCCCGGGGTGGCGTGCTGCAGGACCAGGTGCACGGTGTCCCCGGCGCCCGCCCCGGCCTGCACCGACACCACCGGCCCCAGCGCCGGCACCAGCAGCGACAGCGCGTGCGGCCCGATGTCCCACAGGGCGCCGTGCTGCCGGCGCCAGGCGGAGTCGAACGGGCTCCCGGCCAGCGCGGACAGCCACGACGCCGCGCCGCCGGCCAGCCGGGTGCGGGCGGCCTGCGCCAGCCACGTGGTCGTCGCGGCCTGGAAGCGGAAGGTGAAGAACACCACCGAGGCGACCCCGGCCGCCTGCACCGCCGTCACCACCCGGTCGGCGTCGGCGGTCGACAGGCCGATCGGCTTCTCCAGCAGCAGGTGCCGCCCGGCGGCCGCGGCCTGCTCGGCGAGGGACACCTGCACGTCCGGCGGCACGGCGACGGCGACCGCGTCGACCCGCGCCAGCAGCGCGGCGAGGTCGTCGGTGCCGGGGACGTCGAACTGCGCGCCGACCTCGGCGGCCTTCGCCGCGTCGCGCCCCCAGACGCCGACGAGCTCGGCGGTGGGGTGGGCGGCGATCGCCGCGGCGTGCACGGTGCGGGCCCAGTGACCGGTGCCCAGGACCCCGAAGCGCACGGTCAGACGGCGCCGAACTGGCGGTCGCCGGCGTCGCCGAGGCCGGGGACGATGTAGGCCTTGTCGTTGAGCCCCTCGTCGACGCTGGCGGTGAACACCCGCAGCGGCAGCCCGCTGTCCTCCAGCCGCTGCAGCCCGGCCGGGGCGGCCAGCGCGCACAGCACCGTGATCTCCGTGGCGCCGCGGTCGGTGAGCAGCGTGCAGCAGGCGACCAGCGACCCGCCGGTGGCCAGCATCGGGTCGAGGACGAACACGTGCCGGCCGACCAGCGACTCCGGCAGCGAGGCCATGTAGGCCTCGGGCCGGAAGGTCACCTCGTTGCGCGCCAGGCCGACGAAGCCCATCTGCGACTCCGGCAGCATCCCGTGCGCGGTGTCGGCCATGCCCAGGCCCGCCCGCAGCACCGGCACGATCAGCGGCGGCGCGGCCAGCCGGTAGCCCGTCGTCGTGGTGACCGGGGTGGTGATCTCCTCCTCGGCCAGCTGCAGGTCGCGGGTGGCCTCGTAGACCAGCATCTGCGTCAGCTCGCGCAGCGCCGCACGGAACGCGGCGTTGTCGGTCCGCTCGTCGCGCATCCGCGACAGTCGGGCGCGGGCGAGCGGGTGGTCGACGACGGTCAGCTGCACGGGCGCCACCGTATCGGTCGGCTCCGGGGCCCCGGCCGGGAAGCGGGCACCCCCTCGGAGCGACCGCGCTCCCGGACCGGGTGGCGGGACAGGGAGAATGGCGGCATGACCCACGTGCTCGACCCCGGGACGCTGGCGGCCGGGACCCGGCCCGGCCCGGGGCCCGCGGCGCCGTTCGACGACGTGACCCGCTCGGACGCCGCCCTCCGCGCCTTCCTGCACGGCCTGCCCGGTGTCGACCAGGTGGGGGCCGAGCAGCGCGCCGCCACCCTGGGCACCCGCTCGATCAAGACCACCGCCAAGGCGTGGGCGATCGACACCGCGATCGCGATGGTCGACCTGACCACGCTCGAGGGCGCCGACACCCCCGGCAAGGTGCGCTCGCTGGCCGCCAAGGCCCGCCGTCCCGACCCCGACGACCCCTCCTGCCCGGCGGTCGCCGCCGTCTGCGTCTACGGCGACCTCGCCGGCGTCGCGCGGGAGGCGCTGGCGGGCACCGGCATCCACGTCGCCGCCGTCGCCACCGCCTTCCCCAGCGGCCGGGCCAGCCGGGCGGTCAAGCTCGCCGACGTCCGCGACGCCGTGGGCAACGGCGCCGACGAGATCGACATGGTCATCGACCGGGGCGCGTTCCTGTCCGGCCGCTACCTCGAGGTGTTCGAGGAGATCGTCGCGGTGAAGGAGGCGTGCGGGGACGCCCACCTCAAGGTCATCCTCGAGACCGGTGAGCTGGTCACCTACGACAACGCCCGCCGCGCCTCGTGGCTGGCGATGCTCGCCGGGGCGGACTTCATCAAGACCTCCACCGGCAAGATCTCCCCGGCGGCCACGCTGCCGGTCTGCCTGGTGATGCTGGAGGCGGTCCGCGACTTCCGCGCCGCCACCGGCACCCAGGTCGGCGTCAAGCCCGCGGGCGGGATCCGCACCACCAAGGACGCCGTCAAGCACCTGGTGCTGGTCAACGAGACCGTCGGTGCCGACTGGCTGTCCCCCGACTGGTTCCGCCTCGGCGCCTCCAGCCTCCTCAACGACCTGCTCCAGCAGCGGCAGAAGCTGCGCACCGGCCACTACTCCGGCCCCGACCACGTATCGGTGGACTGATGACCAGCCTGTTCGAGTACGCCCCCGCCCCCGAGTCGCGGTCGATCGTCGACGTCGCGCCGTCCTACGGCCTGTTCGTCGACGGCGAGTTCGTCGACGGCTCCGGCGAGCCGATGAAGACGGTCAACCCGGCCACCGAGGAGGTGCTCAGCGAGATCGCGGTGGGCACCGAGGCCGACGTCGACCGCGCCGTGCGGGCCGCCCGCCGCGCGTACACCCGCGTGTGGGGGCCGATGCGCCCGGCCGACCGCGGCAAGTACCTGTTCCGGATCGCCCGCATCCTGCAGGAGCGGGCCCGCGAGTTCGCGGTGCTGGAGTCGCTGGACAACGGCAAGCCGATCCGGGAGTCCCGCGACGTCGACGTCCCGCTGGCCGCGGCCCACTTCTTCTACCACGCGGGCTGGGCCGACAAGCTCGCCCACGCGGGGCTGGGCCCCGACCCGCGCCCGCACGGCGTGGCCGGCCAGGTCATCCCGTGGAACTTCCCGCTGCTGATGCTGGCGTGGAAGGTCGCCCCCGCCCTGGCCACCGGCAACACCGTCGTCCTCAAGCCGGCCGAGACCACCCCGCTGAGCGCGCTGCTGTTCGCCGAGGTGTGCCGCCAGGCCGACCTGCCGCCCGGGGTGGTCAACATCGTCACCGGCGCCGGCGAGACCGGCCGGGCCGTCGTCGAGCACGACGACGTCGACAAGGTCGCCTTCACCGGCTCCACCGAGGTGGGCCGCTCGATCGCCCGCGCCGTGGCCGGCACCCGCAAGACGCTGACCCTCGAGCTCGGCGGCAAGGCGGCCAACATCGTCTTCGACGACGCCCCCATCGACCAGGCCGTCGAGGGCATCGTGCGGGGCATCTTCTTCAACCAGGGGCACGTCTGCTGCGCCGGCTCCCGGCTGCTGGTGCAGGAGTCGGTCCACGACGAGGTCATCGCCTCGCTGCAGCGGCGGATCGGCACGCTGCGGGTGGGCGACCCGCTGGACAAGAACACCGACATCGGCGCGATCAACTCCGCCGAGCAGCTCGCGCGCATCCGGGAGCTGTCGGAGATCGGCGAGGCCGAGGGCGCGCACCGCTGGCAGCCGGCGTGCGACCTGCCCGACCGCGGCTTCTGGTTCCCGCCGACGGTGTTCACCGAGGTCTCCCCCGCCCACCGGATCGCCCGCGACGAGGTGTTCGGCCCCGTCCTGTCGGTGCTCACCTTCCGCACCCCGGACGAGGCGGTCGCCAAGGCCAACAACACCACCTACGGCCTCTCGGCCGGCATCTGGACCGAGAAGGGCTCGCGGATCCTCGCGATCGCCGACCGGCTGCGGGCCGGCGTGGTGTGGGCCAACACGTTCAACCAGTTCGACCCGACGTCGCCCTTCGGGGGCTACAAGCAGTCCGGCTACGGCCGCGAGGGCGGCCGCCACGGGCTGGCCGCGTACTTGAAGGAGAGCTCCCGGTGAGCGACCGTCTGGCGGTCCGCAAGACCTACAAGCTGTACGTGAACGGGGCCTTCCCCCGCTCGGAGTCCGGCCGCACCTACGAGGTCACCGACTCCCGGGGCGCGTTCCTCGCCAACGCCGCGTGGGCCTCCCGCAAGGACGCCCGCGACGCCGTCGTCGCCGCGCGGGCCGCGTTCGGCAGGTGGTCGCGGGCCACCGCCTACAACCGCGGCCAGGTGCTCTACCGGGTGGCCGAGGTGATGGAGGGCCGGCACGCGCAGTTCTGCGAGGAGGTCGCCGCCGGGGAGGGACTGTCCTCCGGGCGGGCGCGGGCCGTCGTCGACGCCGCCATCGACCGCTGGGTCTGGTACGCCGGGTGGACCGACAAGCTCGCCGCGGTCCTCGGCAGCGCCAACCCGGTCGCCGGGCCGTTCTTCGACTTCTCGCTGCCCGAGCCCACCGGCGTCGTCGCGGTGCTGGCCCCGCAGCGGTCCTCGCTGCTGGGCCTGGTCAGCGTGCTCGCGCCGGTCCTCGCCGGCGGCAACACCGCCGTCGTCGTGACCTCCCACCGGCGGCCGCTGCCGGCGGTGACGCTGGGCGAGGTGCTGGCCACCAGCGACCTCCCCGGCGGCGTGGTCAACCTGCTCACCGGCGACGCGGGCGAGATCGGCCCCTGGCTGGCCGAGCACGACGACGTCGACGCCGTCGACCTGACCGGCGCGCCGGCCGGCCGGGCGCTGGAGCTCGAGCGGCTGGCCGCGGGCAGCATCAAGCGGGTGCTGCGCCCGCCGGCCGAGGAGCCGGACTGGACCGCCGACCCGGGCACGTCCCGGATGACGCGGTTCCTCGAGACCAAGACGGTGTGGCACCCGATCGGGCTCTGAGGCTCCCCGGCCCGAGGGTCAGGACGCCGCGTCGTCGGTCAGCCGGTGCGTCGCCTCGAGCTGACGGGCGGCCGCACCGCGCAGCCAGCGCAGCACGGTGGCCAGCTCGTCGTCGGTGAACTCGGCGTTGAGCTCCTCCAGCCGGTGGACGAGGTCGGCGAAGACCGCGTACTGGCGCTGCAGGTGGCCCGGGTCGATCTCCACGAGGGCGCGCCGGCCGTCCGTCGGGTGCGGCACCCGGCGGGCGGCCCCCTTGCGCTCGAGCCGGTCGAGCAGCGCGGTGACCGAGACCGGCGCGAGGCCGGTCTCCCGGGCTCGACGCCGCCGCGCCCCCGGACGGGACGTCTGGTGGTTCACCAACCCGCCGAGCCGCGACGAGCCCACGCGGGACGACGTCGCCGCGGACGACCCGGAGGCGTGGCGGCAGCGCCTGTGCGACCTCTTCGCCGGCTGGCCCACCTACGACCTGCCGCGGGTGCCCACCTGGCACCGCGACGGGATGGTGCTCGTCGGGGACGCCGTGCACGCGGCCTCGCCGGCGTCCGGGCAGGGCGCGTCGATGGCCTTCGAGGACGCCGTCACGCTGGCCCGCTGCCTGCGCGACCTCCCCCGGGCCGAGGACGCGTGCGCCGCCTACGTGCGGCTGCGCCGTCGCCGGGTCGAGGCCGTGGTGCGCCGCGGCCGGCGCACGGGGAGCGCCAAGGCGCCCGGGCCGGTCGGCCGCTTCGTGCGCGACCGGGTCGTGATGCCGCTGTTCGCGCGCCACCTCGCCCGCCGCAGCACGCCGCCCGACGCCTGGCTCACCGGCCACCACGTCGACTGGGCCGAGCCCGTCGTTGCGTGAACCGGAGCCTGAACCCACGGGCGCGGGCGCGGCCGGCGCCGGGCAGGATGGGCTCCGTGGCCAGGCCCAGCATCGTCCCCATCGCGCTCATCCTCGACGACCGCACCGGCTACACCCTGTGGGCGCCTCCGTGGGAGGAGGACGGCGAGGAGTGGCAGGCCTTCCTCGGCACCTCCGAGGGGGACACCGCCACGGTGCACCTGTTCCCCACCCCGGCCGCGCTGGCCGCGTTCTGCCGCACGGCCACCGACCACGACCTCGCCGACCACCCGGTCTGGCCGGTGGTGGCGGAGCTGGGCGCGGCCGACCTGACGCCCGACGACGACCACCGCTACGACCTCGACGGCGTCTACGACATCGCCGCCGAGAACCCCGACCGGTGGGCTGTGGAGGAGCTGGCCGCCACGGTCGACATCGTCTCCCGGCTGGCCGAGTGCCTCGACACCGGCGGCGCCGACGAGGACACCCCGGCGGTGGGCTCCCGGGTCCTCGACGAGCGGACCGAGCCCGACAGCGACACCGACGACGCGGACACCGACGACGCCGACCTCGACGACGACGAGACCGAGTTCCCCGCGCTGGCCGAGCTGGTCGCGCGACCGGAGATCGGCTCGCTGGGGCTGGGCGTGGAGGCGTTCGTCGGCCGCTCGGGCGAGGACGCGTGGGGCGGCGTCGGCGGGGCGCTCGACGACCTGTGGGAGGACGTCCTCGAGGAGCTGTCGGGCCACCTGGACTGGACCGGCGCCGGCACCACCACGCTCGACGCCTACCCCTCCGCCGCCGACGACGACGACCTCGACGACGAGGACCTCGACGACGAGGACGACACCGCGGAGGACACCGGGGACGTCGGGCCGGCGGGGGCCACCGCGGTCGGCGCGGCCGGCTCGCGGAGGACCGTGGCGCCGGGCTCCGACGGCACGGGCGACCGGCCCGCGGCCGGGTCGACGGCGGCCGCGCCGGCGGAGGCGGCGACCGCGGGGGTGAGCACCATCCGCGGCGGGAGCCGGATCACCGCGACGCCGGCGGCGGTGGCCGCGGCGGCGGAGTTCTGGGAGGCCGTCGGGATCCTGCCGGTGGAGCTGGTGGTCCCCGACGGCGCCGGGGTGACGCTGCGCTGCTACGTGGAGGACGTCGCCCGCTTCCTCGGCCGCGACGGCGAGATCTGGCTGTTCGACACCCCCGCCGACCTCGCCCGGTTCGTCGCCGGCGACGAGGAGCACGACCTCACCGAGATCGCGTCGTGGCCCGAGGTCGCCGACACCGACACGCTGCCCCTGCCCGCCGAGCAGGACCGCTACGACCTGACCGAGCTCGCCGAGGTCCTCGCCGAGGTGTCCGGCGGCGCGGCCGGACTGGTCGACCACGGCGTCCTCGCCCAGCCGGTGGAGGGGGTCCGCGACGTCGCCGAGTACGCCGGCCTGTCCCGCGTCGAGGAGCTGCTCGCGCCGTCCGCGCCGCTGGGCCGTGCCGTCGCGATCGGCGAGCGGGAGCCGGGCACGCCGCTGCGCGCGGAGGACGCCGGACCGCTGCGCACCGCGTGGGACGAGGTCGTCACCCAGGTCAGCAGCGCTCTCGTCTTCCGGGACTGACGGCCGGGTCCGGAGCCCGCGGGCGGCGGCACCTCGTCCTGCGCGCAGTCGTGCTCTGCCCCGCTCCTGGGGGCAGAGCACGAGCCTCCGCGGGACCACCCGGGGGCCCCTGCCTTCGTGCTCTGCCCCCGCACCGGGGGCAGAGCACGAGTGTCCGCAGGACCACCTCCACCGCGGGCTCGGGGGGGGGGGCCCCCCCCTCGGGGCGGGCCGGGGGGGGGCGGGCCGGGCCGGGGGGGGGCGCGGGGGGGGGGGGGGGGGGGGGGGGGG